>DATFLO010000001.1:0-3002 GCA_035267605.1 Gammaproteobacteria bacterium
CTTGTTGCCATCACTGAAGGGATGATCCTTGACCACGAAATAGAGCAGGTGGGCCGCCTTGGCCTCGACGCTCGGGTAGGCGGGCTCGCCGAAGGCGCTCTGGTCGAGGTTGCCGAGGATGGCGGCGAGGCCGTCGCCCCGGGGCTGGGCGAACAGCGCCGTGGCCTCCTCCCGCGCCACCAGCTCGGCCTTGAGGCCTTCCAGGGCGGCCATGGCCTCCTCGGGTGTGGGGAGGTCGCCGCCGGCCTGGCCGGCGGGCTCCTGGAGGAGGCCTTCGTCGTAGCGCTGCAGCCAGAGGAAGGTGCGGGTGTAGTGGGTCAGGATCTCCACCAGTCCCTGGCCGGCCTGGGCGTCCAGGGCGGGCGCGGCGGCGGCCTTGCGAAGGAGCTGGAGGGCGGCTTCCAGCTCCCGGGCGTTGTCCTCGAAGCGCTGGCGGTTGATGGTGTAGCCGCGGGTCAGGTGCTCCTTGAGGACGCGATTGGCCCACTGCCGGAACCGGACGCCCTGCTGGGATTTCACGCGGTAGCCGACGGAGATGATGACGTCCAGGGAGAACTCGGTGACCGGCTTGTCCGAGGAACCAATTTGCACTTTTTGCATATTGGTCTCCTCTTCCAATTCCCCTTCCTTGAACACGTTATTGACGTGTCGGGAGATCACGGACTGATCCCGCTGGAACAGCTCGCTCATCTGGGCCTGCGTCAGCCAGACCGTTTCCGCCTCGACCCGGACCTCGAAGGCGCCGGAGTCGGTCTCGTAGATGGCGACCTCGCCGTTGCCGCTCCCCTCTTCCATCGTTTCAGTCCTCGTGGCCGGCCAGGGCCTCGCCCAGGATGCCCTTGAGCTGGTTGCGCAGCTCCTGGATCTCCGCCTGCTGGCGCTCGTACCTGGCCAGCAGCTCCTCGGGGTCGTGGTCGGCTTCCTCCTCGGCATAGGGGTTCTTGCGGTCCAGGTTGTAGTTGTCGGCCTGGATCTCCTCCACCGGCACCCGCCAGGCGTGCTCGGTTTCCTCGCGGGCGGCGAAGCTGTCGGCCTCGCTGCCCCACCAGGCGATCTCCCGCTCGAACTCCGCGAAGCGCATGGGCTTGGTCTTGCTGTAGTTCTTGTAGCCCTCGGGGTAGGGGTGCTCGTAGTACCACACCTCCTTGGTGGGCCGGCCCTTGGTGAAGAACAGCAGGTTGGTCTTGATGTTGGTGTAGGGGTTAAACACGCCATTGGGCAGGCGGACGATGGTGTGCAGGTCGCACTCGGTGAGCAGCTTCTCCTTGATCCGGGTCTTGATGCCCTCGCCGAACAGGAAGCCGTCCGGCAGGACCACGCCGGCCCGGCCACCGTCCTTGAGCAGGTGGATGAACAGGGCCATGAACAGGTCGGCGGTCTCCCGAGTGCGGAAGGTCTGGGGGAAGTTGGTCTCGATCCCAGGCTCTTCCATGCCGCCGAAGGGCGGGTTGGCGACGATGGCGTCCACCCGGTCGCGCGGGCCCCAGTCCGTCCAGGGCCGGGCCAGGGTGTTGTCGTGGCGGATCTGGCTGGGCACCTCGATGCCGTGGAGGATCAGGTTGGTGCTGGCGAGCAGGTGCGGCAGGGGCTTTTTCTCGATGCCCCGGATGGTGCCCTGGAGGGTTTCCCAGTCCTGGGGGGTTTCGACGTAGTGCGCGCGCTTGTGCTCGATGGTGCTGGTGAGGAAGCCGCCGGTGCCGCAGGCGGGGTCCATCACCCGCTCCTCCAACTTGGGGTCCACCCGGTTGACGATGAGCTCGGTGACGGCGCGGGGGGTGTAGAACTCGCCGGCGTTGCCGGCGCTCTGCAGATCCTTGAGGATCTGCTCGTAGACGTCGCCCAGCTCGTGGCGCTCGCTGGAGACGTTGAAGTCCAGCTCCTGCAGCTTGTTGATGACCTGCCGCATGAGGTGGCCGGACTTCATGTAGTTGTAGGCGTCCTCGAAGACCCCCCGGATCACCAGGGGACGGAGGTCCTCGCCACGGGCCTCCAGGGACTGCAGGCCGGGGAACAGCTGGTCGTCCACGAAGTCCTTCAGCTCGTCGCCGGTCATGCCCTCCGGGTCGGCGGCCCAGTTGCGCCAGCGCAGCTTCTCGGGGAGGGGCGAGACGTAGCTGTCCTCCAGCACCTCCCATTCCTGCTCGCGGTCATCGTAGATCTTGAGGAAGAGCATCCAGACGAGCTGGCCGATGCGCTGGGCGTCGCCGTCCACGCCCACGTCCGTGCGCATGATGTCCTGGATGGATTTGATGGTGGTGCTGATGGCCATGGGTTTAGTCCCGGAATACGTGTTCGCGGTGGTAGTTCAAAAACCCCTTCTGCGCACTGGAAGGGGTGCGCATCAGGCGCAGGGAGGGTTCAATACCCGCGCCCGTGGCGTCGGCGGCGGCCAGCTCTTCGCTGATCAGGATCCGGCCTGCGTCGTCAAAGCTGATAAAGCCGGTATCGAAAGCGGCGTCCAGAGTGGCCAGGAGCAACAACCCGTTATCGGGGTCAAGCCGTTCGCGGTTATCGGCGTCCCGCCACGGCTTGATGTGCGAGGCGCGCAGCAGTGAGGAGTTGGCCGTCCGGGTGATGGCACAGCCGCCGCCCCAGGCCTTTTCGAGCGCAATCCGAAAGGCCCCCTGGCCCCGTCGCGCATCGACCACCTGTTGCTTGGTGGTGGCATCCAATTCAGCGAGTTCGGGTTTGGCCTGCTCGAGGTCGCTGATGACATCCCCGGAACTCTCACCCCCTTTCACATAGGGAATCAACTGCCGCAGGGAGGCCTCCGACGGGATCGAGAGGGCAAGGCCTGTGCGTTCCCACTTCCCATTCCCATTCTCCGTTTTGGGGAATTCGTTCATGTTGCTATTGCGATAAGCCCCACCCACGCCAAGCCCCAGGCCTTCAAGCCGTTCACGGTTTCCTCCGTAATCTGGGTGAATGACCAAAGGATTTTTGGTCATTGGGCTGCCACTTTCGGTGGTCTTCACATAAACCCGGATACGGCCATCCTCGGA
>DATFLO010000002.1:0-5726 GCA_035267605.1 Gammaproteobacteria bacterium
GGCCCGGGACCACGCGCGCGCCGGCCCGCTCCGCGGCAGGTCCCGCCTGTGCTATCGTTCGCGTTTGTCTTGCGTCCATCCGGCCCTCGAAAAAGAACCCATGACGACCCTCGCCAAGACCTACGATCCGCACGACATCGAGACCCGCTGGTACCAGTCTTGGGAGGCGCGCGGCCACTTCGCGCCGCAGGGCGACGGGGCGCCCTACTGCATCATGATCCCGCCGCCGAACGTGACCGGCACGCTGCACATGGGGCACGCGTTCCAGGACACGATCATGGACACGCTGATCCGCTACCACCGCATGAACGGCGAGAAGACACTGTGGCAACCCGGCTCGGACCACGCCGGCATCGCCACGCAGATGGTCGTCGAGCGCCAGCTGAACGCCGAGGGCACGAACCGGCACCGACCACATGGACAAGACCTACAACCCGCAAGCCATCGAGCAATCCTGGTACGCGACCTGGGAGTCGCGCGGCTATTTCGCCCCACAGGGCGGCGAGCGCCCGTTCTGCATCATGATCCCGCCGCCCAACGTCACCGGCACCCTGCACATGGGGCACGCCTTCCAGGACACCCTGATGGACGCCCTCACCCGCTACCACCGCATGCGCGGCGACCGCACCCTGTGGCAGCCCGGCTCCGACCACGCCGGCATCGCCACCCAGATGGTGGTGGAGCGCCAGCTGGAGCAGGAGGGCCTGTCCCGCCACGACCTGGGCCGGGCGGACTTCGTCCAGCGGGTATGGGACTGGAAGGAGACCTCGGGCAACGTCATCACCACCCAGCTGCGGCGCATGGGGGCCAGCTGCGACTGGTCCCGCGAGCGCTTCACCATGGACGACGGCCTGTCGGAAGCCGTCCGCCAGGTGTTCGTGCGCCTGTTCCGCGAGGGCCTGATCTACCGCGGCCAGCGGCTGGTGAACTGGGACCCGGTGCTGCACACCGCCATCTCCGACCTGGAGGTGGAGTCGGAGGAGGAGAACGGCCACCTGTGGCACTTCCGCTATCCCCTCAGTGATGGCTCCGGCCACGTCACCGTGGCCACCACCCGGCCCGAGACCATGCTCGGCGATCAGGCGGTGGCGGTGCACCCCGACGACGAGCGCTACACCCACCTCATCGGCAAGGCCATCCGCCTGCCGCTGGCGGAGCGCGAGATCCCGGTCATCGCCGACGACTACGTGGACCCCGAGTTCGGCTCCGGCTGCGTCAAGATCACCCCGGCGCACGATTTCAACGACTATCAGATGGGCCTGCGGCACGACCTGGCGCTACTCAACATCCTCACCGAGGACGCCCGCATCAGCGACAATGCCCCCGCCGCCTACCGCGGCCTGGACCGCTACCAGGCGCGCGAGCGGGTGGTGGCCGACCTGGACGCGCAGGGCCTGCTGGACACGGTAGAGGAGCACCGCCTGATGGTGCCCCGCGGCGACCGCTCGGGCACGGTCATCGAGCCCTTCCTCACCGATCAGTGGTTCGTGGCGGTGGATGACCTGGCCAAACCGGCCATCGAGGCGGTGGAGCACGGTGACATCCGGTTCGTCCCGGAGAACTGGGCCAAGACCTACTACGAGTGGATGTACAACCTGGAGGACTGGTGCATCTCGCGCCAGATCTGGTGGGGCCACCGGGTGCCGGTGTGGTACTGCGCCGAGTGCGACGGCGACCGCCTGACCCTGCACGGCCTGGGCGACCTCGGCGCCGGCGGCACGCCCAACGAGCTGGTGGCCCACGGCGTCGCCCTGGGCGCGGCCATCGATCAGGCCGAGCACATCCACGTGGGCTCCGGGGCCAACCCCATCGTCCCCGGCGACGGCGAGGACCGCCCGGCCGCCTGCCCCCGCTGCGGCGGCAGCCACCTGATCCAGGACCCGGACGTCCTCGACACCTGGTTCTCGTCGGCCCTGTGGCCCTTCTCCACCCTGGGCTGGCCGGAGGACACCGCGGAGCTGCGCACCTTCTACCCCACTTCCGTGCTGGTCACCGGCTTCGACATCATCTTCTTCTGGGTTGCCCGGATGATCATGATGGGATGCAAGTTCATGGACGACGTGCCGTTCGAGGAGGTCTACGTGCACGGCCTGGTGCGCGACTCCGAGGGCAACAAGATGAGCAAGTCCAAGGGCAACGTCCTCGACCCCCTGGACCTCATCGACGGCATCGAGCTGGAGGCGCTGGTGGACAAGCGCACCAGCGCCATGATGCAGCCGGACAAGGCCAAGGCCATCGAGAAGATGACGCGCAAGGAGTTCCCCGAGGGCATCCCGGCCTTCGGCGCCGACGCCCTGCGCTTCACCTTCGCCTCGCTGGCCACCATGGGCCGCGACATCAAGTTCGACCTGGGCCGCATCGAGGGCTACCGCAACTTCTGCACCAAGCTGTGGAACGCCGCCCGCTTCAACTTCATGCACGTCACCGAGCCGCCCGCGGAACCGGCCGCGCGCTCCTGGGCCGACCGCTGGATCGTCTCCCGCCTGCAGCGCACCGAGGCCGAGGTGGCCGAGGCCATGGCCGCCTACCGCTTCAACGACGCCGCCCATGCGGTCTACGACTTCATCTGGCACGCCTACTGCGACTGGTACCTGGAGCTGGCCAAGCCCGCCCTGGCCGGCGACGACGCCGAGGCCGCGGGGGCCGCCCGCTACACCATGATCCGGGTGCTGGAGGCCATCCTGCGCCTGCTCCACCCGTTCATGCCCTTCATCACCGAGGAGATCTGGCAGAAGGCGGCGCCCCTGGCCGGCCGGGACGGCCCCACCATCATGCGCCAGCCCTATCCCGAGGCCGACGAGGGCCGCATGGACGCCGAGGCCGAGGCCGAATTCGCCTGGCTGGAGGGCTTCGTGGGGGCCATCCGCTCCATCCGCGGCGAAATGAACATCCCCCCCAACCAGCCCATCCCGATCCTGCTGCGCGGCGGCAGCGAGACCGACCGCGAGCGGGTGACCGCGCATCGCCCCCTCATCGGCGCCCTCGCCCGCCCCGAGGACATCGACTGGCTGGCCGAGGACGACGAGGCCCCGCAGGCGGCCACCGAGCTGGTGGGCGATCTGCAGATCCTGGTGCCGCTGGCCGGCCTGATCGACGTGGCCGCCGAGATCCAGCGCCTGGACAAGGAGCTGGAGAAGGTGGCCGGGGATCTCGAGCGCAGCCGCAACAAGCTGGACAATCCGAGCTTCACCGACAAGGCGCCGGCCGACGTGGTGGCCAAGGAACGGGACAAGCTGGCCGAGCTCGAGGACCGTCGCGAGCAGCTGCAGGCCCAGCGCGACCGGCTGGCGGCCCTGCAGGCCTGAGCATCTTCCAGGAGACCCCCGTGAGCGCCATCCCCCTGCCCCCGGCGGTGATCGAGGACACCGTCGCCCGCGCCCTGGCCGAGGACATCGGCCCCGGCGACCTGAGCCTGGCGGCCGTGCCCGCCGAGCGTCAGACCAAGGCCGTGATTGTGGCGCGGGAAGCGGGCATCCTGTGCGGCCGTCCCTTCGTCGAGGCGGTCTTCGCCCAGCTCGGCGGCGCCCGGCTGGACTGGGCGGTCGCCGAAGGCGCCGCGCTGGGACCCGACCAGGAGCTGGTCCGCCTGGCGGGACCGGCCGGTGTGCTGCTGTCCGGCGAGCGCACCGCCCTCAACCTGCTGCAGACCCTTTCCGGCACCGCCACCGCCACCGCCGCCATGGTCGGCGCGGTGTCCGGCACCGGCGTGCGCATCCTGGACACCCGCAAGACCCTGCCCGGCCTGCGCACGCCCCAGAAGTACGCGGTGCGCGTGGGCGGCGGCCACAACCATCGCCACGGGCTTTTCGACGGCGTACTGCTCAAGGAGAACCACCTGGGCTGGGCCGGCGGGCTGGCCGCGGCCGTGGATGCGGTGCGCGCGGCCGTGCCTCACACCGCCCGCATCCAGGTGGAGGTGGAGGACCTCTCCCAGCTGCGCGAGGCCCTGGCCGCCGGGGTGGACGCCGTCCTGCTGGACAATTTCTCCCTCGCCGACCTGCGCGCCGCGGTGGCCGAGCGCCGCCCCGGCCTGTTCCTGGAGGCCAGCGGCAACATCGGCCGGGACAACGTGCGCGCGGTGGCCGAAACCGGGGTGGACGGCATCAGCTCCGGCGCCCTGACCCGGGACCTGGCCAGCATCGACCTGTCCATGCGCTTCCATTCCCCCGATGCCGGCTGAGACGGCAGGGACGCGACGCGGCCCGGCCCTGGTGCTTCTGGGCCTGGTCATCCTCATCTGGGGCGCCAACTGGACGGTGATGAAGGCGGCCCTGGCCTACATGCCGCCGCTCACCTTCGCCTCCGCCCGCCTGCTCATGGGCGCCGCCATCATGTTCCCGGTGGCGTGGGCCAGCGGCGCCCTGCGCTGGCCCAGCGCCAACGACTGGGTGCTGGTGGTGCTGGTGGCCCTGATGCAGATGGCCGGGTTCATGGCCCTGGTCATCACCGCCCTGCAGTACGTCCCCGCCGGACGCTCCTCCATCCTGGCCTACACCACGCCCCTGTGGGTGGCGCCGGGCGCGGTGCTGTTCCTGGGCGAGCGCGTGGGCCGGCTCAAGGCCCTCGGGCTGGCCCAGGGCCTGGGCGGGGTGGCGGTGCTGTTCAATCCGCTCGGCTTCGACTGGAGCGATCCCCACGTGGTGCTGGGCAACGGCCTGCTGCTTCTCGCCGCCCTGCTGTGGGCCGGGCTCATGCTGCGCATCCGGGGTCACCGCTGGGACGGCTCGCCGCTGTCCCTGATCCCCTGGCAGTTCACCGTGGCCTGCCTGGTCATGGTGCCGCTGGCCGTCGCCGTTGAGGGCGGCCGCCCCATCCACTGGGACTGGGAGCTGGCCGGGGCGTTGGCCTACAACGGGCCGCTGGCCACCGCCTTCTGCTTCTGGGCCATGATCACCGTGAACCGCTCCCTGCCGGCCATCACCACCTCCCTCGGCACGCTCGGCGTTCCCGCCATGGGCCTGGCCGTTTCCGCCCTGGCCCTGGGGGAGCCCCTGACCGCCACCAACACCGGCGGTCTGGCCCTGATCCTGGGCGGCCTCATGCTGGTCACCCTGGCCGACCGCCGCCCGGAGCACGGCTCCGGATAGCCCCCGGGCCATTTCCCTCCCCCGCCCATTCCTGATACACGGAGGGGGCAGCCACCCGCCACCGGTCCGGCCACAGGGGGAGCCCATGTATTACAAGCTGCTGACCGCGGTCATTTTGCTGATCCTGGTACTGATCTTCATCTTCCAGAACTGGCAGCCGGTCACCATCCAGTTCCTGTTCTGGCGGCAGGAGACCGCTCGCGGGCTGATGGCCCTGGTTATCCTGCTGATCGGGATCGCGGTGGGATGGCTCGGGCGCAGCCAGCTGGCCCGGCGCAAGAAACGGTAGGAGGGGGAATACGGGGTCAGCCGCCCATGGCCTCGCGCTTGTTGGCCACCAGCAGCGCCTCAGGGACCCGGGACTTGATGGCGGTGGCCACTTCCAGGCACATGCCGGGCACCGGCTTGAGGCTGACCCAGAGGAGGTTGAGGCGCAGGTTGAGGTCGGCATAGACCACCAGGTGGCCGTAGGCGCCGAGGACGTATTCCAGCTCGGCCACGGTGGCGCGCAGCCCGGCCTCCGGCTTGTCGCGCAGGCGCGGGATGATCATCATGAAATCGGCCAGCCGCTGACCCTCGGGCCCCCGGGTGGGGACCCGCTCGTGGAGGGGCTCGTCCGGGGCGAGCAGGGAGGATACC
>DATFLO010000003.1:0-6658 GCA_035267605.1 Gammaproteobacteria bacterium
AGGACCTCTTGCCGCAGCTTGTCCCGGCTCAGGGCGCCGATGAACTTGTGGCGGATGATGCCGTCGGCGTCGACGACGAAGGTCTCCGGCACGCCGTACACGCCCAGGTCGATGCCCGTCTTGCCCTTGGCGTCAAAGGCGCTGACCACGTAGGGGTCGCCGCGCTGCTCCAGCCAGTCCAGGGCGTCGGCACGCTTGTCCTTGTAGTCCAGGCCGACGATGGTGAGGTCGTGGTTGCGCGCCGCCTGCACCAGCACCGGGTGCTCGTGGCGGCAGGAGATGCACCACGAGGCCCAGACATTGAGCAGGAAGACCCGGCCCTTGAAGTCGGCGGGGCCGACCGTGCGCTCGGGGTCCCCTACCGTGGGCAGCTGGAAGTCGGGCACCGGCTTGCCGATCAGCGGCGAGGGCACCCGCTCGGGGTCCATGGTCAGGCCGACCCCGAGCAGGGCAACGATGGCGGCGAAGACGGCCAGCGGAATCCAGAGCTTGGCGCGCATTCACCCGCTCCCGGCCGGGGCGGCGGAGTGCCGCGAGGCGGCGGGGGCCGAGCGCTGCCGGCGGGCCAGCCGGTAACGCCGGTCGGTGAGGGCGATGACGCCGCCGGCGGCCATCAGCAGGCCGCCCAGCCAGATCCAGCGCACCATGGGCTTGTGGTACAGGCGCACGCTCCAGCCGCCGTCTTCGCCGCTCATGGGCTGGCCGAGAGAGGCGTACAGGTCGCGCGACAGGCGGGCGTCGATGCCGGCCTCGGTCATGGGCTTGCCGCCGGAGACATAGCGGCGCTTCTCCGGATGGAGCACGGTCACCGGGTCGCCGTCGCGGGTAACGATGAAGCTGCCGCGGGCGGCCTGGTAGTTGGGGCCCTGGACCCGGTCCACGCCCTGGAAGCGGAAGGTGTAGCCGGACAGCGTGGCGGTGTCGCCGGGGGCCATGCGCAGGCGCTCCTCGGCGTTGAAGGCGCTGGTCATGGTGATGCCCACCACCGTCACCGCCAGCCCGATGTGGGCCAGCGCCATGCCGTAGGTGCCCGCCGGCAGCCGGCGCAGGCCCTCGGCGAGGGAGCGCTTGTCGGAGAGCTGGGTCCAGACCGACTGGACGCTGGTGATCACCACCCACGCGGCCAGAACCAGGCCCAGGCCCACCATCAGCAGCTTGCCGGTGAACCAGTCGCTGACCAGCATGGCCGCGGTGCCCAGGCCCAGCACCGCGGCGCCCACCGCGGCGAAGCGCAGGTGGTGCCACAGCCGGGGCACGCTGTCCTGCTTCCAGCGGGACAGGTTGCCGAAGCCCAGCAGCACCATGAGCACGCTCATGATGGGCACGAACACCTTGTTGAAGTAGGGCGGGCCCACCGACAGCTTGCCCAGGCCGAGGGCGTCGATCACCAGCGGGTACAGGGTGCCGAGCAGGATGGTGGCCATGGCCACCACCAGCAGCACGTTGTTGGCCAGCAGCAGGGTCTCGCGCGACACCGTGGAGAAGCGCGAGCCGCCCAGGGTGCTCGGTCCGCGCACGGCGTAAAGCAGCAGCGAGCCGCCCACCACTATGCCCAGGAAGGTGAGGATGTAGATCCCCCGGGAGGGGTCGCTGGCGAAGGCGTGCACCGAGGTGAGCACGCCCGAGCGCACCAGGAAGGTACCCAGCAGCGACAGCGAGAAGGCGGTGATCGCCAGCAGCACGGTCCAGGACTTGAACAGGCCGCGCTTCTCCGTGACCGCCAGCGAATGGATCAGGGCGGTGCCGGTGAGCCAGGGCATGAACGAGGCGTTCTCCACCGGATCCCAGAACCACCAGCCGCCCCAGCCCAGCTCGTAGTAGGCCCACCAGGACCCCAGCGCCACACCGCAGGTGAGGAAGATCCAGGCCACCGTGATCCACGGCCGCGACCAGCGGGCCCAGGCGGCGTCCAGGCGGCCGCCCAGCAGCGCCGCGATGGCGAAGCCGAAGGCCACCGACATGCCCACGTAGCCCATGTACAGCGTGGGCGGGTGCATGATCATGCCGATGTCCTGCAGCAGCGGGTTGAGGTCGGCGCCCTCGGCGGGAACCGGCGTCAGCCGCGCGAAGGGGTTGGAGGTGAGCAGCATGAACAGCAGGAAGCCGACGCTGATCAGGCCCATGACCCCCAGCACGCGGGCGGCGAACTCGGCCGGCAGGGAGCGGCTGAACAGCGCCACCGCCGAGGTCCAGATGGTGAGGACGAAGGTCCACAGCAGGATGGAGCCCTCGTGGCCGCCCCAGATGGCGGTCAGCTGGTAGTAGACGGGCAGGGCGCTGTTGGAGTTCTCGGCCACGAAGGCCACCGAGAAGTCGCTGGTCACGAAGCAGTAGGCCAGCGCGGCGAAGGCCGCGGCCACGAAGCCGAACTGGGCGAGAGCGGCCGGGCGGGCCACCGCCATCCACGGGGCGATGCCGCGATGGGCGCCGGCCAGCGGCAGCACCGACTGGATCAGGGCCATGCACAGGGCAAGGGCGAGGGCGACGTTTCCGAGCTCGGGGATCATGGGGGCGTCCTTAGTCCGGCCGGGGCATGGAATGGGGAGCCTTGGCGCCCGCCTTCTTGAGGGAGTCCGCCACCTCCGGCGGCATGTAATTCTCGTCGTGCTTGGCCAGCACCTTCTGGGCCACGAACACGCCGTTGCCGTTGAGCTTGCCGTTGGCCACGATGCCCTGGCCTTCGCGGAACAGGTCGGGGAGGACGCCGTCGTAGACGATGGGCACGTCGTGCTTGGTGTCGGTGACCGTGAAGCGCACCTTCAGGGACTCCTCGTTGCGCTTCACGCTGCCCTTCTTGACCAGGCCGCCGACGCGGAAGGTGTGTCCGTGCGGGACCTTGCCCTGCGCCACCTCGGTGGGGCTGTGGTAGAGGATGATGTTCTCCTGGAAGGCGGTCAGGAACAGCGCGGTGGCGCCTCCCACGCCCAGCAGGACAAGGGCGACCAGGTACAGCCGTTTCTTCCGGCGAGGTGTCATGCACTCCTCCTCGTGCGCCGGTTCTCGCGCGCCAGCCGCCGCAGCGTGCGGCGCTCGCGCCAGCGGGGGATCACCAGGTTGATAAGCAGGACCAGCAGGGCAAGGCCGTAGGAAGGCCAGACGAAGGCGTAGTAGCCGCCCATGTAGAGGAATTCCTGCAAGGTAACAGCCCCTGTTGGAGGTATTAGCATGCCTCAGCTTGCCTGTCCGCGCTTGTGGCAAGGCGCGCTAAGCGATGTGTAGTGGCGCTACAGGAGTGAAGCGCAACGCCGTCCACGGGCGTGGACAGGCAAGCCCGAAGGGAGTCCCGCAGCACTCCGCCTGCGGCGTTAGGCTCCCTGGACGTGGGTCCACCACGCCGGCGTTCGCCTGCCTTGCATGCGAAGCGCTGCGGGGCTCTGAGGTATGCTAATACCTCCAACATGGGCTGTACCCCCTTAGTGCTCCCGTTTGTCCGCCAGTTCCCGAACCCAGCTGCTCGATGCCTCGGCCTCGAGGATCTCGCAGCGCGTGCGCATGAGCACGACGGTGGCGTAGTAGAGGGTGAAGGCCAGGGCCATGATCAGCAGCGGCAGCAGCATGTTCAGCGTGATGGAGGGGGCGTCGATCTTGGTCACCGTGGGGCCCTGGTGCAGGGTCGACCACCATTCCACCGAGTAGTGGATGATGGGCACGTTGACCACGCCCACCAGGGCCAGGACGGCGCCGGCGCGGGCGGCGGTGCGCCGGTCCTCGATGGCGTTCTCCAGGGCGATGAAGCCCAGGTAGAGGAACAGCAGGATCAGCTCGGAGGTCAGGCGGGCGTCCCACACCCAGTAGGTGCCCCACATGGGCTTGCCCCACAGCGACCCGGTGACCAGGGCGAGGAAGGTGAACGACGCCCCCAGCGGCGCGGAGGCCCGCATCACCGCCTCGGCCACCTTCATGCGCCAGATCAGCACGATGGCCGCGGCCGTGGCCATCACCATGTAGACGAACAGCGACATCCAGGCCGCCGGCACGTGGATGAACATGATGCGGTAGGAGTCGCCCTGCTGGTAGTCGGGCGGGGCAATCACCAGCCCCCAGTACAGGCCCACCACCAGCAGCAGGGCGGTGACGGCGCCGAGCCAGGGCGTGAGCACCTGCGACAGGCGGTAGAAGTTCTTGGGGCTGCCGAGCTTGTGGAACCAGAGGAACATGGGTCACCCCAGGCTGATGCGGAGGGAGGCGGCGGCCGCCAGCGGTGCCAGCGTGACCGACAGCACCAGCAGCGCCGCAAGGAAGTACAGCTGGCCGGCCACCGGGAAGCCGCTCGCGGCGTTGTCCACGGCGCCGGCGGCGAAGATCAGCACCGGCACGTACAGCGGCAGCACCAGCAGGGTCAGCAGCAGGCCGCCGCGGCGCAGGCCGACGGTCAGCGCCACGCCGATGGCCCCCACCATGGACAGGGTGGGCGTGCCCAGCGCCAGGGTCGCCAGCAGCACCGCCAGGGCCTCGCCGGGCAGCTGCAGGAACAGCGCCAGCAGCGGCGAGATCAGGATCAGCGGCAGGCCGGTGGCCAGCCAGTGGGCGAGGATCTTGGCCAGGACCAGCAGCGAGGGCGGCTGGGGCGACAGCAGCATCTGCTCCAGCGAGCCGTCCTCGAAGTCGGAGCGGAACATGCCGTCCATGGCCAGGGTGGCGGCGAGCAGCGCGGCCACCCAGATGATGCCGGGCGCCACCCGCGTCAGGGTCTCCTGCTCCGGGCCCAGGGCCAGCGGGAACAGGGACACCACCACCACGAAGAACACCAGCGGATTGGCCATCTCGCCGCGGTGGCGCAGGGCCAGGGTCAGGTCGCGCTTGAGGATGGCGGCGAAGGCGCCTGCCATCACCCGGCCTCGTCCACGGGCGCCGGCTCGGCCCCCATGTGGATCCGGGTCTTGGCGGCGTCGCCCACGTCCACCGGCTGGTGGGTGGTGATCAGGGCCATGCCGCCGGCCGCGCAGTGGTCCTCCAGCATGCCCTCAACCAGGCGCTTGCCGGAGCGGTCGAGGGCGGTGAACGGCTCGTCCAGGATCCACAGCCGGGTGGGCTGCAGCAGCAGCCGTGCCAGCGCCACGCGCCGGGTCTGGCCGGCGGACAGCTCGCGCACGTAGGTGTCCTCGAAACCGGCCAGGCCTACTGCCTCCAGCGCGTCGTCCGGGTCGCAAGCGGCCGCGGCGCCAGCCAGGGCGGTGGCCACCCGCAGGTTCTCGAAGGCGGTCAGGTCGGCCTTCACCCCCGGGGTGTGGCCGATGTAGGTGAGGCTGGACAGGTAGTCGGCGCGGTTTTCCTCCGTGCTGGTGCCGTTCCAGCGCACCTCGCCCTCGTCGGCCAGGGCCAGCAGCACCAGGATGCGCAGCAGCGAGGTCTTGCCGCTGCCGTTGGCGCCCTCGATCTGCAACAGCTCGCCGGCCTCGAGCCGGAAGGAGAAGCCCTCGAACAGCACGCGGTCGCGGCGCACGCAGGTCAGCTCCACCGCCTCGAACACCGCCGGCTCCCCGGTCGGCCACGGGCGCGCGGCGGCCCCGGCTGTGGGGGCCGGGGCCGCCGCGGGGGACGAGTGCGGTTGGGGATCGCTAGCCATGGATTCGCCCGGTGGGGTCGGGGGTACGCGCCGGGCGGGAGTTTAGCACGGGCCCGGGCGCACCGTCAGGCGCCCGTTCAGGCCATGCCCCGCAGCACCTCGCGGGCGGCCTCCAGGGTGGCGTCGATGTCGGCGTCGGAATGGGCGCGCGACACGAAGCCCGCCTCGAACGGCGACGGCGCCAGATAGATGCCCTGCTCCAGCATGCCGTGGAAGAACTGGGCGAAGCGGTTGGCATCGGCGTCGGCCACGTCCTGGAAGGTGCGCACCGGCCGGTCGGAGAAGAAGATGCCGAACATGGCGCCCACGTGGTTCTCGGCGATGGGCACGCCGAGCTCGGCGCCGGTCTCGGCGAGCCCCTCGGCCAGGCGCGCGGTGCGCTCGCTGAGCTCGCCGAACAGGTGATTGGACAGGGCGTCGAGGGTGGTGATGCCGGCGATCATGGCCACCGGGTTCCCGGACAGGGTGCCCGCCTGGTAGACCGGCCCCTCCGGGGACAGGTGGCTCATGATCTCGTCGCGGCCGCCGAAGGCGCCCACCGGCATGCCGCCGCCGATGACCTTGCCCAGGCAAGTGAGGTCGGGCTGGACCTGGTAGTGGTCCTGGGCGCCGCCCAGGGCCACCCGGAAGCCGGTCATGACCTCGTCGAAGATGAGCACCGCGCCATGGTTATCGCAGACCTCGCGCAGGGTCTGCAGGAACCCGGGATCAGGCGGCACGCAGCCCATGTTGCCGGCCACCGGCTCGACGATGACGGCGGCCACCTCGCGCCCCATGTCCTCGAACAGGGCGCGCACCCCCTCGCTGTCGTTGTAGTCCAGCGTGTGGGTGTGCTGGGCCAGGTCCTTGGGCACGCCCGGGCTGGTGGGCACGCCCAGGGACAGGGCGCCGGAGCCGGCCTTCACCAGCAGGCTGTCCACGTGGCCGTGGTAGCAGCCCTGGAACTTCACCACCTTGTCGCGGTTGGTGTAGCCGCGTGCCAGGCGCAGCGCGCTCATGGTGGCCTCGGTGCCGGAGTTGCACATGCGCACCCGGTCCACCGACGGCACCATGTCCACCACCCGCCGGGCCATCTCGGTCTCCATCTCGGTG
>DATFLO010000004.1:0-6386 GCA_035267605.1 Gammaproteobacteria bacterium
GTCTTCGTCAATCGCCGCCGGGACGGCAGCCTGTACCACGAGGAGAAGGCGATCACCCCCATGCGCGACGACCAGGGGCGGATCACCCACTTCGTCTCCACCGGCAAGGACATCAGCACCCACATCCAGTACCAGGAGCAGATCCAGCACCTGGCCCAGCACGACCAGCTGACGGACCTGCCCAACCGCTCCCTGTTCAACGACCGCCTGCAGCAGGCGATCCGGCGGGCGGATCGCCGGGGCAACCGGGTCGCCCTGCTGTTCTGCGATCTCAACGATTTCAAGAGCATCAACGACCGCTTCGGCCACCACGCGGGGGACCAGCTCCTGCAGGAGGTGGCCGAGCGCCTGCGCGCCTGCGGCCGCCGCGAGGACACGGTGGCCCGGGTCGGCGGCGACGAGTTCATCCTGCTTCTGGAGGGGATCTCGGCCAGAGACGAGGCCGAGGGGGTGGCCCGGAGGCTGCAGCAGGCGCTGGCGACCCCCTTCCAGGTGGCCGGCGAGCAGCGCTGCATCGGGGTCAGCATCGGCCTGGCCTTCTACCCGGATGACAGCACCAGCCGCGAGGGGCTCATCACCGCCGGCGACCGCGCCATGTACCGACACAAGGCGGACCGCGAGGGGGCCTGCCGCAGCTTCGGCGAGCTCAGCCCCGCCGAGGACGATCGCGGCCAGCCGGACTAGTGTCCGGTCGCAGAGTTGCAGGGAATTTCTGGACAGGACACTAGAACAGGACCAGCAGCAGGGCGCCCAGGGCGATGCGGTAGACCACGAAGGGCGTCATGCCGATGCGGGCGATGGCGGCCAGGAAGGCGCGGATGCACAGGTAGGCGGCCACGGCGCTGGCGGCGAAGCCGACGGCCAGGATGTCCACCGGCTGGCGCACCTGGCCCTCGATGACGTCGATCACATCCAGGCCGCCGGCGAGGACGATCACCGGTACGGCCAGCAGGAAGGAGAAACGGGCCGACGCCTCGCGCGTCCAGCCCACCGCCAGGCCGGCGGTCATGGTGATGCCCGAGCGCGAGGTGCCGGGGATCAGGGCCAGGGCCTGGGCGCAGCCGATGAGCGCCACGTCGCGCCAGGTCAGCTGGTGCTCGCTGCGCAGCCGGCGACCCCAGCGGTCCGCCGCCCACAGCACCACGCCGAAGCCGATCAGGGCCCAGGCCAGGATGCGCGGGTCGCGCATGGCGGTCTCCACCACGTCCTTGAAGGCCAGCCCCGCCAGCCCCACCGGGATGGTGCCGAGCAGCACCGCCCACGCCAGCCGCGCCTCGCCGGCCAGCCGCCGGGACACCAGCGACCGCCCCCAGTCCGCCGCCATGGCGGCGATCTCGCTGCGGAAGTAGACCAGCACCGCCGTCAGCGACCCCGCATGCACCGCCACGTCGAACCCCAGCCCCTGGTCCGGCCACCCCATCAGGCGCGGGAACAGGATCAGGTGAGCCGAGCTGGAGACCGGCAGCCATTCGGTGATGCCCTGAAGGAGGGCCAGGATGAGGGCCTGGAGGTAGGTCATGACAAGTTTTCAGTGTTCAGTTTTAAGTGTTCAGTAACATCAACACCCTCAAACATCGCCAATTCCCCCCTGGGTCGCCTTCACTGAACACTGAACACTGAAAACTGAACACTGAACACTGAACACTGAAAACTGAAAACTGAAAACTGAAAACTGAAAACTGAAAACTGAAAACTGAGGTTAAAGGGTGCCTGCCCGGTCGCCCTGGCGGAACCCCGGGAACGGGCCGTCGATGCCCTTGGTCAGCAGCAGCGCCTTGAAGCTCTCGCCCATGCCCTGGGGCAGGGTGAGCTGCTTGAGGGCGGTGGCCAGCTGCAGCTGCTCCTCGTCGCTGACGTTGCCGCTTCCGAGGTATTCCTCGACGCGGTGGGTCAGTCCGAGGTTCAGCAGGAACTGGGCCTGGGTGGTGAAGCCGGCGGGCTCCAGGCCGCTGGCGGCGGCCGCGGCGGCCACCGCGGAGAAGTCCACGTGGGCGGTGATGTCCTGCACCCCGGGCAGGAAGAAGGGGTCGTCGTGGGCGCGGTGGCGGTAGTGGCACATGAGGGTGCCGCTTGGGCGCTCGGCGCTGTACAGCTCGGCGGCCGGATGGCCGTAGTCCAGCAGCAGCACGCCGCCGCGGCGCAGGTGCTCGCCGGCGCGCGCCGCCCAGGCCGGGGCCTCCAGGCCCACCTCGGTCTCCATGCCGGCGGGCAGCGCGCCCGCCGCCTGCAGGGGCCCGGCCACGGCCGGGTCGGACAGCGGTCCCTCCTGCCAGCCGAAGCCGCCGTCGTCGGGCGCCGCATACAGCTCCGCCGGCCCCGACTCGGTGATCCGCAGCCGGTGCACCGGCAGGCTGTCGAGCAGCTCGTTGGCCACCAGCACGCCGTCCCAGCCGGCTTCGGGGAAGTCGTCCAGCCACTCCACCCGCTCCAGCAGGTGCGGCAGCGCCCGCTCGATGGTGCGCCGCTGGCGCTCGCGCAGGTCCGGGCTCACCTCCAGGATGCGGTAGCACCCCGGCAGGCTGCCCAACCGTTCCAGCTCGGCCAGCAGCTGGATGGCCAGGGCGCCGCTGCCGGCGCCGGCCTCCACCACGTCGCCGCCGCCGGTGCGGGCCAGCAGGTCCACCACCTGCCCGGCCACGGTGTAGCCGAAAAACGGCGTCAGCTCCGGGGCGGTGACGAAATCGCCGCCCCGCCCCAGCCGCTCCCGCCCGCCCACGTAGTAGCCCAGCCCCGGCTCGTAGAGGGCGGTGCGCATGTACTGGTCGAAGGGGATGGCGCCGCCGGCGTCCGCCATGCGCTCGCGCAGGACGGCGGCCACCGCCTCGGCGCGCTCGCGCTCGGCGGGGGTGGGCTCGGGCAGGGCGGAGTCGGTGTATTGCATGGGGGATCCGGTACGGTTCAGGGCGTTGGCGGCGGCCGCTATACTAGCACCCCACACGGCCGCACCCCATCGACCCGCGGACGGGTCGGCGGACAGGGCCGGGCAACCCCGGAGCCGCAGCGCCATGACCGAAGGCGATCTCAGCGGGCGCGTGGCGCTGGTCACCGGCGCCGCCCACCGCCTGGGCGCGGCCACCGCCCGGCGGCTGCACGCCGCCGGCGCCGACGTGGCCATCCACTACCACCGCAGCCGCCAGGCCGCCGAGGCCCTGGCCGAGGAGCTGGAGGCCGCCGCCGGCGGGCGCGCCCGCGCCATCGGCTGCGCCCTGGACGACACCGCCAACCTGGGGCCGCTGGTGGAGTCGGTGGCGGCCGCCCTGGGCGGGCTGGACATCCTGGTCAACAACGCCGCCCGCTTCTACCCCACCCCCCTGGCCGAGGTCACCGAGGCGCACTGGGACGACCTCATGGCCACCAACCTCAAGGCCCCCTTCTTCCTGGCCCAGGCCGCCGCCGAGCACCTGGCGGCGCGGGGCGGCTGCATCGTCAACCTCACCGACGTCTACGCCGAGCGGCCGCTGGCCCGCCACCCGGTCTACTCCATCTCCAAGGCGGGCGTGGCCATGCTCACCCGCACCCTGGCCAAGGAGATGGGGCCGGCGGTGCGGGTCAACGGCGTCGCACCGGGGGCGGCCCTGTGGCCGGATGCGGGCCTGTCCGAGCCGGACAAGGAGGCCCTGCTGCGCCACACCGCCCTGGGCCGATCCAGCGGCCCCGAGCCCATCGCCGACGCGGTTCACTTCCTGGCGACGGCCGACTATATTACGGGCCAGATCCTGGGGATCGAGGGCGGGAGGTTGTTGTACTGAACGGCAGTTTTCAGTGTTCAGTTATCAGTTTTCAGTTAAAAACCAAAGGCATAGGCCTGTGCTTGGCCTTCACTGAACACTGAAAACTCAACACTGAAAACTGATGTTGACCGCCTCCATCCCCGCCGCGGCCTCCGCCGGGAATTGGGCCCACAGCTCGGCGAAGGTGCGGCCGAGGACGGGATGGGGCATGTCCGGGACGAGCTCGGCCAGGGGGCCGAGGACGAAGGGGTACTCGACCACGTCGCGGCGGGGCAGGGGGACAGGGTCGTCGGTGACGCAGTCGCCGAACAGCAGCAGGTCCAGGTCGAGGGTGCGGTTGCCGAAGGCGGAGCCGGAGGCCGGGCGCTCGCGGCCGAAGGCGTCCTCGATGGCGCGCAGCCGCTCCACCACCGCGGCGAGATCCAGATCGGTGGCGATCTCGGCCACCAGGTTGTAGAAGGGGGGGCCGTCGAAGCCCACCGGCTCGGTCTCGTAGACCGTGGAACAACGGACGCGGCCGAAGGTCTTCTCAAGGGCGGCCACCCCGCCGCGCACGTTGGCGGCGGGGTCGAGGTTGCTACCGATGCCCACGTGGAACCGGGTCACGGCCTCACCCCCCGGGTCGCTCGCCCCGCTCGATGGCCACGCCCACGTCGCGGGCATCGCGCAGGGCGCCGGGCTTGTGCAGCCGCAGCCGCAGCCAGGACGCACCCAGCTCGGTGCGCAGCATCTCCGCGGTGCGCTCGGCGGCGGTCTCCACCAGCTGGAACTGGCTCTCCTGGAGGAAGGCCACCACCCGCTTGGCGACGGCCTTGTAGTCGGTCGCCTCGGCCACGTCGTCGGCGGCCGCGGCGGCGGCGCAGTCGGTGGCCAGCTCGATATCCACCGAAAGGGTTTGGCGAATCCGCCGTTCCCAGTCGAAAATACCGATTACCGCTTCGACCCGAAGGTCGCTGATGAACACCGTATCCATGGAATCCCCGAAAGACGGCCGGCGTGACGCCCTCCGCCGTGCGGCACGCGGCGCCGGCAGGGGCCGGGACCACTCTACGGCGGGGGTGCGTCGGCCGCAACCGGGGGCGCCGGCGTGAGCGGCGTGCTCGACAGCGCCCGGCGCACCCTGGCCATCGAGGCGGACGCCCTCAAGGCGGCGGAGGAGCGCCTGGACGGCACCTTCGAGCAGGCGGTAGCGGCCATCCTGGCGGCCCAGGGCCGCCTGGTGGTCACCGGCATGGGCAAATCCGGCCTGATCGGGCGCAAGATCGCCGCCACCCTGTCCAGCACGGGCACGCCCTCCTTCTTCATGCACCCCGCCGAGGGCAGCCACGGCGACCTGGGCATGGTCACCGGCCAGGACGTGGTGCTGGCCATCTCCTCCTCCGGCGAGACGCAGGAGGTGGTGGCCCTGCTGCCGCTGCTGCAGCGGCTGAACATCCCGCTGGTGGCCATGGTCGGCCGCACCGACTCCACCCTCGGCCGGCGCGCCGATGTGGTGCTCGACATCAGCGTCACCACCGAGGCCTGCCCCATGAACCTGGCGCCCACCGCCTCCACCACCGTCACCCTGGCCCTGGGCGACGCCCTGGCGGTGGCGCTGCTGGAGGAGCGCGGCTTCACCGCCGAGGACTTCGCCCGCTTCCACCCCGGGGGCAGCCTCGGCAAGCAGCTTCTGCTGCGCATCAGCGACCTCATGCACACCGGCGAGGGGGTGCCACGGGTGGGCGCCGACGCCCCCATGCGCGAGGCGCTGCTGGAGATGACCGCCAAGCGCCTGGGCATGACCGCGGTGGTGGACGCCGACCACCGGCTGGTGGGGCTGATCACCGACGGCGATCTGCGCCGCGCCCTGGACGAGGAGATGGACATGCACGCGGTCACCGCCGGCGAGGCCATGACCCCCGATCCTTTCACCATCGGCCCCGACGAACTGGCGGCACGCGGCCTGCAGCAGATGGAGGACCGCGCCATCAACGGTCTGCTGGTGGTGGACGAGCAGGGGCAGGTGGTCGGCGCCCTCAACATGCACGACTTCCTGCGGGCGGGGGTCATATGAGCCTGAACGAGCAGGCGCTCGACGCCCGCATGGCCGCGGTCCGGCTGCTGGTGCTGGACGTGGACGGGGTGCTCACCGCCGGCGGCATCTTCATGGATGACGACGGCCGCGAGTACAAGCGCTTCGACGTGCGCGACGGCCACGGCATCAAGCTGCTGCAGCGCTTCGGGGTGGCCGTGGCCATCATCACCGGGCGCCGCTCCGGGGTGGTGGAGCAGCGCGCCCGCGAGCTGGGCATCGAGCACGTGATCCAGGGCGCCCTGCGCAAGGGCGAGGCCTTCACCGAGCTGCTCGCCGCCACCGGCGCCGATGCCGAGCGCGTGGCCATGGTCGGCGACGACGTGGTGGACCTGCCGGTGATGGTGCGCGCCGGGCTGGGGCTGACCGTGGCCGATGCCCACCCGGAGGTGCGCACCCGCGCCCACTGGATCACCGAAAGCCCCGGCGGCCACGGCGCCGTGCGCGAGATCGCCGACCGGCTGCTGCGTGCCCAGGGGCACTGGGACGAGCTGATGGCCGGCTACCTGGAGGCGCCATGAACCTGGCGCCGGGAATGGGCTTGCGCGCCGGCCGGGCCCTGCTGGTCCTGCTGCTGGCGGCGG
>DATFLO010000005.1:0-3130 GCA_035267605.1 Gammaproteobacteria bacterium
TTTCTCCTCCGCCCACGCCCTCCGGGACTACCCGGGGGACTGCCGCCGCTTCCACGGCCACAACTGGAAGCTGGAGGTCGAGGTGACCGCCCAAGAGCTGGACGGGCTGGGGATGGCCGTGGATTTCAAGACCATCAAGCAGGCCGCGCGGGAAGCCGCCGCGGAGCTGGACCACCGCTATCTCAACGAGGTCCCGCCGTTCGACCGGATCAATCCCACCGCCGAGAACATGGCGGCCTATTTCTACCGGCGCCTGGGCGAGGTCCTCGACCGCCCGGGGCTGGCGGTCAGCGCGGTCACCCTGTGGGAGACGGAGCGCGCCTGCGTACGCTACACCGAGGACGAGTGAAGATATGAACAAGCCGATCGCCGACGTCCAGAGCAGCGAGGACACCCGCCGCATCCCCATCAACAAGGTGGGGATCAAGGACATCCGCCATCCCGTGCGGGTCCGCGACCGCACCGGCGGCGAGCAGCACACCATCGCCAATTTCAACATGTACGTGGACCTGCCGCACAACTTCAAGGGCACGCACATGTCGCGCTTCGTGGAGATCCTGAACCGCCACGAGCGGGAGATCTCGGTGGAATCGTTCAAGGACGTTCTGCACGAGATCACCACCTCCCTGGAGGCGGAGATGGGCCACATCGAGATGTCCTTCCCCTACTTCGTCAACAAGGTGGCCCCGGTCTCCGGCGTCGAGAGCCTGATGGACTACGACGTCACCTTCATCGGCGAGAGCTCCGGCGGCGACACCCACCTGACGGTGAAGGTGGTGGTCCCAGTCACCAGCCTCTGCCCCTGCTCGCGCAAGATCTCCGACTACGGTGCCCACAACCAGCGCTCCCACGTCACCGTGGCGGTGCGGGTGAAGGGCTTCGTCTGGATCGAGGACATCATCGACCTGGTGGAGGACGAGGCCTCCTGCGAACTGTTCGGGCTATTGAAGCGCCCCGACGAAAAGCACGTCACCGAGCGGGCCTACGACAACCCGAAGTTCGTGGAGGACATGGTCCGCGACGTGGCGGTGCGCCTGAACGCCGATGACCGGATCGCCGGCTACGTGGTGGAGTCCGAGAACTTCGAGTCCATCCACAACCACTCCGCCTACGCGCTGATCGAGCGGGACAAGGAACAGGACCCCGTTTGAAACCCTTTTTGCCACAGAGGCACAGAGGACACAGAGGGTTTGAAGGCGGCGCACCGGCGCAGTAGGTCGTTCCCCCGGATGTGCCCGCATAGTACCGATAGGCGGCCGGTGTTAGCTCATCCTTACTCTGTGCCCTCGGTGCCTCTGTGGCTAAGTCGCCCACGCCAGCGCCTGTAGCGCCAGCCAGCCGTAAATCCCGGCCAACACGTCGTCCAGCATGATCCCGAACCCGCCGTGGACCCGCCGGTCGACGGCGCGGATGGGCCACGGCTTCGTGATGTCGAACAGGCGAAAGAGGACGAAACCGGCCAGAACCCAGCGCCAGTCGGCCGGCGCCGCGGCCATGGTCACCAGATACCCCACCACCTCGTCCCAGACGATGCTCGGATGGTCGTGCACCGCCAGGGCCCGGGCGGTCGCCCCGCAGAGCCAGACCCCCAGCACCGCCAGGACCGCCACCACCGCCAGGTAGAGCGGGGTCGCCAGCGGCTCAAGCAGCAGGAACAGCGGCACCGCGACCACCGTCCCGAAGGTCCCCGGGGCGCCGGGCAGCAGCCCCGCCCCCAACCCGTAGGAGAGCAGGTGCCACGGCCGCTTGGCCAGCGAATGCGGTGGTACCCGCGGTGCGGCCCGCTTGTCGGCCGCCTCGCTCATCCCGTGCCCCCGGCGAAATGGTCGTAACCCCCGGCAGCACCGCGCCACGGCTCGCCCTGGTACGCCAGGCACAGACCCGGCTCCGTCTCGACGGTGCCGATGCGGGTGACGGGACAGGCGGCGGCAACGGCTTCCAATACGGCCTCGTTGTCCTCGGCGAGGGTGAAGCAAAGCTCGTAATCGTCCCCGGCCTCCAGGGCCAGGCGCAGCCGCGCCTCCGGCTCCGCCACCGCCGCGGTCAATTCGCGCGAGAGCGGAAGCCGTTCCAGCTCCACCCGCGCACCGACCCCGCTCGCGGCCAGGACGTGGCCGAGGTCGGCGGCCAGGCCATCGGAGAGGTCGATGGCGGCGCCGGCCGCGCCGCGCAGGGACTGGCCGGCCGCGAGCCGCGGGGTGGGCCGGTCGAGCCGGGCCCGCAAGGCGTCGGCCACCGCCCCATCGGACACCGAACGCCGGCCCAGGGCCAGTTCCAGGCCGGCCCCGGCGTCGCCGAGCGTGCCGGTGACATAGATCCCCTGGCCCGGCCGTGCCCCGCGCCGGTGGAGGGCCTGCCCGGCCGGGACCAATCCCATGGCCTGGATGGTCACCGCCAACGGCCCGCGCACGGTGTCGCCGCCCACCAGCGCCACGCCGCACTCGGCCGCCAGCCGCTCCAGCCCGCGGGCGAAGCCGTCCGCCCAGTCCGAGGCAGCGTCCGGCAGACTGAGGGCGAGGGTGAACCAGGCCGGGTCGGCGCCCGCCGCGGCGAGGTCGCTCAGGTTCACCGCCAGCGCCTTGTGGCCGACCGCATCCGGGTCGCTTGCCGCCGGAAAATGGACGCCCTCGTTCAGGGTGTCCGTGGTCACGGCGAGTTCCATGCCCTCGGGGACGCGTAGCAGGGCGCAGTCATCCCCGACCCCGGCGGCCACGTCGGCACGCGCCGCGCCGAGCCGGGCGAAGAGCTGGTCGATCAGCCGGAATTCGGAGCGGCTCATCGCCTAATTCAGCCGCTCATCGAGCCAGGCCCGGTCCTGGAGCAGCCCGCCGAACTCGTCGGCGGGCACCGGCCGGCTGAAGTAGAAGCCCTGGACCTCCTCGCAGCCCTCGTCCCGGAAGAAGCCCAGGTGGGCCGCGGTCTCCACCCCCTCGGCCACGACGGTGAGGCGCATGTTGTGGGCCAGGGCGATCACGGAACGGGCGATGGCGGCATCCTCGGAGTCGAAGGTGACATCGCGGACGAACGACTGGTCCACCTTGAGGACGTCGATGGGGAAGCGCTTCAGGTAGTTGAGCGAGGAGTAGCCGGTGCCGAAGTCGTCGATGGCAACGCGCACGCCCATGGCCTT
>DATFLO010000006.1:0-11467 GCA_035267605.1 Gammaproteobacteria bacterium
ACCAGGCCGCTCTGGCCCACCGCGGCGGCCGCCTGCAGGTCGTGGATGGCCACCGGGCGCTCGCTCCAGCCCAGGCGCCCCATGCCCGCGGCGACGGCGCCCGAGCTCACCAGGATGGGCTCGATGTCGCCGCCGGCCAGCTCGCTCATCTGGCGCACCCAGTCGCCGATGGCCTCCAGGGCGAGGCCGCCGCCGGGGCGAGTGAGCAGGGTGGACCCCACCTTGATCACCCAGCGCCGGGCGGCGCGCTGTCGGTCACTCCGGTTCGTGCTCACGCTCCCGCTCCAGGGCGGTCATGATGTCTTGGACGAGGCGCTCCAGGCCGGTGCCGGCCTGGCAGGAGACGCCGTAGATCTCGCCCTCCCAGCCCAGCTCCTGGCGCAGCAGCGCCAGCCAGTCGTCGCGCTCGGACGCCGGCACCAGGTCCATCTTGTTGGCCACCAGCCAGCGCCGGCGGCCGATCAGCTCCTCATCGTACTTGGCCAGCTCCGCCTCCACCGTGCGCACGTTGGCCGCCGGATCGGAGCCGTCGGCGGGGGCGATGTCCACCACGTGCAGCAGCAGGCGGTTGCGGGCCAGCTGGCGCAGGAACTGGGTGCCCAGCCCGGCGCCCTCGGCAGCGCCCTCGATCAGGCCCGGGATGTCGGCCATGACGAAGGAGCGGTCCGTCTCCACCCGCACCACCCCCAGCGCCGGCTGCAGGGTGGTGAAGGGATAGTCGGCCACCCGCGGCCGGGCCGCGGACAGGGCCCGCACCAGCGACGACTTGCCGGCGTTGGGCAGCCCCACCAGCCCCACGTCGGCGAGCAGGCGCAGCTCCAGGCGCAGGTGGAAGCGCTCGCCGGGGGCGCCGTCGGTCTGGCGCCGCGGCGTGCGGTTGGTGCTGGACTTGAAGTGGACGTTGCCGGCCCCGCCGCGTCCGCCCTTGGCCACCCGCAGGCGCTGGCCGGGGGCGACGATGTCGCCGATGAGCTCGCCGGTATCGTCGTTGAACACCTGGGTCCCCACCGGCACCGGCAGCTCGCAGGCCGCGCCGGATTTGCCGGTGCGCTGGCCGCCGGCGCCGTCGGTGCCCCGCTCGGCACGGTAGTGCGTCTGGTACTGGAAATCCACCAGGGTGGTGAGAGACTCGTCGCCGACCAGGACCACGTCGCCGCCGCTGCCGCCGTCGCCGCCGTCGGGCCCGCCGCGCGGCACATACTTCTCGCGCCGGAAGTGGACCACGCCGTTGCCGCCGTCCCCGGCGGCCACGCGGATGCGGGCCTCGTCGACGAAATGCATGGATGGCGCTCCCTGGCTCCCGGCCCCCAATGAAACGGCCCCGCCACCCGGCCGGCGCGAGGCCGGCGTCTCGGTGGCGGGGCCGTTGCCGTCCCCGGCCTTCTCAGGGGACCGCGCCGTCTAGTCGGAGACGACGCTCACGAACTTGCGCTGCTTCGGGCCCTTGCGCTCGAACACCACGCGGCCGTCGGACTTGGCGAACAGGGTGTCGTCGTTGCCCTTGCCGACATTGGCGCCGGGGTGGAAGCGGGTGCCGCGCTGGCGAACCAGGATGTTGCCGGCGCGCACGGACTGGCCGCCGAAGCGCTTGACGCCGAGTCGCTTGGACTCGGAATCGCGACCGTTGCGGGTGCTCCCGCCTGCCTTCTTGTGTGCCATGGTTGTGCTCCGCTTGGCGTAGCCGGGGCTGCTGGCCGGGGAAAGGCCCTAGCCCTGGATCCCGGTAATCTCGATCTCGGTAAAGGGCTGGCGGTGGCCCTGCTGCTTGGTATAGCCCTTGCGGCGCTTCTTCTTGAAGATGCGCACCTTGGGGCCCTTGCCCTGATTCTTGATGGTGGCCTTGACGCTGCCGCCGTCGACCGTGGGCTTGCCGACCTTGACGTCGCTGCCCTCGCCCACCATCAGCACGCGGTCGATCGTGACATCGCTGCCCGGCTCGCCGTCGAGCTTCTCGACGCGCAGGCTGTCGCCCTCGCGCACCTTGTACTGTTTTCCACCTGTCTCGATGACCGCGAACATGCCGATTCTCCGCTTCCAAAAAGCCAATTCGGGAAAGCGCGGAATTATAGCCGCATCCCGCCGCGCCCGTCAAAAGGGCCTCACCCCGGCCGCCCGGACTAGCAGGGCATTGAAAAAGGTCGCGAGGAGGGCTTATGCCAGGCGCCAATCGCGCAGCGAGTGAGGCATATCAAGCAGATAGGTGAAGCAGCGAGCAGTGGGCAACGCCGCAGAAGCCCTCCGCAGCAGTTTTTCAACGCCCTGCTAGCGGCCCCGGTCGCCGGCGCTCGCCGGCCGGGGCGCCGGCCACGCCGGCAGCCGCCCCCAGTACACCAGCTCGGCCGGGCCGGTCATGGTCACCGGCTCGCCGCGCCCGTCCCAGCGCACAGCGAGCGGACCGCCGTCCAGCGCCACCGCGGCCTCGGGCCCGGTCCGCCCCCACAGGCGCGCCGCCACCTGGGCGGCCACCGCCCCCGTGCCGCAGGCCAGGGTCTCGCCGGCGCCGCGCTCCCACACCCGCACGCGCAGGCGGTCGGGGGCCAGCACCTGAACGAACTCCACGTTGGCGCGATCCGGGAACAGCTCGTAGTGCTCCAGCAGCGGGCCCACCTCGGCCACCGGCGCGGCGGCGGCGTCGGCCACCTCGATCACCGCGTGCGGGTTGCCCACGGAGACGGCGGTAAAGGTCCAGCGCCGTCCCGACAGCTCCACCTCGTGGCCCAGATGCTCGCCGCCCTCGCGCAGGGGGATGGCCTCGCCGGTCAGGCGCGGCTCGCCCATGTCCACCGTGACCCGGCCGTCATCCTCGCGGACCAGCTCGATGGGACCGCCCAGCGTGGTCAGGCGCAGCCTGCGGGCGTCGGACAGCCCCACCGCCGGCAGGAACGCCGCCACGCAGCGGGCGCCGTTGCCGCACTGCTCCACCTCGCCGCCGTCGGCGTTGAAGATGCGGTAGCGGAAATCGGCGTCGGCGTCTTCCGCCGGCGCCACCACCAGGACCTGGTCGCAGCCCACGCCGAAGCGCCGGTCGGCCAGGGCCCGGATGCGCTCCGGAGTGAGGGCCACCTCCTGGCGCACGCCGTCGAAGACGACGAAGTCGTTGCCCAGGCCCTGCATCTTGGCGAACTGGAGCTCCATGGCCGGCTTCCTCACTCGCGGTCGAACCAGGCGGCATCGGGGACCGACTCCCCTTCCAGCAGCTGGTCGATGGTCTCGCGCTGCCTCACCACTTCGAAACGGTCGCCGGAGACCAGCACCTCCGGGGCGCGCGGGCGGGTGTTGTAGTTGGAGGCCATGGTGGCGCCGTAGGCGCCGGCGCTCATCACCGCCAGCCGTTCGCCGGCGCGGAAGCGCGGCAGGTAGCGCTCCTTGGCCAGGAAGTCGCCGGACTCGCAGATGGGGCCGACCACGTCCACCACCTCGCCGCCGCTGTCCGCGCTCTCCCGGAGGGGACGGATCTCCTGCTCGGCGCCGTACAGCGCCGGGCGCATCATGTCGTTCATGGCGCCGTCGACGATGACGAAGCGCTTGTCCGGCTGCTCCTTGGTGTAGAGCACCTCGGTGACGAACACCCCGGCGTTGCCCACGATCACCCGCCCCGGCTCGAAGATCAGGGTGCCGTCCCAGCCGCCCAGCTGGTCGTTGATGGCGCGGCCGAAGTCCTCGGGGTGGGGCGGCGCCTCGTCCAG
Source organism: Gammaproteobacteria bacterium (assembly GCA_035267605.1). Taxonomy (GTDB): domain Bacteria; phylum Pseudomonadota; class Gammaproteobacteria; order Thiohalorhabdales; family Thiohalorhabdaceae; genus Thiohalorhabdus. The sequence continues at coordinate 3,687 of DATFLO010000006.1, forward strand.
GTAGGAGATGCCCAGCCCGCCGCCCAGATCCAGGTGACGCAGGACGTGGCCGTCGGCGGCCAGGTCGGCCATCAGCGCCTGCAGGCGGGCCAGCGCCTCCACGAAGGGGTCCACCGAGGTCAGCTGGGAGCCGATGTGGCAGTCCACCCCGACCACCTCGATGCCGTCCATGGCCGCGGCGCGGCCATACAGGTCGCGGGCCTCGCCGATGGGCACGCCGAACTTGGTGGCGCGCATGCCGGTGGCGATGTAGGGGTGGGTGTCCGGGTCCACATCCGGGTTCACGCGCAGGCTCACCGGGGCGCGCTGGCCGCGGGCGCGCGCCGCCGCGTCCAGGGCCTCCAGCTCCGCCGCCGACTCCACGTTGATGACCTTGACCCCGGCCTCCAGCGCGGCGTCGAGCTCGTCGCGGCGCTTGCCCACCCCGGAGAACACCATGCGGCTGGCCGGGATGCCGGCGCGCAGGCCGCGCACCAGCTCGCCGCCGGAGACGATGTCCAGGCCCGAGCCCTCGCGCCCCAGCAGGTGCAGCACGGCCAGGTTGGAGTTGGCCTTGGCCGAGTAGGCGATCAGGTGGTCGCGGTGGGCGAAGGGCTCGGAGAACACCCGGAAGTGGTGGCGCAGGGTGGCCGCCGAGTAGCAATAGAACGGCGTACCCACGGCCTCGGCGATGGCCGGCAGCGGGACGTCCTCGGCGTGCATGACGCCGTCGCGGTAGTGGAAATGGTGCACGGGCGCGGCTTCCGGATGGTTGGTCGGGGGATCAGCCGTCGGCGTCGGCGCTCGCGCCGCCGTTCTCGGACGGCGGCTTCTGGTCGGGACGGTACAGCGGACCCTTCTGGCCGCAGGCGGCGAGCATCGCCGCGGCCAGGGTCAGGACCAGCAGGCGGCGCGCCCTCATCCGTCGCCCAGGCGCTCGCGCGCCCGGCGGACGGCGGCGCGCACCTGGTCGGGGGCGGTGCCGCCGATGTGGTCGCGGGCCGCCACCGAGCCGTCCAGGGTCAGCACCTGGTAGACGTCGTCGCCGATGGCCTCGGAGAAGCCCTGCAGGGTGGCCAGATCCAGCTCGGCCAGGTCGCAGCCGCGGTCGATGCAGGCCTGGACCGCCCCGCCCACCACCGCGTGGGCCTCGCGGAAGGGCACCCCCTTGCGGACGAGGTAATCGGCCAGGTCGGTGGCGGTGGCATAGCCGGCGGAGGCCGCGGCGCGCATGGCCTCGCGGTGGAAGGCGATGCCCGGGACCATGTCGGCCATCACCTTGAGGGAGCCGCGGACGGTGTCCAGGGCATCGAACAGCGGCTCCTTGTCCTCCTGCATGTCCTTGTTGTAGGCCAGCGGCTGCGCCTTGATCAGGGTCAGCAGGCTGATCAGGCCGCCGTTGACCCGGCCGCTCTTGCCGCGCACCAGCTCGGGCACGTCCGGGTTCATCTTCTGCGGCATGATGGAGCTGCCGGTGCAGAAGGACTCGGGCAGGGTGACGAAGCCGAACTGCGGCGAGGCCCACAGCACCAGCTCCTCGGACAGGCGCGACAGGTGGGCCATGATCAGGGCGCACGCCGCGGCCGTCTCCACCGCGAAGTCGCGATCGGAGACCGAATCCAGGGAGTTCTCGGTGACGCCGTCGAAGCCCAGCTCGTGCGCCACCCATTCCCGGTCGATGGGGAAGGTGGTGCCGGCCAGCGCGCCGGCGCCCAGGGGCAGCCGGTTGACCCGCTTGCGGGCGTCGCGCAGGCGCCCGGCGTCGCGATCGGCCATCTCGAAGTAGGCCAGCAGGTGGTGGCCCAGGGTCACCGGCTGCGCCGCCTGCAGGTGGGTGAAGCCGGGCATGACCGTGGCCGCCTCGCGCTCGGCGGTGTCCACCAGCGCCTCCCGAAAGCGCCCCAGCTCGCCCAGCACCGCATCGATCTGCTCGCGCACGTACAGCCGCAGGTCGGTGGCCACCTGGTCGTTGCGCGAACGCCCGGTGTGCAGGCGCTTGCCCGCGTCGCCGATGCGCTCGGTGAGGCGGGCCTCGATGTTCATGTGGATGTCCTCGAGGGCAATCGAGTACGGGAACTCGCCCGCCTCGATCTCCGCCGCCACACCGTCCAGGCCCTCCAGGATGGCGGCCACGTCCGCCTCGGACAGGATGCCCTGGCGCCCCAGCATGCGGGCGTGCGCCCTCGACCCGGCGATGTCCTGCATGGCCAGGCGCTGGTCGAAGTCGATAGAGGCGGTGAATGCCTCCACGAACTCGTCGGTGGGCTGGCTGAACCGCCCGCTCCAGGGCTTGTCGGTCAATTGCTCTCTCCAAGCGGCGGTAACGCCAAGACGCCAAGGGCGCCAAGGGCGCCAAGAATTCCGTAATCAACGCCTTTCCGGAGAGCCCCGGCCGGCGTTTTCGGGGCGCATCCAGACGGCTCCGGGAGCCGGTTTGCGAACTCCTTGGCGTCTTGGCGCCTTGGCGTTTTCTACGCCTTTCCCGGCGCCTCGATCAGCTCGATCTTGTAGCCGGTGGGGTCCACGGCGAAGGCGATGCGCGTGCCGTTGCCCATGGTCTTGGGGTCGAGGCTGAACGGCACGCCCTTGGCCTTCCATGCCTCGGCGGTGTCGTCGACGCTGTCCACGTAGAAGGCGATGTGGCCGAAGGCGTCGCCGAGGTCGTAGTCGCGGCCGTCGTGGTTGTAGGTCAGCTCGATCTCGTGGCCGGATTTGGGGTCGCGCACGAAGGCCAGGTCGGCGTCGGCGCCGGGCAGCTCCTTGTGCGAGCGCAGCTCCAGGCCCAGCTTGTTGGTGTAGAAGTCGAGGGACTCGTCCATGGACTTCACCCGCAGCATGGTGTGGGCGATGCGCACGGCTGCCTCCTGTATCCTGATCGGCTGATAGAATTGGGCGGCCCGGACGCGGGAGCGCAGCGGTCCGGCCTTCCGAAAACCCCAAAGGATAGCAGACTGCCGCCCATGTCCGCAGGTTCCGTGTCCCGCCTCGGCGCCCATGTCTCCGCCGCCGGCGGCGTCGACCGCGCCCCCGGCCGCGGGGCAGCCATCGGCGCCGACTGCATCCAGGTGCTCACCCGCAACCAGCGCCAGTGGCAGCCCAGGCCGCTGGGCGCCGAGGAGGCCGCGGCCGCGCACGGCCATGGGCGGGCCGGCGCCGCCAACGACTAGCCCTTCCACCAACCGAGGAGCTGTGATGACCTCCCAGATGGTCGACGACGTGAAGAAGAGTCTCGGACGCTGCCTGCACCGGGGCGACGTCTTCGACACCTTCTACCGCATCTTCCTGGAGCAGGATCCCCGCATCCGCCAGATGTTCGCGAACACCGACTGGAACGAGCAGAAGCGGCTGCTGCGCCACGGCATGAACAACGTCATCGCCTTCCACGACGACAGCTACACCGCCCGCAAGGCCCTGGAGCGCATCCGCTACACCCACGGCCGCGACCGCCTCAACATCCCGCCGGACCTCTACGACGCCTGGGTGGAGAGCATGGTCCAGGCGGTCCGCGAGCTCGACCCGGAGGTGAGCCCCGCCCTGGAGGCCAGCTGGCGCCAGGTGCTGGGCGAGGGGGTGGCCTTTGTCAGGGCAGGCTACGAGGAATAGCTCCGAGGGGGGGGCACCATGGCCAAGGTCATCGCCATCATCCAGGGCCACCCCGATGCCGGCGGCGGGCACCTGGACCACGCCCTGGCCGATGCCTACGCGCAGGGGGCGCGGGCGGGCGGCCATGAGGTCCGCTTGATCAACGTGGCCGAGCTGGACTTCCCCCTGCTGCGCACGCAGGAGGCGTTCGAGCACGGCGAGCCGCCCCCGGCCATCGCCGAGGCCCAGCGCCAGCTGACCGGGGCCGATCACTGGGTGATCGTGTTCCCCCTGTGGCTGGGAACCACCCCGGCCCTGCTCAAGGGCTTTTTGGAGCAGCTCATGCGCGCCGGCTTCGCCTTCTCCGGGAACGACCAGCGGATGCCCGCGCGCCTGCTGAAGGGGAAATCCGCCCGCCTGGTGGTCACCATGGGCATGCCCGCCCTGCTTTTCCGCCTGTATTTCCGGGCCCACGGCGTGCGCTACCTGGAGCGCAGCGTCCTGCGCCTGGCCGGCATGAAACCGGTGCGCACCACCCTGCTGGGGCTGGTGGAGGGCCGCGGCGAGCGGGCGCGGCGAAAGTGGCTGGAACGGATGGAAGCGCTGGGCGGACGGGGGCGCTGAGGGCGACCCCGCCCTCAGCGGTGGGGTTCTACCACACCGACGGCCGCCAGCTGGTCTTCTCGCCCCCCGGGAGCTCGCCTACCCGGATCACATGGTCATCGGCGAAGTAATACGGCGGCACCGGCAGGTTGAGCGGCGCCGGCGAGCCGTTCATGACCCGGCCGGAGAGGTCGTAACGGGAGCCGTGGCAGGGGCAGAAGAAGCCGCCCAGCCAGTCGTCGCCGCCGAGCCTGGGATTGCCGGGCTCGGGCTTGTACTTGGGGATGCAGCCCAGGTGGGTGCAGATGCCCACCAGCACCAGGAGCTCGGGCCGGATGGCGCGCGTGGAGTTCTGCCAGAAGTCCGCCTTCTGCAGCGCCGGCGGCTCCTGGTCCGCCTTGCAGTCCGGATCCTTGAGCTGGTCCTCCACCTGGGTCAGGGTGCCCAGCTCCCGCTGGGTGCGGCGCAGCACCCAGATCGGCCGGGAGCGCCAGTAGGCGGTGACCAGCTGACCTTCCTGCAGCTTGGAGGTGTCCACCTCGATGGGCGCGCCCTTGGCCTTGGCGCTGGCGCTGGGGCTCATGGCCCGGAAAAACGGGACCGAGGCGTAGCCCAGGCCCACCGAGCCGACCACGGCGGCGGTCCAGTTCAGGAAGCGGCGGCGGTGGAAGCGGCTCGGTAAGTCCCCGGAATCGGTGTCGTCTGCGCCCTCCGACGGTTGCTTGTCAGACATGGGGTGTCTTCCCCTTCCTCTTGGATGGGCCCGGGCCACGGGCTGGATGGTTGTGGTCCGCGGGCTTCGGGTCGAATTGGCGGAATCGCCAGGTAGGTATCTCTTAGAACAACCGGACCCGGGGCCAAGTTCACCGCCCGTACCGAAACGTCCCCGCCCTGCCCCTTCCAAAGGGCGGGCGGGAACGGTTTAATGGGCCTCCCCCACGCCCGCCGCCGTCCCTCCCCCGGCGGCCCCGGATCCGACGTACACCTCGCCTTCCCCCTGCGGCCGGCTCCCGCCTATTGCGGGCGCCCGCGGCCGGACCACCGTCTGGAGAACGCCGGATGAGCAACGCGGGCTGGTTCCTCCTGATCGGCGCCCTGCTGATCGCCATGGGCCTCACCGCCGCGGCGATCCGCCGCCTGCCCCTGACCACCGCCATGGTGTACCTGGCCGTGGGCCTGCTGATCGGGCCCACCGTGCTCTACGCCTTCCACTTCAACCCGCTCAAGCAGTCCCACGTCCTGGAGGTGGTCACCGAGCTGGCGGTGCTGCTGTCGCTGTTCTCCGCCGGCATCAAGATGCCCGTGCCGTTCACCCTCGCCGGCTGGCGCACGCCCCTGCTGCTGGCCTTCGCCGCCATGGCCCTGACCGTGGGACTGATGGCCGCATTCGGCCACTTTGTCCTGGGTTTCCCGCTCGGGGCGGCGGTGCTGCTGGGGGCCATCCTCGCCCCCACCGACCCGGTGCTGGCCACCGACGTCCAGGTACGCCGCCCCGGCGACACCGACAGCCTGCGCTTCGGCCTGACCTGCGAGGCGGGCATGAACGACGGCAGCGCCTTCCCCTTCGTCATGCTGGGCCTGGGCCTGCTGGGGCTGCACGACCTGGGCGACAACGGCCTGCGCTGGGCGCTGGTGGACGTGGCCTGGGCCACGGCGGCGGGGATCGGCATCGGCATCGCCACCGGGGCGGCCCTGGGCCGGGTGGTGGGCACCCTGCGGCGCTGGTGGGGGGACCTGCAGCTGCTCGACGACTTCCTCAGCCTGGGCCTGATCGCCGTGGTCTACGGCATCAGCCTGATGGTGGAGGCGTGGGGATTCCTGGCGGTGTTCGCCGCCGCCGTGGCCCTGCGCCAGACCGAGCTGCGCCCGGCCAAGGCCCGCCCGGAGCCGCATCGCCTGCGCAACCCGGCCATGAAGACCGAGCCGGAGGCGGAGGAGCCGCCGCGCATCACCGATACCACCCTGGTGTTCAAGGAGCAGCTGGAGCGCCTGTCGGAGGTGGTGCTCATCCTCCTCATCGGCGGCACCCTGTTCGTCAACTCCTGGAGCTGGTGGGCGGTGGGCACGGCGCTGTTCCTGTTCCTGGTAGCCCGGCCGGTCAGCGTCATGCTCAGCCTGGCCCCCACCCGCAACCCCTGGCGCATGCGCGCCATGCTCGGCTGGTTCGGGGTGCGCGGCATCGGCTCGCTGTACTACCTGATGTTCGCCATCGAGCACGGCCTGCCCGAGGAGCTGGCCCTGCAGCTGATCCAGGTGACCCTGATCGTGGTGACCCTGTCCATCCTGGTCCACGGCGTGAGCGTGAAGCCGCTCATGCGGCGGTTCTGGAGCGCGGCGGAGAATCCGGCCTGAGGAAGCGGGAACGGTTCCCTGGGGCGGGCCTTTGGGCCAACATTGGGCGCACACCTCCGCGCAACAGATTCACGCCAAGGGAGAAGGACATGCGCATCCGCATCCTGCTGACGACGGCGCTGCTGGCCGCCGCCGGAACCGCCCACGCCGCGCCGCTGGAGGGCTTCGGCATCGGCGGCGGCCTCGCCTCCAACTCGCTGGACGCGGAGACCGACTTCAGCGGCTATCCCTCCTCCGCCAACGGCGATGACACCGGCGGCAGCCTGTTCCTCAAGGGCGACTGGATGGGCCGCTCGGGGGGCTTCGGCTACCGCTTCGGCCTGCTGCTGCAGGGCGGCAACCTGAGCACCTCCCTGTTCGCCGACGACGAGTTCGAGGTGAAGCGCATCGCCACCATCGACGCCGACCTCGGCTACGCGGCGCCGCCGCACTTCGTGTTCGGCGTGGTGGAGCTCGGCAGCGCCCGGGTCGCCCACATCGACGACAACTACGGCCGCACCGAGGAGAGCGTGGGGGTGGCCGGCCTGGGGGTGGGCTACACCTACGCCCTCACCGACCACGTGGAGCTCACCGCCGAGCTGCTCGGCCGCGTCCTCAGCCAGCTGGAGATCAACTACAGCGGCGGCGCCCTCGACGGCGAGCACCAGACCGTGGACGCCACCGTCGGCAGCCTGCTGCTCGGGGCCAGCTACCGGTTCTGAGGCCCGCCTTCACCGGCCCAACCGCAAAGGGCCCCCGGCCGCTTGGCGACCGGGGGCCCGATTGGTCCGGAATCCACGTTTGGCCGAGTCAGCCCTGGGGCGGGTGGTGCTTCACGTACAGGGCCACGGCACTTCCAATTCCGAGGAAGATGACACCGAAGACGATGACGGCGATCTGGAGCGTGGTCATGTCATTTCCTCCGCGACAAAGCCGAGCAGGTAAACGGCCAACCCCTGCCCCAACAGGAAGACCGCCGCCGAGGCAACGATGGCTAGCCAATCCATGGGCTGGACTTTCAGGCCAGCGTAGCCGAACACACCGAACTCGGCAAAAGCGGCAACATTGAACACATGAGCAATGTGCCGAATCTGATAGCCGTTCATGCTTCCCCCTTTTCGACACCCACCCGTCAGCTTTTCTTCGCGTCCAGCTTCTCCTTGACGATCTGGTTCACCTGCTGCGGGTTGGCCTTGCCCCCGGTCTTCTTCATGACCTGGCCGACGAAGAAGCCGAGCACCTTGTCCTTGCCGTCGAGGTACTGCTGGACCTGGCCCTCGTTCTCG
>DATFLO010000007.1:0-2620 GCA_035267605.1 Gammaproteobacteria bacterium
CGTGGACGTCGGCGAAGCCGTTGCGCGCCAGGAGATCCGCGGCCTTGGCCGAGCGCCGGTCGGTCTTGCACAGCAGGGCGATGGGCTTCTCGACCGCGTCGGCCAGCTCGTCGAGGCGGTCGCCCAGCTCGTCCACCGGGATGTTGCGGGCGCCTGTCACGTGGCCCAGCTCGCCGGTGAGCTCCCCGGGCGAGCGCACGTCCACCAGCACCAGCTCCTCCCCCGCTTGGCGCCGACGCTCAATGTCCTCGGGCTCCAGCATGGGCCGCCGCCGCATGCGGGCCACCAGCCGCGGCAGGAAGGCCGCCACCGCCAGCAGGGCCAGGCCCAGCAGGCCCTTCCGGATCAGGCCCTCGGCGCCGGCGGCGGCCTCGCGGCCCACGTAGCCCAGGTAGGTATAGGCGAGGGCCCCGGGGGCCATGCACACCAGGGTGGCGAGCACGTAGGGCACCACGCCGATGCGGGTCAGGCCCAGGGCGTAGTTGAGGAGGTTGAAGGGAAACAGCGGCACCAGGCGGGTGAAGGCCACGAAGCGCCAGCCCTCGGCCTCCACCCCCTCCTTGAGCTGCTTGAGGCGGCCGCCGGCGCGGGCCGCCGCCCAGTCGGCGGCCAGGTAGCGGGCGATCAGGAAGGCCAGGGTGCCGCCGATGGTGGCCCCGGCCAGGTTCACGGCCGTGCCCAGGACCGGCCCGAACAGAGCGCCGCCGGCCAGGGTCAGCACCGACCCCGGTATGAAGGCCACGGCGCCGATCACGTACAGGCCCAGGAACAGCAGCGGCGCCAGGGCCCCGGCCCCGCGGATCCAGGCCTCGATGTCGGCGGGGTTGATCTGGTCGCGGTAGACCAGACCGGCGGCGACCACCGCCAGCAGCAGCGCGCCGACCACCCAGCGCAGGCGTCTAGGCGTCATCGGCGGTCTCCTTGAAGCGTCGGTTGATGGGATACTCCGGCGTGCCGCCGCGGAAGGGGATGGTCCACAGCATGCCGTCGAGCCACTCCGCCGTGCGCGGGTTGGTGATGCTGTGGATGCCGATGGTCATGCCGTCGTGGCCGGCGCGCGGCTGGTCGCGGTAGGTGCCGAGCAGGCGGTCCCACCACGGCAGGTTGAAGCCGAAGTTGCTGTTGGTCTCGTTGGCCGTGACCGAATGGTGGACCCGGTGCATGTCCGGGGTCACCACGACCCAGCGCAGGACCCGGTCGAGGCCGCGCGGCATCCGCAGGTTGGCGTGATTGAACACCGCCGTGGCGTTGAGCAGGACCTCGAAGATCAGCACGCCCAGGGCCGGGGCGCCCAGGGCAACCACCGCGCCCAGCTTGAGCACCATGGACAGGACGATCTCGATGGGGTGGAAGCGCAGGCCGGTGGTGATGTCGAAGTCCAGGTCGGCGTGGTGGACCCGGTGCAGCCGCCACAGGGCGGGTACGGCGTGGAACATGACGTGCTGCAGGTAGACGATCAGATCCAGGGTGATCACGCTGATCACCACGGCGGGGGCGTAGGGGACGGCCCACTGGTTGAGCAGCCCCCAGCCCTGACTGCTGGCCACCACCGCGGCCCCCACCGCCGCGGCCGGGAACAGCAGCCGCAGGACCACCGTATTCAGGGCCACCAGCCCCAGGTTGCTGGTCCAGCGCAGGTAACGGCTGAAGCGCCTCGGGCGGCGCGGCGAGGCGGCCTCCAGCAGGCCGAAGACTACCAGCACCCCCACGAAGAAGCCCAGACGGATCTGGGGCTCGTAGGCGAAGATGGTATCGGTGATTCCCATGGGGACTCCGTTCGGGAACGTTTCAAGGAATTGGACTTCTAACCTAGAATAACATTCAATTGTTTGGTTGAATAATTGAAGAGGGGCCCCATGTCAAGCGGTGACTTCAAGCACGAGCTCGCTTCCCAGTTCGCCCGGGTGGGCAAGGCGCTGTCCCATCCCAACCGGCTGGAGCTGCTGGAGTACCTGGCCCAGGGCGACCGCAGCGTCGAGGCCCTGGCGCGGGTGTCTGGGCTGTCGGTGGCCAACGCCTCCCAGCACCTGCAGCAGCTGCGTCAGGCCGGATTGGTGACCACCCGCAAGGAGGGCCAGTTCGTCTACTACCGGGTCACCGGCGACGAGGTGGTCGAGCTGGTCGAGGCCCTGCACAAGGTGGGCGAGCGCAACCTGGCCGAGGTGGAGCGGCTGATCCGGACCAACCTGGCCACCCGCGACGAGATGGAGCCGCTGCCGGCCACCGAGCTGCTGGGCCGCGCCCGCGAAGGCGAGGTGACAGTGCTCGATGTGCGCCCGCAGGAGGAGTACGCCGGCGGCCACCTGCCGGGGGCGGTGAATGTGCCGCTGTCGGAGCTGGAGGCCCGCCTGGAGGGGCTGCCGCGGGATCAGGAGGTGGTGGCCTACTGCCGGGGGCCCTACTGCGTCCTGGCCTACGAGGCGGTGGCGCGGCTGCGCGAGCGGGGCTACGCCGCCCGGCGCCTGGAGTACGGCTACCCGGAGTGGAAGGCCGAGGGGAACCCGGTGGAGGAAGGGAGCCCCGAGGGCGGAGGCAGCGAGTAGGGAGGCGCGACCGCCGGACGCGGAAAGGCCCCGGGCGCGCGCCCGGGGCCCCGCTGAGGCCGGTTGGGCCGGCCTTT
>DATFLO010000008.1:0-12105 GCA_035267605.1 Gammaproteobacteria bacterium
CTCCTCGCCGTTGGGATACCGGCGCAGGGCATGCAGCCCGCGGAAGCGGGGCGACATGGGGGTGTACTCGTCGGGGTACTGGACCGTGATCTTGCGCTTGAACAGATGGCGGCCGGTGAGCATAAGGCCGCGCCACAGCTCCGTCAAAAACCAGGTCTGGAAAACTCTCGGACCGGCCATGATTGGCTCTCCTCGCTAGTGGAACAGCGGGCGCAGCGGCGTCAGATTGGCCACGCCGACCACTGCGATCCATACCAAAGTCACCGGGATGAACACCTTCCAGCCCAGCCGCATGATCTGGTCATAGCGGAAGCGCGGGAAGGTGGCCCGGAACCACAGGAACAAGAACAGGAACAGCGCCGTCTTCAGCAGCAGCCACACCGGCCCCGGGATCCAGGTGAACGGCGCCACCGGGATGGGGGCGTGCCAGCCGCCCAGAAACAGCAGGGCGGTCATCATGGAGACCAGGATCATGTTGGCGTATTCGGCCAGGAAGAACAGGGCGAAGGTCATGCCGGCGTATTCCACGTGGAAGCCGGCCACGATCTCCGACTCGCCCTCGGCCACGTCGAAGGGCAGGCGGTTGGTCTCCGCCACCCCGGAGATGAAAAACACCACGAACAGCGGCAGCAGCGGCAGCCAGTACCAGTTCCAGAAGCCGCCGTCCTGGGCCACCACGATCTCGCTGATGTTGAGGCTGTTGGCGGCCATGATCACGCCGATGAGGGCGAAGCCCATGGCGATCTCGTAGGAGATCATCTGCGCCCCGGCGCGCATGGCGCCAAGGATGGCGTACTTGGAGTTGGCCGCCCAGCCGGCCATGATCACGCCGTAGATGCCGATGGAGGTTACCGCCAGCAGGAACAGCAGGCTGACGTCGATGTCCGCCAGCACCGGGGTGATCTCGCCGATGGGGGTCTGGTAGGTGGGCCCGAAGGGGATCACCGCCCACGCCAGCAGCGCCGGTCCGATGGACAGCAGCGGCGCGATCACGAACACGCCCTTGTTGGACTGGGCCGGCAGGATGGACTCCTTGACCAGCAGCTTGAGGCCGTCGGCGATGGGCTGCAGCCAGCCGCGCGGGCCCACGCGATTGGGGCCGATGCGCATCTGCATGTAGCCGATGACCTTGCGCTCGGCGAAGGTCAGATAGGCCACGCCCAGCATGAGCGGCGCCACCACGGCCACGATCTGGATCGTGATCCACGCCACCGGCAGGACGTAGGCGAAGGTCCAGGAGGCCCAGGTCATGCGTTATCCCTCTGCTTGCTGGACGGCGGCCGGCTCGGCCGGACGGTTGGCGGCGACGCTGGCCACTTTCAGGTAGGCGAAGACGGGCCCGAGGGCGGCGGCATCCTCGCCCTGCGGGATCCACACGGCGCCCCGCGGGACGCCCCCGTCGAGGCGCACGGGCAGCCATTCGGAACCGCCGTCGGGGCCCTCGAAACGGGCCTCGGCGAACTCGTGCAGGCCGTACTCGGCGGCGGTGTCGGGATGCATGGCGGCGGCCAGCTCGCCGAACTGCTCCTGGAGGGGCGGCGCATTCCGCACGAACAGGTCGTCGTGGTAGATGTGGCGCGACGGGATGCGCACCAGCCCCTCGCCGCTGCGGGCCGCCGGCTCCGGCTGCAGGCCGGGGGCCGCCGGCTCGGCGCCCACGGCGATGCCGGCGCGGCCGATGGCGGCCTCGACCTGGCGCCGGATCTCCGCCACCTCCACGAACTCGCTGCCGGGCACGCCCAGGGAGTGGGCCAGCACGCGCAGGATCTTCCAGGCCGGGCGCGCCTCGCCCACCGGCTTGGCGGCGGGCCGCAGGTCCTGCAGCCGGCCCTCGCCAGAGAGCAGGCTGCCCTCGTTCTCGGGATAGGCAGCCATGGGCAGGACCACGTCCGCCTCCTCGGCGGTCTGCGACCAGTGGCTGGTGATCACCAGGCGGCAGGCGGCCTCCTCGAAGGCGGCCCGGGCGGCGGCGGGATCCCCGGCCTCCACCAGCGGGTCGGCGCCCACCACCACATAGCCGGCACGCGTGGCATCGCCCAGGAAGGCGCTCGCGGCGCGGCCCCTGGCCGCCTTGTCGCCGCCGGGGCCGCGGTGCGGCACGGCGCCCATGGCCCAGCCGCCGACACTGTTGCCGTAGGCGGCCAGGTAGCCAAAGCGGGCGCCGGCCAGCTGCGCCACCTGGTGGGCCAGGCCGATGAGCTCGGCGGCCTGCGGGTGCTCCTGGGCCTGCGTGCCCACCAGCACCGCCACCCGCTCGCCGGCGGCCAGGGACTCCGCCGCCGCCTTGAGCGCCTCGGTGTCCAGGCCGGCGGCGGCGGCATCGGCGCCGGCCAGGTTGGCCGGGGCCTCATTGCCGGCGGCGCGCGCCACCTCCGCGGCCAGCGCGGCCAGCGCCGGGGCGCCGTGGCCGGGGGCGTGGATCAGGTCCTGGAAGTGCGCGAAGTTCTTGGGGTAGGCCGCGGGGTTCAGGGCCGAGACCCGGGCGCCCTTCTTGACCGCCTTGTGCAGCCGATGGTTGGCCAGCGGCTGGTCCTTGCGCGGGTTGCCGCCGATGACGATGGCGGCGTCCACGTCCTCCAGCGCGGCCAGGGGCTGCCCCAGCAGCGGGGTGGCGTCCCCGATGTGGTCGTCGAAGTCGGCGTCGGTCAGGCCCAGGCGATGGTCCACGTCGGTACCGCCGAGCCCGCGCACCAGGTGCTGGGTGAGCCACTGCTCCTCGAGGGTGGCGGTGGGCGCCACCACCCCGGCCAGGTCCTTGCCCACCGAGCGCAGGCCCTTGAGGGCGGCGTCGAAGGCGGCCTCCCAGCTCACCGGCCGCCACTCGCCGTCGCGGAAGATATGGGGCTGCTCGAGGCGGTTGTGGTGGACCGCCTCGTAGGAGTAGCGGCCCTTGTCGCACAGCCACTCCTCGTTCACCGCCTCGTTGGTCACCGGCAGGGTGCGCTTGACCTCGCCGGCCACCTCCTCGATCTCCAGGTTGCAGCCCACCGAGCAGTGCGGGCAGACGCTGTCGTGGCGCTTCATCTCCCACACCCGCGCCTTGTAGCGGTAGGGCTTGGAGGTCAGGGCGCCCACCGGGCACAGGTCGATCATGTTGCCGGACAGCTCGGACTCCACCGTGCGCCCGACATAGGTGCCGATCTCCATCTCCTCGCCGCGGAAGGTGGCACCGAGCTCCATCATGCCGCCCACCTCCTCGCCGAAGCGCACGCAGCGGGTGCAGTGGATGCAGCGGGTCATCTCGGTCTCGATCAGCGGCCCCAGGTCCTCGTCGTCGCGCGCGCGCTTGTCCTCGAGGTAGCGCGAATGGCTGGAGCCGTGGGCCATGGCCAGGTCCTGCAGGTCGCACTCGCCGCCCTGGTCACAGATGGGGCAGTCGAGCGGATGGTTGATCAGCAGGAACTCCATGATGCCGCGGCGGGCCTCGACGGCCGTGTCCGAATGCGTGTGCACGTGCATGCCGTCGGAGATGGGGGTGGCGCAGGCCGGCACCGGCTTGCGCATCTTCTCCACCTCCACCAGGCACATGCGGCAGTTGGCGGCCACCGACAGCTTGCGGTGATAGCAGAAGCGGGGCACATCGATCCCGAGCTGATCGGTGACCTCGATGATCATCTGCCCGTCTTCGACGGTATGCGGCTCGCCGTTGATGTAGATCTCGGCCATTGTCGAAACCTCTTTGCTCCCCCCTCACAACGCTCTCCCCCGGGTGGGGGAGAGCAACCCGGGCCTCACACCGGAGCGGCCCGCTTCGGGAGGGCGATGATGGGGTCTAGCCCGCCTCCGCCATGCTGGCGCCGGCGCCGGCGCCCACCAGGCAGCGCTTGTGGTTGATGTGGTACTCGTACTCGTCGCGGAAATGCTTGAGGGAGCTGGTCACCGGCGCCACCTCGGCGTCGCCGAAGGCGCAGATGGTGCGGCCCTCGATGCGGGCACCCACGTTCATGAGGGTGTCCAGGTCTTCCATGCGGCCCTCGCCGTTCTCGATGCGGTGGACCACCCGGTGCAGCCAGCCGGAGCCCTCGCGGCACGGCGTACACTGGCCGCAGGACTCGTGGTAGAAGAACTTGGCGATGCGCTCCACGGCGCGGACGATACAGGTGTGCTCGTCCATGACGATCACCGAGCCGGCGCCGAGCATGGTGCCCGCCCCGGCCAGCGACTCGTAGTCCATGTTGGCGTCCATGATGACCTCGCCCGGCACCATGGGCACCGAGGGCCCGCCCGGGATCACCGCCTTGAGCTTGTTGCCGCCGCGCACGCCGCCGGCCAGCTCGAGCAGCTCCGAGAACGGCGTGCCCATGGGCACCTCGAAGTTGCCGGGGCGCTCCACGTGGCCGGACACCGAGAAGATCTTGGTGCCGCCGGACTCGGGCGTGCCCAGCCCCTGGAACCACTCGCCGCCGTTGTTGATGATGGGCGGCACCGAGGCCAGGGTCTCGACGTTGTTGACCGTGGTGGGCCGGCCGAAGATGCCGTAGTTGGCGGGGAACGGCGGCTTGAACCGCGGCATGGCCTTCTTGCCCTCGATGGACTCGAGCATGGCCGTCTCCTCGCCGGCGATGTAGGCGCCGCCGCCGCGGTGGGTGTGCAGCTCGAAGTCCACCCCCGAGCCGAACAGGTCGCGGCCCAGGTAGCCGGCCGCGTAGGCCTCCTCGATGGCGGCCTGGACGCGCGCGTAGGGCTCCCAGAACTCGCCGCGGATGTAGACGTAGCCCACCGTGGCATCAATGGCGTAGCCGCCGATGATCATGCCCTCGATCAGCTGGTGCGGATTGAAGCGCATGATGTCCCGGTCCTTGAAGGTGCCGGGCTCGGCCTCGTCGGCGTTGCACGCCAGGTACTTGGGCTGGTTGCCGTCGGCCGGCGGCATGAACGACCACTTGAGGCCGGTGGGGAAGCCGGCGCCGCCGCGCCCCCGCAGGCCCGACTTCTTGACCTCGGCGATGACGTCGTCGCGGGTCATGCCCTCGCTCAGCACCTTCCTGGCGGCGGCATAGCCGCCGCGGTCGAGGTAGGCCTGCAGGGAATGGCCATCCTCGCGGTCGGTGCCCGCGAGGGTCACCAGCTCGTAGTCCTTGGGGTATTCGGGCATGGTTGTTCCCGTTTCCAGAGTCCCTGTAGGAGCGGCTTCAGCCGCGAGTCTTTGGCCGGCGAACGGCGATCGCGGCTGAAGCCGCTCCTACGCCATCCGTTATTCGAGACTTTCCAGGATCTCGTCCACCCGCTGCGGGGTGATGTCCTCGTAGTAGTCCTTGCCGATCCAGATCACCGGGGCGCCGCCGCAGGCGCCCAGGCACTCCACCTCGGTCAGGGTGAAGCGGCCGTCATCGGTGGTCTCGCCGAAGCCGATGCCCAGCTTGTCGCGCAGGTGGGCCACCACGCCGTCGGAGTCGCACAGCCAGCAGGAGATGTTGGTGCACACCTTGACGTTGTACTTGCCCACCGGCGAGCGGTTGAACATGTCGTAGAAGGTGGCGCACTCGTAGACCTTGATGGGCTCCAGGTCCATGTAGGCGGCGATGGCCTCCAGGGTGGCCTCGTCGAGCCAGCCGAGCTCGTCCTGGGCGGCATGCAGGGCCCAGATCAGCGCGGCCCGGTTCTCCTCGTCCGGGTACTTGCTCCGGGCCTCGTCAATCTTGCTGGTGACGCTTTCAGGAAGGTGCATGACTTACCTGTCGATCTCGCCGAACACGATGTCCTGGCTGCCCAGGATGGTGACCACGTCGGCCAGCATGTGCCCCTTGGCCATCTCGTTCATGGCGGCCAGGTGGGGGAAGCCAGCGGCGCGGATCTTCATGCGGTAGGGCTTGTTGGCGCCGTCGGAGACCATGTAGATGCCGAACTCGCCCTTGGGGTGCTCCACCGCCTGGTAGGTCTCCCCCGGCGGGATGTGGAAGCCCTCGGTGAACAGCTTGAAGTGGTGGATGAGGGCCTCCATGGAGCCCTTCATCTCCGCCCGCGGCGGCGGCGCCACCTTGTAGTCGTCGCTCCTCACCGGGCCGGGGTTGTCGCGCAGCCACCGGATGCACTGCTTCATGATCTTGACCGACTCGCGCATCTCCTCGATGCGCACCAGGTAGCGGTCGTAGGAGTCGCCGCTGGCGCCGATGGGGATGCGGAAGTCCATGCGGTCGTAGACGGCGTAGGGCTGCTTGCGGCGCAGGTCCCACTCGATCCCGGAGCCGCGCAGCATGGGGCCGGTGAAGCCGAGCTGCAGGGCGCGCTCCGGGGAGACCACGCCGACGCCCACGGTGCGCTGCTTCCAGATGCGGTTGTCGGTGAGCAGCGTCTCGAACTCGTCGATGCGGTCGGGGAAATAGTCGGCGAAGGCCTCGATGAAGTCGAGGAAGGAGCCCTCCCGCCAGGCGTTCATCGCCTTGACGTCCTTCTCGGAGTGCCACTTGGAGGGCCGGTACTTGGGCATGGAATCCGGCAGGTCCCGGTTCACCCCGCCCGGCCGGTAGTAGTTGGCGTGCAGGCGGGCGCCGCTGAGGGCCTCATAGGCGTCCATGAGGTACTCGCGGTCGCGGAAGGTGTACAGGAAAATGGTCATGGCGCCGATATCCATGGCGTGGGCGCCAAGCCACAGCAGGTGATTCAGGATGCGGGTGGCCTCGTCCATCATCACCCGGATGTACTGGGCGCGCTCCGGCACCTCGATGCCGCGCAGGGCCTCCACCGCCCGGCAGAAGGCGTGCTCGTTGGACAGGATGGAGACATAGTCCAGCCGGTCCATGTACGGCAGCGCCTGCATGTAGGTCTTGTGCTCGGCGAGCTTCTCGGTGCCGCGGTGCAGCAGGCCCACGTGGGGATCGGCGCGCTCCACCACCTCGCCGTCGAGCTCCAGCACCAGGCGCAGCACGCCGTGGGCGGCCGGGTGCTGGGGGCCGAAGTTGAGGGTATAGTTGCGGATCTCAGCCATCTTCGTCGGCCTCCTGCCAGTGCGTGCGCGGCACCAGGTTGCGCTCGGTGATGGTCACCGGCTGGTACACCACCCGGCCCCGATCGGGGTCGTAGCGCATCTCCACATGGCCCTCCAGGGGGAAGTCCTTGCGGAAGGGATGGCCGGCGAAGCCGTAATCGGTGAGGATGCGGCGCAGGTCGGGGTGGCCCTCGAAGATGATGCCGTACATGTCGAAGGCCTCGCGCTCGAACCAGTCGGCCACGTTCCACACGTCCACCACCGAGGGCACCACCGGACGCTCCTCCGGCACGAAGGCCTTGAGCCGCAGGCGGTGGTTGTGGGTCAGCGACAGCAGGTGGTAGACCGCCGCGAAGCGCGGGGCGTCGGCGGGGTAATCCTTGTACTCGAGGTAGTCCACGCCGCAGACGTCGATGAGCTGCTCGAAGGCGAAGTCCGGCTCGTCGCGCAGGAAGCGGCAGACGTCGTTGACGGCCTCGGGGGCCACCTCGACGGTGAAGACGTCGAGATACTCGCTGATCCCGCGCACGGCGTCGCCGAATTTGGCGCGCAGCGGCCCCTCGATGGTGTCGTGGGTAAAAGCCATGACGAACCCCTGCTAGCGGGCGATGGTGTTGGTCCGCTTGATCTTCTTCTGCAGCTGGATGATCCCGTAGAGCAGGGATTCCGCGGTGGGCGGGCAGCCCGCCACGTAGATGTCCACCGGCACGATGCGATCGGAGCCGCGCACCACCGAGTAGCTGTAGTGGTAGTAGCCGCCGCCGTTGGAGCAGCTGCCCATGGAGATCACCCAGCGCGGCTCGGTCATCTGGTCGTAGACCTTGCGCAGGGCGGGGGCCATCTTGTTGACCAGGGTGCCGGCGATGATCATGACGTCGGACTGGCGCGGGCTGGGCCGGAAGACGACGCCCAGGCGGTCCATGTCATAGCGGGAGGCGCCGGTATGCATCATCTCCACGGCGCAGCAGGCCAGCCCGAAGGTCATGGGCCACAGCGAGCCGGTGCGGGTCCAGTTGATGAGCTGATCGGCGGTGGTGGTGACCACGCCCTTTTCCAGAGCCCCTTCTACTCCCATTCCAGAGCTCCTTTTTTCCACTCGTAGAGGAAGCCGATGACCAGGATGCCGAGGAAGATGGCCATGGCGATGAAGCCGGTGGCGCCGAGCTCGTCGAGCACCACGGCCCAGGGGAAGAAGAAGGCGATCTCGAGATCGAAGACGATGAACAGGATGGCGACGAGGTAGTACCGGACGTCGAAGCGCATGCGTGCGTCCTCGAACGCCTCGAAACCGCTCTCATAAGGGGACAGCTTCTCGGGATCAGGGTTTCTGGGGGCCACCAGATAGTTGATGACCAGGGCGATGATCCCCACCAGCAAGGCGATCACCAGGAACACCAGAATGGGCAGGTACTGTTCCAGCATCGGCCTTCCTTAACCCGGCTCTGTAGGAGGTGAGCAACCTTCGCACCGGACCCTCGCGGGGTCAAGGCGAGGCGCCTGGAGGGTCCGCGGCGACCCTGTTGGCCCGGAAAAGCCAAGCGGAGTCTATGGGGTGCCCCTCCCCCTGTCAAGAAACGGCGACACCCCTTGTTGCAGGGCGATGAAATCCCCTGGGAAAGGCGTTTCGCCGCGCCTCCGGCCACCGCATCAGGGCCCCGGAGAGGCCTCCCCCGGCCCGCCCCCTCAAAAAGGGGGAGCGGTGTCCCGGGAGACGGCTTCGCTGCGCTCGCCAGCAGCGCCAGGGCCGGGCACAAAAAACCGCCCTCCCGAGGCGGGAGGGCGGTCTCCGGGCGAGCGTCCCGGGGCGGGCCTAGTTGCCGCCCTGGCGCTGCTGCGGCGCGGTCCCCGGAATGGCGGGCGTCTGCGAGCCGCCGGCCGGGGGCACCGGAGCCTGCTGCTGTTGCTGTTGCTGCTGCTGGGGCTGACCGGCGCCGTCCATGAGGCTCTGGTCGGCGTGCTTGCCGAGCACCGCCAGGGTGAGGGAGGTGAGGAAGAACAGGGTCCCCAGCGCCGCGGTGAGCTTACCCAGGAAGCCGGTCGAGCCCTGGCTGCCGAACAGGGTCTGCGAGCCGCCGCCGCCGAAGGCCGTGCCCATGCCGCCGGACTGGCCGGGCTGCATGAGGACCACGGCCACCAGCGCGATGGCTACGATCACGTGGACGATCCACAACAGGGTTTCCATAACGGCTCCGTCGAGAATGAGGGTTGCTGCCGCGCCGCGGCCTGCTAGAGGTCGGAGGCCACCGCGGCGCGCAGGATGCCGACGAACTCGTCGGCCTTGAGCGAGGCGCCGCCGATGAGGCCGCCGTCGATGTCCTCCTGCGCCATCAGCTCTGGCGCCGAGGCGGCCTTCATGGAGCCGCCGTAGAGGATCTTCATGGACTGGCCGGTCACCGGGTGGCCCTGCTTGACCAGGCCGCGGATGAGGGCGTGCATCTCCTGGGCCTGCTCGGGGGTGGCGGTGCGGCCGGTGCCGATGGCCCACACCGGCTCGTAGGCGATGACCGCGTCGCGGAAGGCATCCTCCTTGCCGTCGCCGACCACCGCTTGCACCTGCTCGCGCACCACGGACTCGGCCTTGCCGGCATCGCGCTCGGCCTCGGTCTCGCCCACGCACAGGATCGGCACCAGGCCGTTGCGCTTGGCGGCGAAGAACTTGGCGGCCACCTGCTCGCTGGTCTCGCCGAAGTACTCGCGCCGCTCGGAGTGGCCGACGATGACGTAGGTGCAGCCCAGGTCCTTGAGCAGGGGACCGTGCACCTCGCCGGTGAAGGCGCCGGCATCCTCGGCATGCAGGTTCTGCGCGCCCCAGGCCACCGGCGAGTCGGAGACCGCCTTGGCAACCCGGTCGATCAGCGGGAAGGGGGGACAGATGCCGGCGCCGCAGTGCTCCCAGTCGATCTCCGCCGCGGCGATGGCCCCGGCCAGCTCCTCGGCCTCGCCGACGCGACCGTTCATCTTCCAGTTGCCGACCACCAGCGGCTGGCGCATGCCTCCCTCCTCGTTGAGATACCGGGCTCAGGAAAACCGGCAATCTTAGACGGCGGGGCGGGTGGGGTCAACGTAGCGGGGTCGGGGCGGCGGGGTCAGGGAAAGGGGGATGGGCGCGTCACGGAGGTTTTAAGTTTTAAGTGTTAAGTTTTAAGTTAACGGCTCTCAGGCACGCCTTTCTGGCGAACCGCTACTTGGGGTAGGGGGGTAAACATTATGGGAACCCCGAAGGCCGGAATCCACCTCTTAAAACTTAACACTTAAAACTTAAAACCCTGCTGGCGCCCAATGGCGCCAAATCCCACCCTTAAGCCTCGGCGGCCCCCATCTCCGCCCGCACAACCTCCGCGATGCGCTCGGCCAGCTCGCGGGTATGGGTCTCGTCGCGGGCCTCGACCATGATGCGGACCTTGGGCTCGGTGCCCGAGTTGCGCACCACCACGCGGCCGTCGGCGCCGAGCTCGGCCTCCACGGCGGCGATGGCCTCGGCCACCTCGGGGACCTCGACGATGTCGCGGCGCTCGGCCAGGCGCACGCTGACCTGGGCCTGCGGCAGGCGGGTCAGGCCGGCCACGGCGTCGGCCAGGGACTGGCCGGTGTGCACCAGCTCGGCGAGCACCATGAGGGCGGTGACGATGCCGTCGCCGGTGGTGTTGCGGGTCAGGCACATGACGTGGCCGGAAGGCTCGCCGCCCAGGATCCAGCCGCGCTGGCGCAGCAGCTGAAACACGTTGCGGTCGCCCACCGCCGCGCGCAGGAAGGGGATGCCGGCGGCATCGAGGGCCTGCTCCAGGCCCAGGTTGGACATGACCGTGCCCACCACCCCGCCGTCGAGCTCGCCGCGCTTGCGCATCTCCAGGGCCGCCAGGTAGAGGACGCCGTCGCCGTCGACGATGCGGCCGCCGCCGTCGGCGAACACCACCCGATCGCCGTCGCCGTCGAAGGCGATGCCCAGGTCGGCGCCGCGCTCCACCACCTCCGCGGCCATGGCCTCGGGGTGCAGCGAGCCCACGGCGTCGTTGATGTTGAAGCCGTCGGGGCGGCTGGCGAGCTCGGTGACCTCGGCGCCGAGCTCGCGCAGCACCTGGGGCGCCACCCGGTAGGCGGCGCCGTTGGCGCAGTCCACCACCAGGTGCAGGCCCTCCAGGGTCAGGTCCTTGGGGAAGGTGTGCTTGCAGAACTCGATGTAGCGCCCGGCGGCGTCGTCCACCCGCGATGCCTTGCCCAGGCGGGCGGGCTCGGCGGTGACCAGCGGCTCGGCCATCTGCGCCTCGATGGCCGCCTCCACCTCATCGGCGAGCTTGCAGCCGTCGGGGCCGAACAGCTTGATGCCGTTGTCCTCGAAGGGGTTGTGCGAGGCGGAGATGACCACGCCGGCGTCGGCGCGCAGGGCGTGGGTCAGGTAGGCGATGCCGGGCGTGGGCATGGGGCCGAGCAGCAGCACGTCCACCCCGGCCGCGGACAGCCCGGCTTCCAGCGCGGATTCCAGCAGGTAGCCCGAAACCCGGGTGTCCTTGCCGATGACCACCCGCGGGTGGTCGCCGTTGCCGGCGGTGAGGATGCGCCCTGCGGCCCAGCCGAGCTTGAGCACCTGGTCCGGTAGGATGGGCCACTCCCCCACCCGGCCGCGCACGCCGTCGGTGCCGAAGAATCCATGCGTCCCGCTCACGAACATCCCCCTTGTCTGGTTCCCGTGCCGCCCGCACCGATCCCTTCAGCCTTCCACAGGGGCGGCCGCGAAGGGAAGGGCCCGGCGCTACGGCTCATTCGCCCGCCCCGCCGCGCATGAGGGCCTCGGTCATGCGCGCCACGTCGCGCATGGGGCCCACGTCGTGGACCCGGATAATGGCGGCGCCGTGGCTGACGGCCCAGGCCACCACCGCGGCGTCGCCGTGGATGCGCTCGCCCACCGGGCGGTCCAGCACCTTGCCCACCAGCGACTTGCGGCTGGTCCCCACCAGCAGGGGGTAGCCCAGCTCGGCCAGCGCCCCCAGATCGTGCAGCAGGGCCAGGTTGTGGTGCACCGTCTTGCCGAAGCCGATGCCGGGATCGAGCACGATGCTGCCGGCGTCGATGCCCGCCTCCAGGCAGCGGCGGGCCCGTCCCGCCAGGTAGTCCCGCACCTCGGCCACCACGTCGCCGTAGCGGGGGTCCTGCTGCATGGTCTCCGGCGTCCCCTGCATATGCAT
>DATFLO010000009.1:0-2484 GCA_035267605.1 Gammaproteobacteria bacterium
CGGCTTCGGCGGGGACGTCACTTTGCCTCCACCGCCTCCAGACGGCCCTTCAGCCTGTCCGCCAGGGCGCTGCCGGCCTCGGCGTTGGCCAGGGCCCGGCGCCAGGCGGCGCGCGCCTCGTCACTCCGGCCGCGGGCCTTCAGGACTTCCCCCAGATGGGACAGGATCTCCGGGTCGTCAGGAGTCAGCTCCAGGGCCCGGCGCAGGTAGCGCTCGGCCCGGGCCAGGTGGCCCATGCGGTAGTGCACCCAGCCCAGGCTGTCGATGATGTAGCCCTGGTCGGGCTCCAGCTCGTTGGCCCGCTGCACCAGATCGAGGGCCTCATCCAGGCGCACGCCGCGGTCGGCGAGGCTGAAGCCGAGGAAATTGTAGGCCCGTGCCTCATCGGGGCGCTGCTTGATGATCCGGCGGATGTCGGCTTCCATGCCGGCTTCCTCACCCCGCTGGTCGCGGATGAGGGCGCGGGTGTAGAGGAGCTCCACATGACCCGGGGCCCGCTCCAGCCCCTGATCGGCCACCTGCTCGGCGGCCTGGAGCTGGCCCAGCTCGGTGAGGATCCGGGCCTCCAGCCGGTAATATTCGGGCTCGCCGGGATTGCCGGCGCGCATCTGCCGGATCAGCTGCAGGGCCCGCTGCAGATCCCCGCCGCGCACCGCAGTCACCGCCTCCCGCAGGCGCGCCTGCTGCAGGAAGCGTCCGGCATGGACCCGGCTGTAGAAGCCGCCGGCCTCCTCATAGCGGCCCTGCTCTTCGGCCACCCGGCCCAGATGGAAGAGGGCGGCGCTTTTGCCGGGATCGATCTCCAGCACCCGCTGGAAGGCCTCCTGCGCGGCATCCCATTCCTGCTGGTGGAAGCGGGCCAGGCCCAGCCCCATGAAGACCTCGGCCGAATCCGGGCGATCCTCGGCCAGGCCGGCGTAGACCCGCTCGGAGTCGCCCGGCCGGTCGCCGGCCAGCAGCCCCTGGGCGTAGCGCAGGCGGGCCTCCAGGGCATTCGGATGGTCGGCCAGGTAGGTGTGCAGGATGTCCAGCCCCTCGTCCACCGGGCGCACCTGGGCCAGCTCCACCACCGCCGCCTCCCAGTCCGGACGCAGCTCCAGGGCGCGCCGCAGCTCGCCGGCGGCCGACTCACTCTGGCCCAGCCGCCCCAGCAGGTGGCCGTAGGCGAGATGGGCGGCGGCGCTGTCGGCATGGGCCTCCGCCGTCTTGCGCAGGGTGCGCACCGCCACGCTCACGCCGCCCACCTCCGCCAGGCGCTCGCCGGCGCTGCGCAGCACCGGGGCGGCATCCGGGTGATCGACCACGACATGCCCCATGGCCTGCGCCGCACCGGCCACATCCTCCTTCTGGGCGCGCGTGCGGGCCAGGGCCAGCAGGGGCGCCACCGCCCCCGGCGCGGCCTGGCGCCAGCGCTCGGCGTAGCGCTCGCCCGCGTCGGCGTCCCGCGCCTGGAGCGAGGCATTGACCGCCTCCCCGTAGAGGTCGGCGCGGCCGGTGACCTTCGCGGTGCGCGCGAACCACGTGGCGGCCTCGGCCAGCTGGCCGTTGTGGCGCGCCAGCTGGGCGGCGAGGTAGGCGAACATGCCGTAGCGATAGGGATCGACCGACCCCGAGCGGGCGTCGTCCGGGGCGGGAGCCGGCGGCTGCTCCGGACCGGGGGCCGGGGTCTGGCAGGCGGCGAGCAGGACGGCCGCCAGGCCGAGGAGGCTGGTTCGGGCTCTGGGCAAGCGCAGACTCACGGGGTAGTGTCCATTGACGGATGCGCAGCCGGACCGGCGGGGCCTCCGGTGCGCAGCCAGGCCGCTTGAAACGAAGCCATCGGGCAGTGCGGACCGCCCTCGGGCGGGAGGCGACGGGCTGAGGGATCCAATCCGCTTGCAGATTGTCCCATAGCCCGGAAGGGGTGTCCAAAGCGCCACCCCGGCGGCCCGGGCCCGGCGCTTGAACTCGGCGGGGCAATGGCGCACTATTTGCCGGTTACCGAGCCCCGATATCCGCCGGGGACCGCTGCCCGCATCAGGGGCGGCCTCGCCCCCCCGTCAGGATGCCGGCCGGGCCCGGGCCCATCCCCGGCGACACGGAGCATCGACGGCAGCCGCCGCAAGACCGCGATTCCCATGCATATCCTCGCCATCGGCGTAAATCACAAGACGGCACCGGTTGCCATCCGGGAGCGGGTTTCCTTCGGGCCCGAGACCCTGCCCGACGCCCTGCTGGATCTCACCCAGCAGCCGGCGGTGCGGGAAGGCGCCATCCTGTCCACCTGCAACCGCACCGAATGCTACTGCGCGGTGACCCCGGAGGGCGGCCCGGAGGCGGTCATCGCCTGGCTGGCGGAGTCCCACGGCCTGACGGCCGAGGAGCTGCGCCCGCACGTCTACGCCTACAGCGACCGCGAGGCCATCACCCATCTGTTCCGGGTGGCGGGCAGCCTCGACAGCTTGGTGGTGGGCGAGCCCCAGATCCTGGGCCAGCTCAAGGAGG
>DATFLO010000010.1:0-7493 GCA_035267605.1 Gammaproteobacteria bacterium
AGGTCTCGTTCCAGGTCAGCGAGGGCGAGACCCTGGCCATCACCGGCACCTCCGGCTCGGGCAAGAGCACCCTGCTGCACCTGCTCGGCGGGCTGGATCGGCCCTCGCGCGGGCAGGTCTTCGTGGGCGGGCGCGACATCCACACGCTGTCGGAGAAGGACCGTGGCGCGATGCGCAACCGCGACCTGGGGTTCGTCTACCAGTTCCACCACCTGATGCCGGAGTTCGATGCCCTGGAGAACGTCATGATGCCGCTGCTGGTGCGCCGCATGGGCCAGCGCGAGGCGGCCGCGGCGGCGCGCGAGGCCCTGGAGCGGGTGGGCCTGGGCGAGCGCACCCGGCATAAGCCCAGTGAGCTCTCCGGCGGCGAGCGCCAGCGCACCGCCATCGCCCGGGCGGTGGTGACGCGGCCGCGGCTGATCCTCGCCGACGAGCCCACCGGCAACCTCGACGAGCGCACCGCCGAGCGCATCCACCAGCTGCTGCTCACCCTCAACCGGGATCTGGGCACCGCCATCGTGGTGGTGACCCACGATCCGGAGCTGGCCGGCAAGATGGGCCGGCGCTTCCGGCTCCAGGAGGGGCATTTGGCGGGAAGCTGAGCGGCGCGCGAGCGCCGGAAGAGGGGGGGAATGGGGGAACGGCTGCCGGAGACGGGGCGCCGCCCGGCACCGGGCGTGTCCTCCGCTGCCCTGTGGGGCGGGGTGGCCGCGTTCGCCCTGGGGCTGGCGGCCTTCCGCCAGCTGCCATGCCTCCTGCCCCCCTGGCTGCTGACCCTGCCCCTGCTGCTCGCCGTCCTCGCCCTCTACCGCCGGCCGCGCACCGCCCTCGCCCTGGCCGCGGCCCTGTGCGCCGGGTTCTGGTGGCAGGGCCTGACCGCCATCGGCCAGCAGGCCCATCCCTTTCCGGCCGGCTGGGAGCGCCAGACCGTGCGCGTCGAGGGCCGGATCGCGGGGACCGTCTCCGACCGCGGCCGCCGCCGTCGCTTCCGCTTCCGGGCGCGGCGCTTGCGCGGTCCGCACGGCCGCTGGCGGCCGTACCACGGCCTCCTGCGTCTGTCCTGGTACCGCCCGGTGCCGCGTCGGCTTGCCTACGGCCAGCGCTGGTCGCTGTCGGTGCGGGTGCGCCGGCCGCGCGGCTTCCGCAATCCCGGCGGCTTCGACTACGCCGGGTACCTGCGCGCCCGCGGGCTGTCGGGGACCGGCTACGTACGCAGCGGGCCGCCGCCGGAGCGGCTGGCCGCAGGCGCCGGCAACCCCGCGCGGCGGCTGGTGGAGGCGGGGC
Source organism: Gammaproteobacteria bacterium (assembly GCA_035267605.1). GTDB lineage: Bacteria > Pseudomonadota > Gammaproteobacteria > Thiohalorhabdales > Thiohalorhabdaceae > Thiohalorhabdus. Next base: position 1,285 of record DATFLO010000010.1, read on the forward strand.
GCCGGCGCATCCAGGCGGCGGTGGCGGCCTCCGCCGGCGACGCGGCGCCGCTGCTGCGGGCGCTCACCGTTGGTAAGCGCGACCGTCTCGCCCCCGCTAGCTGGGAGCTGCTGCGCGTCACCGGCACGGCCCACCTGGTGGCCATCAGCGGCCTGCATGTGGGCTGGGTGACGCTGCTGCTGTTCACGGCCGCCGCCTGGATGTGGCGGCGCCTGCCGCGGGCCCCTCTGTGGCTGCCGGCGCCCCGGTTCGCGGCGCTGGCGGCCCTGGCGGGGGCGGCCGGGTACGCCGCGCTGGCCGGCCTGGGCCTGCCCGCGCAGCGGGCCCTGATCATGGTGGCGGTGGGGCTGGGCGCCTGGCTGCTGGGCCGGCCCTTCCGCTTCGAGCGGGCCCTGGCCGCGGCGGCGCTGGCGGTCCTGGCGTGGTCCCCGGACAGCCTGTTCGCCCCGGGGTTCTGGCTGAGCTTCACGGCGGTGGGGGCCATCGGCCTGCTGCTGGCCGGCCCCCTGCGCCAGCGCGGCCGGCTGGCGGCCACCCTGGCCATCCAGGGGCTGGTGGTGGTGGCGGTGAGCCCGTGGCTGGCCTTCTGGTTCGGACGGATCTCGCTGCTGGCGCCGCTGGCCAACGCCGTGGCCATCCCGGTGGTGAGCCTGGCGGTGGTGCCCCTCGGGCTGGCCGGTTCGGCGGCGGCCCTGGCCGGCATGCCGCTGTTGTACGGGCCGCTGTTCGCGGCCGCCGGCTGGATCCTGCAGCGCCTGACCGGGGTGCTGGGCTGGCTGGCGACGATCCCCGGGGCCTCCTGGAGCGGTCCGCGGCCGGACCTGGCGGCGGTGGCGCTCATGCTCGGCGGCCTGGCCCTGCTGCTGGCCGGCCGCGGCCGCTGGCGCTGGGCCGGGCCGGGGCTGGCCCTCGCCCCCCTGCTGTGGCTGGGGCCGCCTTCCCTGCCCGCAGGCCAGGCCCGGGTGTGGGTCCTCGACGTGGGCCAGGGCAGCGCCGCGGTGGTGGAGACTGCCGGCCACGTGGCGGTCATCGACTGCGGACCGCGCTTCAGCGACCGCTTCGACGCCGGCTCGGCGCTGGTCGCCCCGTTCCTGCAGCGCCGCGGGTGGGGACGCGTGGACCGGCTGGTGATCAGTCACGGCGACGCCGACCACAGCGGCGGCTGTCCCGGGCTGCGGGAGCGGCTGCCGGTGGCCGACGTGCGCGGGGCTCCGGCGGCAGTGGCGGCGGACGGCCGGATCCTGCGCGCCGGTGGCGGGTGGGTCTGGGACGGTGTTCGCTTCGAGGTGGTGGGCCCCGGACGCGGGGCCCCGCGCAGCGGCAACAATGCCTCGCGGGTGCTGCGGGTGACCGCGGCCGGCGGCAGCGTGCTGCTGCCGGGGGACCTGGAGGCCGAGGGCGAGCGCCGCCTGCTGGCGGCGGGGCGCCCGGTCGCCGCGGACGTCCTGGTGGCCCCGCACCATGGCAGCGCCACCTCCTCCACGCCGGCGCTGCTGGAGGCGGTGGCGCCGCGCTGGGCGGTGTTCTCCACCGGCTACCGCAACCGCTGGGGGTTCCCCGATCCCCGGGTCGCCGCCCGCTACCGCCGGGCCGGGGTGCGGCTGCGCAACACCGCGCTGGAAGGCGCGGTACGCATCGAGCTCGGGGCGGACGGGGTGCGGGTGAGCGGCTACCGCGCCCGCGCCGACCGCTACTGGAACGCCGGGGCGCGCCCGCCGCCGCTGCCCTCGCTGGCCCGGCTGCTCCCCGAGGGCGGCTGAGCCGGGGCCGGGGCGGCGGGTTTGGGCGCATCCCCGGGGCTTGTATACTGTGGCCCCGCGCCGGGACGGGCGGTGACACTAGCCAACGGAGACCGGGACTTGGGCGACCTTCTGGACATCTTCCGCAGCGGCGGCTGGCTCATGTGGCCCCTGCTGCTGCTCTCGCTGCTGGCCATCGGCATCATTTTCGAACGCCTCTTCAGCCTCCGCGCCGAGCGCATCCTGCCGCCGGACCTGGTCGCCGACATCGAGGCCGACATCCACCGCGGCGACGTGGACCAGGCCCGCGACCGGGCCGAGGGCGACCCCAGCCCGCTCGCCACCATCCTGGCCTCGGGCCTGCGCCTCAGCGGCCTGCAGCGCGAGGTGATCAAGGAGTCCATCGAGGAGACCGGGCGCCACGTGGTGGCCGACCTGTCGCGCTACCTCACCCTGCTCGGCACCATCGCCGCCATCTCGCCCCTGGTCGGCCTGCTGGGCACGGTCATCGGCATGATCGAGGTGTTCACCGTGATCACCAGCCAGGGGGTGGGCGATCCCGGGGTGCTCGCCGGGGGCATCTCGCAGGCCCTGCTGACCACCGCCTTCGGCATGTCCGTTGCCATCCCGGCCATCGCCATGCACCGCTACTTCACCGCCAAGGTGGACCGGCTGGTGGTGGACATGGAGCAGGACGCCCTGCGCGTGGTCGAGATCATCCGCGGGGACCGGCCGTGAAATTCCGCAGCCGCAGTGAGCAGACCCCGAGCGTGGAGCTGACCCCGCTGATCGATGTGGTCTTCCTGCTGCTGATCTTCTTCATGATCTCCACCACCTTCGTCTCGCGCAGCGGCCTGCAGGTGCGGGTGCCCGAGGCCGAGACCACCCAGCCCAACCCCGACCGCCCGCGGGTGGAGGTCATGGTGACCAAAGAGGGCGGCTACCTGGTGGACGGCAAGGACCTCCCGGCCGACGCCGACCTGGCCGCGGTCCTGCGGCGCAAGGCGGACGACGGCGAGCAGCCCCTGCTGGTCATCCGTGCCGACCGCGACGCCCGCCACGGCGATGTTACCGCGGTCATGGACGCCGGCAAGAAGGTGGGACTGAACCGCATCGCCATCAGCACCCGCGAGGAATCCGGGGGCAGCACCCCGTGAAGGAGGCCACCGCCCTGGCCCTGGAGGAGAGCCTGCGGCTGTACCGCCGGCTGCTGGCCTACGTCTGGCCGCACTGGCCGCGCCTGGCGGTCTCGGTGGCCGCCATGGTGGTGGTCGCCGGCACCACCACCGGCGTCGCCTACCTGCTCAAGCCGGTCATCGACCGGATCTTCATCAACAAGGAGGAGAGCCTGCTGTGGCTGCTGCCGCTGGGGGTCATCGGCCTCTATCTGATCAAGGGCGTGGCCAACTACCTCCAGACCTACCTGCTGCGCTGGGTGGGGCAGCGGGCCATGCGGGAGCTGCGCGACGAGCTGTTCGACCGCCTGCTGCGCCAGCCCCTGGGGTTCTTCAGCGACCACTCCGCGGGCACCCTGATCTCCCGGCTCACCTACGACGTCGACCAGGTGGAGTCGGCCATCACCAACGGCCTGAGCACCCTGCTCAAGGACACCCTCACCGCGCTCTCGCTGCTCGGCCTGATCTTCTACCTGGACTGGCGCATGGCGCTGGTGTCCCTGATCGGCCTGCCCTTGGTGGTGGTGCCGCTGGCCCAGCTGACCAAGAAGCTGCGCAACAGCAGCCGCAAGTCGCAGGAGCTGCGCGCGGCCATGACCGGCATCATCGAGGAGGGCGTGGTCGGCAACTCGGTGATCAAGGCCTTCAGCGCCGAGGACTACGAGCGCGGGCGCTTCCACAAGGAGGCCGAGTCCCACCGCCAGAAGAACATGCGCCGGGTGCAGGCCTCGGCCCTGGCGGTGCCGGTGATGGAGATGTCGGCGGCCCTGTGCATCGCCCTGGTGATCTACTACGGCGGCCACCGGGTGATCTCCGGCGGGGGCGGGACCACCCCCGGCACGTTTTTCTCCTTCCTCACCGGCCTGCTCATGATGTACGACCCCCTCAAGCGGCTGGCCAAGGTCAACACCGTGCTGCAGCAGGGCATGGCGGCCGGCGAGCGCATCTTCCGGCTGCTCGATCGCGCCCCCGAGCCGGACCGGGGCACCCGCAGCCTCGAGCGGGCGCGCGGCGATCTGCGCTTCGACCGCGTGGGGTTCAGCTACGAGCCCGGCCATCCGGTGCTGCAGGACATCGATCTGGAGATTCCCGCCGGCCACGTGGTGGCCCTGGTGGGGCCGTCGGGGGGCGGCAAGTCGACCCTGGCCACCCTGGTGCCGCGCTTCTTCCATCCCGATGAAGGGCGCATCCTGCTGGACGGCATCGACATCGAGGAGCTGACCCTGGACTCCCTGCGCGGCCAGATCGCCACGGTCAGCCAGGAGGTGGTGCTGTTCAACGACACGCTCGCCAACAACATCGCCTATGGCCGGCCCGGCGCCGATCGCGGGGAGGTGGAGGACGCGGCGCGCGCCGCCGGGGTCATGGAGTTCGTGGCGCGCCTGGAGGGCGGTCTGGACCACCCGGTGGGCGAGCGCGGCACCCGGCTGTCCGGCGGCCAGCGCCAGCGCCTGGCCATCGCCCGGGCCCTGCTGCGCGACGCGCCCATCCTGATCCTGGACGAGGCCACCTCCAGCCTCGATCCCCACTCCGAGCGCCTGGTGCAGGAGGGTCTGGAGCGGCTCATGCAGGGCCGCACCACCCTGGTCATTGCCCACCGTCTGGCCACCATCCAGCGCGCCGACACCATCGCGGTCATCGAGGGCGGGCGCATCGTGGAGCGCGGCAGCCACCAGGATCTACTGGACCGGCAGGGGGCCTATGCCCACCTGTGGGTCACCCAGTTCGCCGAGGGCGAGGAGCGCGCCGCCCCGGCCCGGTAGGGCCGCGCGCGGGGCTGGCCGGGGAGGCCGCTCGTGGCTACAATTCCCCACCCAGCGGGTAGGCGGCCGTGCCCCGTCCCATCCAACCCCCGGATCCTCCGGCGAAGGCCACCATGATACGGCGTGAGCCCAGCAAGACCGCATTCCTCTCCCCGGCCCACGCCCGGGCCTTTTTTTTGGATCACGGATTCCTGCGCCGCCTCAACAACAACAACTTCCACCGCATCTCCGAGCGCGCCTTCCGCTCGGGGCAGCCGCTGCCCGGCGATCTGCGCAAGTACGTGGCGCGCCACGGCATTCGCACCGTGGTCACCCTGCGCGGCACCAAGGGGTCGCTGCCCTACATCCGGCTGATGGAGGAGCTGTGCGGCGAGCTGGGCGTGGCCTTCCGCAACTTCCCCCTGAACTCCCGGCGCCCGCCACGCCCGGAGCGTGTCCGGGCCGCCAGGGACCTGCTGGAGGAGATCGAGTATCCCGCGCTGTTCCACTGCAAGTCGGGGGCCGACCGCGCAGGCCTGTTCTCCGCCCTCTACCTGCACTTCATCGAGGGCGTTCCCATGGAGCGCACCGGGCAGCTCCGCTTCTGGCCCTACGGCCACATCCGCCAGGCCAGCACCGGCGTTCTCGGCCGGTTCGTGGACGCCTATGCGGCGCACGCCCGGGAGCACGGCACGCCCTTCCTGGAGTGGGTGGAGCAGGTCTACGACCGCGAGGCGCTGCGCGCGGAGGCCGGTGCGGGCGGTTTCAACTGGGTGGTGGACCGATTGCTGCGCCGGGAGTAGGGCGTGAAGCTCGGTCCCCGACAGCAGCGATGGGCGGCACGGCTCGCCGCCTGGGTGATCCGCCTCCTGGGGTGGACGGTGCGCTGGCGCACCGAGGTGCCGGCGGAAACCGCCCGCCTTCTGGCCGGGAAGGCGCCGATCATCATGGCCCTGTGGCACGGCCGGCTGCTGATGATCCCGCTGGCCTATCGAAACGCCGGCCGCCGTCACCTCAATGTCCTGATCAGCGAGCACAGTGACGGCGAGGTGATCGCCCGGGCCATTGCCCACTTCGGGCTCGACTCGGTGCGGGGCTCCACCAAGCGCGGCGCCCTCAAGGGCGTGCGCGAGATGATCCGGCGCATCCAGGGCGGCGGCGATTTCGCCATCACCCCGGACGGCCCGCGCGGGCCCGCCTTCCGCGTCCAGCCGGGCATCATCGACCTCGCCCGGCGCACCGGCTACCCCATCCTCCCGGTTACCTTCAGCGCCAGGGGCGGCAAGCAGTTCGCCAGCTGGGACCGCTTCCTGGTGCCGCGCCCGCTGACTCGGGGGGTGTACTGCTGGGGCGAGCCGCACTGGGTTGGCCCGGAAACCGATGCCGAGGAGGCCCGCGCCGGTCTCGAGCGGGCCATGCGGGCCCTGAATGACCACGCCGATGGGCTGGTGGGGCGGGCATGATCCTGCACGCCCCCGATCCGCGCACCCCCCTGCATTGGGGGCGGGACCTGTGGGACCGCCTGCGCGGCCGGCCCGAGCGGCCCCTGGGGC
>DATFLO010000011.1:0-14134 GCA_035267605.1 Gammaproteobacteria bacterium
CCTTGTCGTACCTTCCGGGGTAGCCTCCGGCCACCTGCACCACGCACAGGGCCGGGCGCGGGTCCCAGGCCGCCTGCGCCCGGTCCAGGCGGCCGTCAAGGGCGGCCTCCACCAGCTCGGGCAGGTCGCTTCGCAGGCGCATGAGCAGGGGCTGGCACTCGGGGTCGCCGAACCGGCAGTTGAACTCCAGCACCCGCGGCCGGCCGTTCTCGATCATGACCCCGGCGTAGAGCACGCCGCGGTAGCTGTGCCCCTCGGCGGCCATGCCCGCGACCACCGGGCGCACGATCTCTTCCATGATGCGGTGGTGGACGCCGCCGGTGACCACCGGCGCCGGCGAGTACGCCCCCATGCCGCCGGTATTGGGGCCGGTGTCGCCCTCGCCCAGGGCCTTGTGGTCCTGGGAGGTGGCCAGCGGCAGCACGTGCTCGCCGTCCACCAGGCACAGGAACGACGCCTCCTCCCCGCTCAGGCGCTCCTCCACCACCACCCGCTCGCCGGCGGCGCCGAAGGCCCCGCCCAGGATCTCGGTAATGGCGGCCCGTGCCTGCTCGGGACCGTCGGCCAGCACCACCCCCTTGCCGGCGGCCAGTCCGTCGGCCTTGACCGCCACCCGGCCGCCCAGCCCCTCGGCGAACGCCATCGCCCGCTCGGCATCGGCGAAGGTGCCGTAGGCCGCCGTGGGGATGCCGTGGCGGGCCATGAAGTCCTTGGCGAAGGCCTTGGAGCCCTCCAGGCGGGCGGCCGCGGCACCGGGCCCGAAGCAGCGCAGGCCGGCCGCCTCGAAGCGGTCGACGATGCCGGCCACCAGCGGATCCTCCGGCCCTACCACGGTGAGGTCCACGGCCTCGCGCCGCGCCAGATCGAGCAGTCCATCGATGTCGTCGGCGGCCAGCGGCGCGTTGACCACGCCGGGCTCGGCCTCGGTGCCGGCATTGCCCGGCGCGCAGATAACCCGCTCCACCCGCGGGCTCGCCGCCAGCTTCCAGGCCAGGGCGTGCTCGCGGCCGCCGCCGCCGACTACCAGGATGCGCATGGCGGTTGCTCCCTCGTTAGTGGCGGAAATGGCGCATGCCGGTGAGCACCATGGCGAGGTTGTGCTCGTCGGCGGCCTCGATCACCTCGTTGTCGCGGATGGAGCCGCCGGGCTGGATGACCGCGGTGCAGCCCACGTCCACGGCGGCGTCGAGACCGTCACGGAAGGGGAAGAAGGCGTCCGAGGCCATCACCGAGCCGGCCAGCGGCGTCTGCGCCTTCTCCGCGGCGATGTGGGCACTGTCCACGCGGCTCATCTGGCCGGCGCCGATGCCGACCGTGGCGCGGTCCTTGGCGTAGACGATGGCGTTGGACTTGACGTGCTTGACCACCCGCCAGGCGAACAGCAGCTCCGCCCACTCGGCCTCGCTGGGCTGGCGGGCGGTCACCGCGCGCAGCTCGGCCTCCTCGAACAGCAGGGTGTCGCGGTCCTGCACCAGCAGGCCGCCGTTGACCCGCTTGTAGTCGTAGCGGCTGCTGTCCGGCAGCGACAGCTCCGGGGTCTGCAGGACGCGCACGTTGGCCTTGGCGGCGAAGGCCTCGAGGGACTCGTCGTCGTAGCCCGGGGCGATGACGCCCTCCACGAACTGCTGGTCGACGATGGCGCGCGCGGTGGCGCCGTCCACCCGCCGGTTGAAGGCGATCAGGCCGCCGAAGGCGGAGGTGGGGTCGCAGGCGAAGGCCTGGCGGTAGGCGTTCAGGGGATCGCCGGCCTCGGCCACGCCGCAGGGATTGTAGTGCTTGACGATGACGCAGGCGGGGGCAGAGAACTCCTTGACCGCCTCCAGGGCGGCATCGAGGTCGGCCACGTTGTTGAAGGACAGCTCCTTGCCCTGGAGCTGGCTGGCGGTGGCCATGTTGGCCCCGGTCACCCGGGGCTCGCGGTAGAAGGCGCCGCGCTGGTGGGGGTTCTCGCCGTAGCGCATGCCGGCCGCCTTCTCGAAGGACAGGTTGAGGCTGGCCGGGAAGGCCTCACGCGTGCCGTCCTCGCGGATGCGGCCGAGGTAGTCGGCGATGGCGCCGTCGTAGCGGGCGGTGTGCTCGAACGCCTTGCGCGCCAGCGAGAAGCGGGTGGGCTCGCCCACGGCGCCGCCGGAGGAGCGCATCTCCTTGAGCACCCGGGGGTAGTCGCCGCCGTCCACCACCACGGTGACGTGGGCGTGGTTCTTGGCCGCCGCGCGCAGCATGGTGGGCCCGCCGATGTCGATGTTCTCGACCGCCTCGGCCAGGGAGGCCTCGGGATCGGCGACCACCTCCTCGAAGGGATAGAGATTGACCGCCACCAGGTCGATGGGGGGCACATCGTGCTCCTCCATCTGGCGGCGGTGCTCGTCGTTGGTGTGCTGCGCCAGCAGACCGCCGTGGATGCGGGGGTGCAGGGTCTTGACCCGGCCGTCGAACAGCTCCGGCGAGCCGGTGTAGTCGGAGACGTCGGTCACCGGGATGCCCTGCTCGCGGAGCAGGCGGGCGGTGCCGCCGGTGGACAGGATCTCCACCCCGAACTCCTCGGACAGGGCGCGCGCGAATTCCTCCAGGCCGGTCTTGTCCGAAACGCTGACCAGGGCCCGCCGAATCTCTGCCATCGTTGCCTACCTTGGTTCCGCGGGCGGCCGTCGCCGCCCGGCTTGCCATCGTTCAACTTGCCGGACCGCAAAACCGAACGGGGCTGGATGGTGCCATCCAGCCCCGGCTAGCGCGGTCCGGTCCGCTGTGTCTGCGCTCAGGCGAAGCGGTTCTGGCGCCGCTTGCCCGGCGGGATGTAGACCACCGTGTCGCGCTCCATCACGTACCGGCAGGCCAGGCGGGTGCCTGTTTCCAGCCGGTCCGCCGGCAGCAGGCGGCGGTCGACGGCAGTGGGGGTGTTGGGCGCCGAGCGCAGGCGCACGAAGCACTTGCCGCACTCGCCGTGGCCGCCGCAGTCACTGGTGATGTGGATGCCCAGCTCGCGCGCGGCCTGGAACAGGGTGGTGCCGCGCGGGACCTCCACCACCTCCCCCTCGGGCTCCACGCGCAAACGGACGGCGTCCATGCTGACTTCCCCGCTCCGGTCGTCGCTAATCGCGGGTCCGTATGCCGTATTCCTGCACCTTCTTGCGCAGGGTGTTGCGGTTCAGGCCCAGCAGCTCGGCGGCCCGGCGCTGGTTGCCGCCGGTCTCCAGCAAGATGCGCTCGAGCAGGGCCTGCTCCACCTCCGCCTGGACCACATAGTACAGCCGCCCGCAGGGGCGCTCGCCGTCCAGGTTGGCGAAGTACTCGTCCAGGGCCTCGTCGATGCAGGCCTTGAGCCCCGGATACGGGCGTTTGGAGGGGGGACTGGAGCTCGCCACGTCAGGCCGCATCCCATTGCTGTTGCAGGAAGAATTCGCGGACCGCAGTCCGCTGCTCGGCCACCGTCCCGGCGCCGTTGACCCGCGTCCGGAAGGCCGCGGCGGCCCCGGCGGGCAGCCCCCCGGCGTAGGCCGCCAGGTGCTTGCGCGCCAGGCGCGCGCCGCGCGCGCCGCCGTGCAGGCCCTCGATGCCGTCGAGGTGCTCCAGCACGGTGCCTCCCTGGACCGCGAGCGGCGGGTCCCCCCCGTCCCGCCCTTCGGCCAGGTAGCGTTCGATGCGGGCGAACAGCCAGGGCCTGCCCTGGGCGCCGCGCCCGATCATGATTCCGTCGGCGCCGGTCTCGCCCAGCACGCGGGCCGCATCGGCCGGCTCGCGGACGTCGCCATTGGCCCACAGCGGCAGGCCCACCGCCGCGCGTACGCGGGCGATGGTCTCGTACTCGGCCTCGCCCTTGTACTTGTCGGCCCGGGTGCGGCCGTGCACGGCCAGCGCCGCCACTCCCAGGTCCTCGGCCATGCGCGCGATGGCCGGGGCGTTCTTGTGGCTGCGGTCCCAGCCGGTGCGCATCTTCAGGGTAACCGGCACATCCACAACCGCAAGCACGGCCTCCAGGATGCGCCGCACCAGGGCCTCGTCGCGCATCAGGGCCGAGCCCGCGGCCTGCTTGCAGACCGTCTTCGAGGGGCAGCCCAGGTTGATGTCGATGAGGTCGGCGCCGCGAGCGGCGTTCCAGCGGGCCGCCTCGGCCAGCAGGCCGGGCTCGCCGCCGGCGATCTGCACCGCCACCGGCGCGGGCTCGTCCGCGTGGTCGGCACGGGCCAGGGCCTCGCCGTCCCCGGCCAGCATGGAGCGGCTGGGGATCATCTCCGAGACCGTCAGGCCCGCCCCCCAGCGCCGGCACAGGCGCCGGAACGCACGCTCGGTGATCCCGGCCATGGGGGCCAGGGCCAAGTTGTTGGCGAGGCTATGCCGCCCGATGGTCAAGGGGCTCAAGCTCATTGGCGCTCCCGTGGCGCTCGGCCGGGCTCCGTCCCTGACCGGCGGCCATCCCCCCTTCAACCGCCGCAGCCTGCCGGCAAAGCCGCCTATTCTATGCCGGGCGGGAGGCGGGGATCAACGCGCAGAGGGAACGAGTGTCCTAGTCCACCAGCTCCACCTGGAAGCGGCGGACGCCGGGCGGGACATCGGCCAGCACCACCAGGAAGGGCACCGCCTGGCCCGGGCGCAGGGTCTCGGGGAAGGTGGCGCGGGCCTCCCGCCAGCGCCGCCCCAGCTCGTCGAGGGTCATGGCGTCCGCGGTCGGGAAACGGGTGCCGGGGTCCGCCACCTGGCGGAAGCGGATCTCGTCCCCCGGGCCGCGGGCCCGCACCTCCAGCTGGGGACGGCGCTGGGCGAAGGAGGCGCGGTTGATCAGGCGCCCTTCCAGCAGCGTCACCCGGCGCCCCGAGGCCAGGGTCACCCGGCGCACCTGCACCCCCCGCACCCGGTAGTGGCGCAGGGCGACCGGCAGCTGCCAGCTCACCCCCGCCAGCCGCAGCCCCTCCTCGACCGCGGTGCGCACCCACGGCTGGGCCAGCAGCCGGGCCCGGAAGGCGTAGCCCACTTCCAGGGCCAGACCCGCCATCAGCAGCAGCACCAGCAGGGCCATGAGCCACGATCCGGCGCGCCGGCTGGACCCTGCCTGACGGACGGGACGCTGGCGGCGGCGCTCCTTGCGGCTTTCGCGGCCGGTGCGCCCCTTGCCGCCCGCTTCCGGGGCCGGCGCCTCCGCCGCGGGCGACCGCGGGCCGGGGGCCAGGTCCCGGCCCAGCTCCAGGTCACCGTGCTCCTCCGGGCGCAGGCGGGGATAGGCCAGAAAGCGGTGGCCGCAGGTCGAGCAGCGCACCCGCGTGCCTTGGGGCTGGAGGCGGGCGTCGTCCACCCGGTAGCGGGTCCCGCACTGGGGGCACTCGATCTCCATGCCGCCTATCCCCCCTCCCGCACCCCGTCCAGGCGCACCCATTCGCCGTCATCGGCACGGCCGGTCCAGGTGATGCCCGGGAAGGCGGCGCTCACCCGCTCGGCGTGCTCCAGCAGGATCCCGGACAGGGCCAGTCGGCCGCCCGGCGCCACCGTGGCGGTGATGTCCTCGGCCAGGGCCATCAGGGTCTGGGACAGGATGTTGGCGATCACCAGCGGGAAGGCCCCGCGGGCGGCCACCCGGCCGTCGGCGTGGGCCACCTCGATGCGGTCGCCGACGCCGTTGGCCTCGGCATTGGCGCGGGTGGCCTCCAGGGCCTGGGACTCGTTGTCCACCGCGAGCACCCGCGAGGCCCCCAGCTTGGCGGCGGCGATGGCCAGGATGCCGCTGCCGCAGCCGTAATCGAGCAGCTCCGGGGCGGCCCCGCTGTCGACGTTGGCGTCCAGCCATTCCAGGCACAGGCGAGTGGTGCCGTGCTGCCCGGTGCCGAAGGCCATGCCGGGGTCCAGGACCACCTCCGCCCGCCCCGCCGGCGGCTCCGCGGTCACCCAGCTGGGCCGGACCCACAGACGCTCGCCGACGGGGAAGGCATGGAAGTGGGCCTTCCAGGCGTGGGCCCAGTCGAGGCCCTCCACCGGCACCCATTCCAGCGCCACCCGGAAACCGAGCGCGGCGGCCAGCCGCTCCTCCAGGTCCGCCGGCACGTCCCCGGCGGCGAACAGGGCGCTCACCAGGTTCTGGCCCCAGACGCGGCCCGGCGCGAAGTTGGGCTCGCCGTCGGCGCCGGCCACCGTCACCACCGCCGCGCCGGCCGCCGCCAGGGCCTCCTCGACCGCGTCCACCTGGTCGCGGGCCGCGGCCAGGCGGGCCTCGATCCAGTCGGGCTCGGCCCCCGGCCCCGACCGGCCTGCGCTCATTCCTCCCCCAGGAAGCGCTCGAGGAAGTGGATATCGACCCCGCCGCTCTGGAAACGGCCGTCGCGCAGAAGGCGCTGGTGCAGCGGGATGGTGGTCTTGACGTCACCCACGATGAATTCGTCCAGGGCCCGCGCCAGCCGCGCCAGGACCTGCTCGCGGTCATTGCCGTCCACGATCAGCTTGCCGATGAGGCTGTCGTAGAAGGGCGGGATGACGTAGCCGGTATAGGCGTGGGAGTCGATGCGCACCCCCGGGCCGCCGGGCAGGTGGAGGTGGTCGATGCGCCCGGGCGAGGGGCTGAAGTTCTCCGGGTCTTCGGCGTTGATGCGGCACTCGATGGCCCAGCCGGACAGCTCGATGTCCTCCTGGCGCAGGCGCAGCGGCTCGCCCGCCGCCACCCGGATCTGCTCGGTGACCAGGTCCACCCCGGTGATGGCCTCGGTAACCGGGTGCTCCACCTGCAGGCGGGTGTTCATCTCGATGAAGAAGAACTCGCCGTTCTCGTACAGGAACTCGTAGGTGCCCAGGCCGGTGTAGCCGAGCTTGCGCGCCGCCTCGGCGCAGCGCTCGCCCATCTCCTTGCGCACCTCGGGGCTGATGCCGGGGGCCGGGGCCTCCTCCACCAGCTTCTGGTGGCGACGCTGCACCGAGCAGTCGCGCTCGCCCAGGTGGACGGCGTTGCCGTGCTTGTCGGCGAGCACCTGGAACTCCACGTGGCGCGGCTGGCCCAGGTACTTCTCCATGTAGACGGTGTCGTTGCCGAAGGCCTTGCCGGCCTCGGCCTTGGTCATGGCGATGGCGTTGAGCAGGCTGGCCTCGGTATGCACCACGCGCATGCCCTTGCCGCCGCCGCCCCCGGAGGCCTTGATCATGATGGGATAGCCCACCTCGCGGGCGATGCGGTGGATCTCCCGGTCGTCCTCGGGGACGGGGCCGTCGGAGCCGGGCACGCAGGGCACCCCGGCCTCCTTCATGGCGGCCTTGGCGGCCACCTTGTCGCCCATGGTGCGGATCAGCTCCGGCGACGGACCGATGAAGGTGAGCCCCGACGATTCCACGATCTCGGCGAAATCGGCGTTCTCCGACAGGAAGCCGTAGCCGGGGTGGATGGCCTCGGCGTCGGTGACTTCCGCCGCGCTCATGATGGCGGGCACGTGCAGGTAGCTGTCGCTGGCCGGGCCGGGGCCGATGCAGACCGACTCGTCGGCGAGCTTGACGTACTTGGCGTCGCGGTCGGCCTGGGAATGCACGGCCACCGTCTTGATGCCCATGTCCTTGCAGGCGCGCAGGATGCGCAGGGCGACCTCGCCGCGGTTGGCGATCAGGACCTTGTCGAACATGACCTAGCCCCGGTACCGGCGGTGGCCGTCGGGATACGGAAAAGCGACCGTGGAGAGCACAGGGTCCCCCTTGTCCAGTATGCGGTTAACGGGTCGAGCCTTGGCGGCGGGGAAAGCCGGACGGCCTCTAGCCGTCGGGATCGATGAGGAAGAGGTGCTCGCCGAACTCCACCGGCTGGGCGTTCTCCACCAGGATCTTCTTGACGCGGCCGGCGTGCTCCGACTCGATCTCGTTGAACAGCTTCATCGCCTCGATCACGCACAGGGTATCGCCGACGTTGACGTAATCGCCCTCGCGCACGAAGGGATCGGCCTCCGGGGACGGCGCCCGGTAGAAGGTGCCCACCATGGGCGCCTCCTGATACACCCCGGGCTCCGGGGGCGGCTCCGCGGCCGCCGCGGGGGCTTCGGCGGGCGCGGCGGCGGCCGTCGGGGGGACGGCGGCCGGGGCGGGGGCAACCTGCACCTGGCCGCCGCCGCGGCTGATGCGGACGCTCTCCTCGCCCTCGGTGATCTCGATCTCGTTGACGTCCGACCCCTCGAGGAGCTCGATGAGCCGCCGGATCTTGCGAATGTCCATACCTTCCCCCTGGTTCAAGCGGCAGCAGCCGGACCCGGCTCGGGCGGCGGCCCCGGCGTGGTGTTCGGTCACTGGGCTGGGGGCGACCCCAGCCCTTGCAGGAAGCGGCGCAGGCGCTCCGTCTCGCTGTCGGCGTCGAGCTCCTGCAGGAAGGCCTCGAGGCGCTCCCGGGCGGTGGCCGGATCCACCTCCCGCCGTTCCTCGGCCGCGCCCGGCGGCGCCGGCTCCCTATCGGCCTGCGCGCCGGGCCCGGACGGCAGCTCGGGCGCGCCCCCGGCTTCGGCCTCCGGCTCCGCCCGGGCCCCGGCGCCAGAGGTCTCCGGCTGGCCACCCTCCAGCTGCGACAGACGCCGCCGCCACTCTTGGCTGCGCGCAGCGTCGCCGCCGCCGGCCAGCAGCTCGCGATACACCTCGGCGGCGGCCTGCAGGTAGCCCTGGTCGGCATACAGCTCGGCCAGGGTCGGGGTCGGCCGGGGGCCCTGGGGCCGGGCCTGCCCCTCCACCCGCCGCGCCCCCAGGGCGCGCTGGAAGAGCTCGGCGGCCCGCTGCGGCTCGCCGCGCCGGCTGGCCACCTTGCCCAGCAGCCGCAGGGCGCGCTGCTCGCCGTCGTCGAACTCGAGGACGGCGCGCAGCTCGCGCTCGGCTGCGTCCAGCCGGCCCGCATCGAGCGCCTCGCGGGCCCGGGCGATGGCCTGCTCCACGTGGATCATGATGTTCCCCGGCGGGGCGGGATCGCCCCTCCAGTTTCTCGACAGGACACGGGCCAACCGGAACAAGGGAATTTCCCGACAGATCCCGGCCAGTTCGTGGCGCTGGCCGTCATTCTGCGGCCTCGCCATGCTATCGGCAACCCGCGGCGAAGTCCAACCGCCGCACGCAAAAGGGCCCGGACCGAAGGGCCCGGGCCCGCTGGGACGGCGGGGGATTCAGAGGAGGACTTGCACCGCGCGGCGCAGCCGCTCCGCCCCCGGGTTGCCCTGGAAGGTGGCGCGGATGCGCCCCTTGCGGTCGATCAGCACGGTGTAGGGCACCCCCACCGGGCTGCCGAAGCCGCCCATGACCTCGCCCATGTCGCGCTTGACCAGCGACACCGGGTAGTTGAGGCCGTGCTCCAGGGCGAAGCTGGAGACCTTCTGCTGGAAGATCTCGGGATCGTTGGGCTCGCGACTGTTGATCTTCCAGTTCATGGCCGCCCCCACCACCTGCAGGCCCCGATCGCCCAGCTCCGCCTGCAGGTCCACCAGGTGCGGGATCTCCCGGCGGCAGTACGGGCACCAGGTGGCCCAGAAGTTGAGCACCACCACCTTGCCGCGGTAGTCGGCCAGGCGCACCCGATCCCGCTCCAGACCGGGCTGCCGGAAGTCGGGAGCGGAGACCGCCTTCACCGGCGACTGCAGGGGGCTGCCCCCGGCCCCGGCCAGCAGCACACCGGCCAGGACCAGGGCGACCACGCCGGCGCGGCGGACGGCCCTACTCGGAGAAGACCTGTCGGACATGGCTGGTGAACTCCTCGGCGTTCATATAGCCGGCCACCCGCGAGGCGCGCAGCTCATCGCCGTTTTGGTTGAAGAACATGATGGCGGGCGGGCCGACGATGCCGAAGTGGCGCTGCAGGGCCTTGTCGGCCTTGTTCTGGTCGGTGACGTCCACCTGGATCAGCTTGACGTCGCGGCCGGCCAGGGCCTTGGCCACCCGCGGGCTCTCGAAGGTGGAGCGCTCGTAGCGCACGCATTCGATGCACCAGTCGGCGTAGAAGTCGAGCATCACCGGCCGGCCGGCGGCGGTCGCGTCGCCGATGGCGGAGCGCAGCTGATCGAGGCTGGCCACCCGCTGGAACTCCAGGCTTTGCTTGGCCTCGCCGCTGCCGGAGCCGCCGCCGGCGGTCACCCGCTCCAGCGGCCGCAGCGGGTCCTCGGCGCCGGTGACGGCGCCCAGCAGCTCCAGGGTGCCCAGCACCACCAGCACCACGCCGAGGCCCTTCCACAGCCGGTGCCAGCCGGAGGCCTCGGGATCGAGGCGGTCGAGGGCGCCCATGTAGATCCCGGAGACGGTGAGCAGCACGCCCCACAGCAGCAGGGCCACCCAGTAGGGGACGATGCGCGACACCAGATAGATGGCCACGCCCAGCAGCAGCACGCCGAAGACGTACTTGACCACGTTCATCCAGTGGCCGGCGCGCGGCATCACCGAGCCGGCGGTGGTGCCCACCACCAGCAGCGGCACGCCCATGCCCAGCGACATGGCGAACAGCGAGGTGCCGCCCAGGACCATGTCGCCGGTCTGGCCGATGTAGATGAGCGCCCCGGCCAGCGGCGGGGCCACGCACGGCCCCACGATCAGGGCCGACAGCACGCCCATGACCAGGGTGCCGAGCACGCTGCCCCGCCCCAGGTTCTGCTGCGACTCCTGGATCCGGGTCTGCAGCCTGGACGGCAGCTGGATGTCGTAGAAGCCGAACATGGACAGCGCCAGGGCCACGAACACCAGGGCGAAGGCGGCGATCACCCAGGGGTTCTGCAGGGCCGCCTGGATGGCCGCGCCGGTAGCGCCGGCGATGACGCCGAGCACGGCGTAGGTGACCGCCACGCCCAGCACGTAGACCAGCGACAGGGTGAACGCGCGCGACTTGGTCATGCCCCCGCCCTCACCGCCCTGGCCGACGATGATGCCGGACAGGATGGGGATCATGGGGAACACGCAGGGGGTGAAGGCCAGGCCCAGGCCGGCCAGGAAGAACACCCCGAGCACGGTCCAGCCGCCTGCCTCCAGGGCGGAGGCGAACTGGGTCTGCTGGGAGGCGGGGCCCTGGGCGGTGCCGGCGCTCCCGCCGGAGCCGGCGGCCTTGCCGCCGCCCTGGCTCGCGGCGGATGCGGCTGCCCCGCTCTCCCCACCGCCGGCGCCGGCGCTGGCCACCGCGGGCAGGGTCAGGCCGAAGCGGGCGGTCTGGGGCGGATAGCACACGCCGGCATCGGCGCAGCCCTGGTAGCGGACCTCCACCGTGACCTCCCGCTCCCCGGCCCCGTCCGGGCGGTCCAGGGCCGCCGTCAGCGAGGCGGCGTGACGGAAGATGTGGAGCTCCTTCTTGAAGACCTCGTCGTACTTCTTCTTGCCCTGCGGCTTGCTGATGCCGGTTACCGACAGGCCTTCGGGCTTGACCACCTGGAAATCGAGCTTGTCGCGGTAGAGGTAGTAGCCGTCGGCAATCTTCCAGTTGACCCGGACGGTCTCGGCGTTCACCGCCGTGGCACTGGGCTGGAAGGCCTTTTCGGGCTGCAGGAGGTCGGACTGGGCGGAGGCGGTTCCGGCCGCCGTCATGAGCACGGCCAGCAGGCCGGCGAGCCGAATCAGCGTCCTCCCCAGCCGGGTTCGGGTATGCATGCCGCTACTGCTCCTTTCCCCTCTTCGTGACCGAGTCGCGTCGAGCCGCAGGTGGAATCCCGGGCGCCTCTAGAACGCGCATTCTAGTTGTTTGACAAGGAAAAAACAGCCCCTATCGCCTGGCTTCCGGGCCACCATCGGCCACGGCCAGCAGATCCGGCCAGGCGGCCAGGAGATAGCAAGCGGAGTCGGGGCTCGAGCCCACCTGCGCCGCCTGCCAGGCGGCCGTGCGCCGCGCCGCCCGCAGCCAGGGCTCGCCGCCGCCCTGACGGGCCAGGGCGAGCATGGCGCGCACCGCCAGGGAGTTGGCGGAGGGCACCGCGGCGTCGCTCACCGGTTTGGGGCGCAGCCAGAGGCGCTGCCCGCCGCCGGCGAAGAAGCCGCCGGCATCGGTGTCGCCGAAGCGCCGCTCGAGCGCCCGCAGCAGATCGGCTGCGCGGGCCCGCCAGCGGACATCGCCGGTGTCCCGGTGGAGCGCCAGGGCGGCGCCGGCCAGGGCGGCGTAGTCGACGGCCGTGCCCGCCGGACCCGGGCGGCCGTCGCTCCAGGAGCGGCGCACCCGCACCGGATCGCCGGCAACCAGGGCCTGCCACAGGAAGGCGGCGGTACGGCGTGCGGCACGCCGGTAGTAGCGATGGTGCAAAACCCGGGCCGCCTGCTCCAGGGCCATGATCATGTGGGCGTTCCAGGCCGCCACCACCTTGCGGTCCGCGGCCGGACGGGGCCTCGCGGCGCGGGCCCGGCGCAGGCGGTCGACGGCCTCGCCCAGACGCGCCCGCACCTCCGCCTGGCCCAAACCGGACTGCTGGGCCAGATCGGCCACCGACGCCGCCCGGTAGAGTACATTGCGGCGCCCCAGGCCGGCGTTGCCGGTGCGCTCCACCCCGAAGCGCGCCGCCGCCAGGTCGCGCAGGCCGCCCTCGCCGAGGGCTGCGGTGAAGGCCTCCCAGCTCCAGCTGTAGAAGGCGCCCTCCGCGCCCTCCGGAGCCGAGGCGGACAGGGCGGCGAAGAACCCGCCCCGCGGGTGGCGCATGTGGACCAGGGCGAAGTCCAGGGTGCGCCGGGCGACCTCGGCGTAGCGGCGCTCGCCGGTGCGCTCGTAGGCGCTCAGGTAGGCCCGCGCCAGCAGGGCCTGGGTATAGAGCATCTTCTCGAAGTGGGGCACCCGCCACTGCGGATCGGTGGCGTAGCGGTGGAAGCCCCCGGCCAGCTGGTCGTGGATGCCGCCGGCGGCCATGGCGTCGAGGCTCGCCAGGGCCATGGCCGCCTCCTCGTCGGAGGTACGCGTCAGCAGGAAAAGCAGATTCGGGACCCGGGGAAATTTGCGGGGGCCCCCGAAACCGCCGTTGAAGGGATCGAACCGTTCGGCCAGGGCGGCGGCGGCCCGGTCGGCCAGATCCGCCGGCAGCGGCGCCCCCTCCGGCACCGGCTCGGCGCGCCCCAGGCCGGCGGTGCGGGCGTGCGCCTGACGCCGCAGCCCGGCCTCGTCCCGCCGCCACCGCCGCGCGATGCGGGCCGCCGTCCCGCCGAAGCCGGGCTCGCCCCGCTCCGCCTCGGGCGGCAGGTAGGTGGCGCCGAAGAAGGGCCGGCCCTCGGGGGTGGCGAACACGTTCAGCGGCCAGCCGGCGTGGCCGGCGGTGGCGCGGACGAACCGCAGGTAGGCGGCGTCGATGGCGGGGTGCTGCTCGCGGTCGACCTTGACCGCGATGAAGTGCTCGTTGAGCAGGCGGGCGATGGCCGGGTCGGTGAAGGACTCCCGCGCCATCACGTGGCACCAGTGGCAGGTGTAGTAGCCGATGGAGATGAACAGCGGCTTGTCCTGCCGTCGGGCAGCGGTGAAGGCGGCCTCGCCCCAGGGATACCAGGCCACCGGATTGTCGGCGTGCATGCGCAGGTAGGGGCTGGGGGAAGCGGCCAGCCGCCAGCCGCCGGGGCGGTCGCCGGCCGGGGCGGCGGCGACCCATCCCGGCAGCAGCGCCAATCCGACCAGCCCCGCCAGCACCCTGAATCGCATCGTGAAGCGCTCCTCCCACCGGCCCGAACCTTGGGCCCCGCCCACCCCTCGGGGTTCCCCGGGCCGGGACGGGGCGACCTCCGGGAGGTTGCTTCGGCCCGGAAGGGCCTGGCAATGACTGTGGCTTCGGCGGCCGCCGGCGCCCCCCGCCATTGCCAGGAGCGAAGCGACCAAGCAACCTCCCGGCCGGCCGCCTGCCTCAAGCGAAGCCCCCGGGTGGGGGCGCGGCTAATCCAGGTGGTCGATCCAGCGCAGGTACGGCGCCAGCCCCTGGTCGATGGAGACGGCGATGATCTCCGGGACGTCGTAGGGGTGCGCGGCGAGGATGGCCGCCTCCAGAGGCTGGTACAGCTTCTCCTTGGTCTTGATCATGAGCAGGATCTCGGCGTCCTCCTCGATCCGCCCCTCCCACTCGAATACGCTGGTGCCCGCCGGGTGGCTGTGGACGCAGGCGGCAAGCCGCTGCTCCACCACCTTGCGGCTGATGGCGCGGGCGGTCTCCGGGTCCGGACAGGTGGTGTAGACGATGATATTCATGGTGGTCGCCCCCTCATTGCCAAAAAAACCGAACCGCCGTGGAAC
>DATFLO010000012.1:0-2308 GCA_035267605.1 Gammaproteobacteria bacterium
CATGGCGGTCACCTTCGTCATCGGCAACGCCCACCACATCAGCGCGGCCCTGTTCAAGCCGGGCAACACCATCTCCTCGTCGCTGGCCAACGAGTTCACCGAGGCCTCCGGGACCCTCTACACCTCGTCCCTGATCGCCCTCGGCCTGGTCCTGTTCTTCATCACCTTCCTGGTCCTGGTGGCGTCCAAGCTGCTCCTCATGCGCCTGCGGGCCCGGGAAGGGGAGGGCGGCTGACCCGGCCATGGACCGCTATACGCGCAGACTGATCGTCAACTACGTCAACCTCAGCCTGTCGGTGGTGATGATGGGGGTGGGGCTGCTGTGGCTGGGCTGGATCCTGGTGACCCTGGTCCAGTACGGCATCGGCGGCATCCAGCCCTCGCTGTTCACCGAGATGACGCCGCCGCCGGGCAGCTCCGGCGGCCTGGCCAACGCCATCGTGGGCAGCCTGATCATGACCGGGCTCGCCATCGCGGTGGGCGCGCCGGTGGGGGTGCTGGCGGGGACCTACCTGGCCGAGTACGGCCGCGACTCGCGCCTGACCGGTTTCATCCTGTTCATCAACGACATCCTGCTGAGTGCCCCGTCCATCGTCGTCGGGCTGTTCGTCTACGCCGCCGTGGTGGTGCCGCTCGGCCACTTCTCCGGCCTGGCCGGGGCCATGGCGCTGGCGGTCATCGCCCTGCCGGTGGTGGTGCGCACCACCGACAACATGCTGCGGCTGGTCCCGGACAGCCTGCGCGAGGCCGCCGCGGCCCTGGGGGCGCCGCGCTGGCTGGTGATCGTCAGGATCTCCTACCGCAGCTCCCTGCCCGGCATCCTCACCGGGGTGCTGCTGGCGGTGGCCCGCATCAGCGGCGAGACCGCGCCCCTGCTGTTCACCGCCCTCAACAACCAGTTCTGGTCCACCGACCTCACCCAGGCCATGCCCAACCTGCCGGTGGTGATCTTCCAGTACGCCATGAGCCCCTACGACGACTGGCAGCACCTGGCCTGGGCGGGGGCCCTGCTGATCACCTTCAGCGTGCTGGCGCTCAGCATCATTGCCCGGATCTTCCTGAAAGGAGGGGAGAGCACGTCATGAACAATCCAGCCCACGCCCGGGACGCAGCGTCCAACGAGCTCCCGGAGGATGGCGGCCGCCCGGGCGGCGTGAACCTGAGGGTCGGCCCGGGCCTGGCCGGCAGCCAGCCCCGCCCCCCGGAGGGGGCGGTCAAGCTCCAGGTGCGCGACCTCGATTTCTATTACGGCAGCTACCAGGCCCTTTCCGGCGTCAGCCTCGACATCCCGGAGCGCCAGGTCACCGCCTTCATCGGCCCGTCCGGCTGCGGCAAGTCCACCCTCCTGCGCTCCATCAACCGCATCTACGAGCTCTATCCCAGGCAGCGGGCCGAGGGCGAGATCCGGCTCGACGGCCGCAATGTCCTCGACCGGCGTCAGGACCTGAACCGGCTGCGGGCCCGGATCGGCATGGTCTTCCAGAAGCCGACCCCCTTCCCCATGCCCATCTACGACAACATCGCCTTCGGCGTGCGGCTCTACAAGCGCCTCGGCAGCGAGCACATGGACGACCGCGTGGAGTGGGCGCTGCGCAAGGTGGCCCTGTGGGACGAGGTGAAGGACAAGCTCAAGCAGAGCGGCAACAGCCTCTCCGGGGGGCAGCAGCAGCGCCTGTGCATCGCCCGGGCCATCGCCGCCAAGCCGGACATCGTGCTCCTCGACGAGCCCACCTCCGCCCTGGATCCCATCTCCACCCAGTACATCGAGGAGCTCATCAACGAGCTCAAGGCCGACTACACCATCGCCATCGTCACCCACAACATGCAGCAGGCGGCGCGGGTGTCCGACTACACCGCCTTCATGTACCTGGGCGAGCTGGTAGAGTTCGGCGACACGGACACCCTGTTCACCAACCCGGCCGAGCGCCGGACCGAGGACTACATCACCGGCCGCTACGGCTGACCGGCGCCCCAGCGCTGGCGCAGCGGGCCGTCGGCCCCGGCGACCGGGTCGGCGGGGGGCAGCGGCACCGCGGCGATGCGCTCATCGGCGGCCGGGCGTTCGCCCGCATCGCCGCGGTTCATGTCCGGATCCTGCCCGGCGGGGTAGGCGCCCACCGCCACGAAGTCCTCCGACGCCAGGCACTTGTGGGCGACGCCGGCGGGGAGGACGAGCACGTCGCCGGCGGCCGCCTCCACCTCCATGCCCTCCGGTCCGCCCAGCTGCAGCCGGGCCCGGCCCTGGAATACACCGAGGGCCTCGTGCGCGGTGGCGTGGTAGTGGTGGAAGCCGAACACGCCGAAGCGC
>DATFLO010000013.1:0-2744 GCA_035267605.1 Gammaproteobacteria bacterium
TCGCGCGCCGCGTTCTCGAGCACCGTGGTGCCCTCGGCCAGGACGGCCGCCATCATCAGGTTCTCGGTGCCGGTCACCGAGGCCTGGTCGAAGTAGAAGCGGGTGCCCTTGAGGCGAGCGGCCCGCGCCTTGATGTAGCCCTCCTCCACCTCGATCTCGGCGCCCATGGCCTCCAGGCCCTTGATGTGGAGGTTCACCGGGCGCGTGCCGATGGCGCAGCCGCCGGGCAGGCTCACCTCGGCCTCGCCGTAGCGGGCCAGCAGCGGCCCCAGCACCAGGATGGAGGCGCGCATGGTCTTGACCAGCTCGTAGGGGGCGCGCACCGAGGTGATGCCGGTGGCGTCCACCTCCACGCTCATGCGCTCGCCGACGATGACCCGCGCCCCGAGCTGGCCGAGCAGCTCGATGATGGTGGTGACATCCCGCAGGTGGGGGACGTTGGTGAAGTACATGGGCTCCTCGGCCAGCAGGGAGGACGCCAGCAGCGGCAGGGCGGCGTTCTTGGCGCCGCTCACCTGCATCTCCCCTTCCAGCCGATTCCCCCCCCTCAGGATGATCTTATCCACAGGCCCTCTCGCGCCTTCACCGCTTGTTCGGAAAGGGCTAATTAAACCACACCGCCCGCCGGGGCAGCCAGGGCGCCCCGGAGCCGCCGGCCCAAACGAGCTCGGCCGCCCCGCCCCTGAACCGGGCACTGGGACCACCTACAGGCATCCCTTCGTGCTTGGCTCAGGGGCGGGGCGGCCGAGTGAAGGGCCGGACGGCGGGGGTCAGCCCTTGACCACCCCCTCCAGCTCCCCGTTCTGGTACATCTCCAGCATGATGTCGCTGCCGCCGATGAACTCGCCGCCGACATAGAGCTGGGGAATGGTGGGCCAGTCGGAGTACTCCTTGATGCCCTCGCGGATGCTGTTGTCCTCCAGAACATTGACGTCGGCGAAGTCCACGCCCAGGTTCTGCAGGATCTGCACCGAGCGGCCGGAGAACCCGCACTGCGGGAAGTCCTTGGTGCCCTTCATGAACAGCACGATGCGGTTGCTGTTGACGGTATCCTCGATCTTCTTGCTGACGGCTTCTTCCATCACTTCAAAAACCTCCTTCCGGGCCCAATTCGCATGGGCGCTCGAACTTCGGTCGGAGACCGGCGCGCGGCCGGCCTCGCGTCCTGCTAGCTGGGGTTATTGGCCTCGACCATGGCCTGGTACTGCTCCGGGGTGAAGGTCTTGAGCTCCAGCGCATGGAGCTCGGCACCGAGCTCCTCGCCGAAGCAGGCGTACACCCTCCGGTGCTGTTTGACCTTGGGCATGCCCTCGAATTCCGGCGAAACCACCACCGCCTGGAAGTGCCGTCCGTCGCCCTGGACACTCACCTGGGCGTCGGGCATCTCCGCCTCGATCTGGGTCTTGACCGTTTCCACATCCATAGCGCGCTTCCTGCCTTCCTTGCCGACCGGGCGCCCGCAGGGGGCGCCGGGCTCGATCCGAGATCCCCACCCATAGGGTCGGGCTTTGGGCGGGCCCATCCTACCCGATGGCGCCCTTCCGGGAAAAGCTTATATTACCGCCCCCTAATTCAAAATTAATAATCGTTCTCATTACTGTTGACAGGGGAGCGAGAGCCCGGGTACCGTTTGCTCTCAGTTCGAATGATAACCGTTCTTATTCTCGTGATCCCAAAGGAGGGAAGCCTCATGCGCACCACCCCCGCCCTGGTAACGGCGGCCCTTGCCGCCGGCATCGCCGTGCCCGCCCAGGCCCAGAGCCAGGACGCCACCGACCAGCGCCTCGAGGAGCTCGAGCGCAAGGTCGACATCCTCTCCGAGGAGGCGGCCAGGAAGGACAGCGGCAGCGAGGACCGCCTGTCCATCGGCGGCTACGGCGAGGGCTACTTCAAGAGCGCCGCCCCCGGCGACAACGAGACCGACTTCTACCGCCAGACCATCTACCTGGGCTACGCCTTCAGCGACACCATCCACCTGTCGGCGGAGCTGGAGTGGGAGCACAGCGAGGAGACGGCGGTGGAGTTCGCCTACCTCGACTTCATGCTCAGCGACCGCGCCAACGTCCGCGCCGGCATGATGCTGACCCCGCTGGGCTTCATCAACGAGGAGCACGAGCCCACCACCTACTTCGGCAACATCCGGCCGACGGTGGAGCGCCAGATCATCCCCACCACCTCGCGCGAGAACGGCGTGGGCCTGTGGGGCGAGCTGGGCGATTCGGTGGAGTACAAGCTGTACGTGCAGAACAGCTTCGACGGCTCCGGCCTGTCCGGTGACAACCTGCGCGGCATCCGCCAGAAGGGCTACGAGGCCAAGGCCGAGGACCTGGCGGTGACCGGTCAGCTGCGCTGGCACCCGGTGACCGGCACCACCCTGGGCGTCTCCGGCTGGCGCGGCAACCTGGGCCAGGGCCAGACCTTCGACGGCCAGACCCCGGACGTGCCCATGACCCTGTGGGACGTGCACGCCGCCTACGAGCGCGGCAACTGGCGGCTGCGGGCGCTGTACACCCAGGCCACCCTCGACGACACCCTGGCCGTGAACAACCAAGCCCTGGCCGATCTGCAGTCAAGCAATCCGGGCGCCACTGCTGCCGATGTTTCCGCTGTGGCCGAAAAGCTCACCGGCTGGTACGTGGAGGCGGGCTACGACATAATGCCGGCCCTCGGCGGCCCGGCCGAGCAGTCCCTGTACCCGTGGGTGCGCTACAGCGCCCTGGACACCCAGGCCTCCCTGGCCTCCG
>DATFLO010000014.1:0-11237 GCA_035267605.1 Gammaproteobacteria bacterium
CCGGGGCGGCCCTCACCCCCAACCCTCGAAGCGCTGCCAGTGCGCCTCCGGCGGGACCTCGCCGGCGCCCACCAGGGCGTCGGCGAGGTGCTCCGCGTAGTACGGACCGAGCAGCAGGCCCTTGGAGCCCAGCCCGTTGAACAGCCACAGGCGGGGGTGCTCGGGATGGGGCCCCAGGAGCGGCAGACCGTCCGGGGTGGCCGGACGGAATCCGGCGAGGTGGGCGGTGACCACGGCCTCCTCCGGGGACGGCAGCAGACCGGCCAGGGCCCCTTCCAGGGTGCGCCGCCCCTCCGGGTCCGGCGCCCCGTCGGCCGCCTCCCGATCGTAGGTGGCGCCCAGGCGGAATCGGTCACCCCCGAGGGGAACCAGGGTCCGGCCGCGGTTCACCGGATGCGGCGGCAGCCCCGGGGCGCGGCCCTCCAGCACCTGCCCCTTGACCAGACGCAGCGGCGCCGCCGCGAACCAGGGATTGGCGCCGCCGGCGCCCTGGCAGAACACCACCCGGTCGAAGGTGCCCCCCTCCCAGCGCACCGCGCCGGCCGCCTCCGTCACCGCCGCCGGGGTAACCGCTGCCCGCACCACGGCGCCCTCCTCCGCCAGCCAGCGGGCGGCGCCGTCGAGGAGGGCGGGGACGTCCACCACCGCGCCGCCATGGATCCAGACCGTATGCGGCTCGGGGCCCGCGGACAGGTATTCGGCATAGGCGGGATCGGTGGCGCGCTTGGGCCAGGCGGCCCGGGGCCGGTCGCCGAGCAGGTGGCGCAGGATGGGGGTGTCGCGGTGGACGGGGCGGCCCAGGCGGCGCGCCATGGCGTTCAGCCGCCCGCGGGCGGCGGGCAGCAGGGTCTCGAGGTCGCCGGCGCGGGCCAGGCGCTGTCCGGTGAGCGGGGTGATCAGACCGGCGGCGGCGCGGCTGGCGGACCCTGGAGCGCCCGGGTCCGCCAGCACCACCCGCTGTCCGCGCTCGGCCAGGGCCATAGCCAGCAGGGTGCCGGCCAGGCCGCCGCCGGCGATCAGGGTGTCGGCGTGCACGGGGGCTCCGACGCGGCTATTCCGGCGACCGCCGGTTGCGCCACTGGTGATAGAGCCACACCGCCACGCCGCCCGCCACCATGCCGGCCAGGATCCAGCCCTGCAGGGCGTGCACCTCCCCCACCAGCCACTGCACGGTAGCGCCGAGGAAGTAGCCGGCGGCGGTGATGGCCAGCGACCACACCACCCCGCCGACCAGATTGAGCAGCACGAAGTGCAGGGTGGGTACCCGGCTCATGCCCAGCACCCAGGGGGTGATCATGCGCATGCCGTAGACGAAGCGGAAGCCCAGGACCACCCAGATGTAGTGGCGGTCCAGCAGGTCGTAGACGCGCTCGGCCCGGTGCTTCCAGCGCGGCCGCCGGGCGAGCAGGCCGTTGCCGTAGCGCCGGCCCAGGAAGAAGTAGAGCTGGTCGCCCACCAGGGTCCCGAGCAGGGAGGCGGCCACCACCCCCTTGAAGGTGAGCAGGCCGCTGAAGGCCAGGAACCCGGCCATGAGCAGCACCAGCTCGCCCTCGAGGAAGGTGCCCAGGGTGACGGCCGGGTAGCCGTAGCTCTGGATGAAGGTTTCGAGGGTCATGGAGGACGGGCCCTTGGGCGGGTTGGGCGGCTCAGGGTATCACGCCGGCGGCGGCCGTCCCGCCCCCCTCGCCGGCGTCATTCCGGACAGCCCGCCGCCCCGGCGGCCCAGGCCAGGGCGGCGGCCACCCGCTCCCCGAGCAGTACGCGGCCCTCGGCGGCCTCCACCCAGCGGTACTCGTGGTGCTCGGGGCGGCCCAGCTCCGGGCTAACCGGCAGCGTCACCGCCTCCTGGGCGGTGCGGCCGGCGTAGTAGCGGGCCACCTTGCGGCCCCGGTCGTAGGGCTCG
This sequence comes from Gammaproteobacteria bacterium, assembly GCA_035267605.1. Taxonomy (GTDB): domain Bacteria; phylum Pseudomonadota; class Gammaproteobacteria; order Thiohalorhabdales; family Thiohalorhabdaceae; genus Thiohalorhabdus. Next base: position 1,904 of record DATFLO010000014.1, read on the forward strand.
GTCTGGTAACAGGCGGTGCCCCAGGGGAAGGTCAGGTCGGTGATGCCGGTCTCCTCGGCCACCTCGCGCCAGGCCGCGGCCAGGGGCTCCTCGCCGGGGGCCACCAGCCCCTTGGGGAAGTCCCAGTAGGCGTAGGCGCGCAGCAGCAGGAAGCGGCAGCGCCCCTCCTGTATGCGGATCACGGCCACGCCGGCGGAGAGCGCGGGGGACGCCATCCGCTCCGGGCTCAGCAGGTCAGGTGGAGGGCGGCGGCGATGCGGGCCGAGCCCTGCGCCAGGCGGTTGAGCTCGTCCACGGCCTCGCCGGTGCGGGCCACGCGGGGCTCCACGCCGCGCTCGCGCAGGGCCTTCAGGGTCCGCTCCGGGACCTGCATGTTGCCGTAGTAGCCGGTGCCGATGACCAGGGTCTGCGGCGGGTCGGCCAGCAGCTCCGCCAGGTCCTCGGGGTCCAGGCTGTGCCCCTGCCGCCGCCACCAGGGCGAGCGTACCCGGCCGTCGGCGAGGATGAGCACGTCGCGCGCATAGGTCTGTCCGTCGCAGCTGAGCCTGCCGAAGGCATAGCTATCCACCCGCATCGGCGCCTCCTCTCATCGGCCGGGCCATCGCCGCCCGGCCGGAGGTTGCCCGGGCCCCGAAGGCCCCGGCCGTCACCCTTGCGCATCCCCGGGGCCCGATTGCCCCGCTTCACCCTCCCCGAACTGCTGCACTCGCCGGATGCGGCGGCCCAGCTCGCGGATGGCCTGCGACAGGCTGTAGCCCTGCTCGTCCATCAGGCCGCGGACGTACTCGGCCTTGGCCAGGACGTTCATGGCCTGCTCGCTCCCGGTGTCGGGGGCGCAGGGGTTGCTGCCGGCATCCAGCTGGTGGTGGATGCAGCCCTCGATCTGGTCCCCGCTGAAGCGCTCGGCCAGATCGCGGATCTCCTTGAGGTGGATGCCGCCTCCCGGGCGGTCGCTGTTACCGGCCATGGTCTCCCTCCTCCGTCGGGCGCAGGTCGAAGGTCAGCAGCTCCTCGCACAGGCGGATGCGCTCCAGGAGCTGGCGCTGGTCGTCGGCGCCGACGAAGACGAATCCCAGCTCGTAGCTGTAGCTGTCCTGGTCGGCCAGATCGGACAGGCGCATGCCGGGGGCCACCTCGATCTCCACCTCGGCCCCGGGCACCGCTTGCCGCAGCCGGGCGATGTCCTCCGGTCCCGGCACCGCCGCCACCCGGGCATCCTCGAACCGGCGCAGGAAATATTTGGCGGCGCAGGCCGCCTCGCCGGCCCCGGGCCGGCGCTGCGGGATCCGCCCGCGCGCCACGTCCATCAGGATGCGCAGGTTGGAGTAGCCGTCCACCTTCTCGAACAGGTCGCTGTGGGACTGGGAGATGCGCGGGTTGATCTCCAGCAGCCAGGTGCGGTCGCGCTTGTCGTCGTAGAAGAACTCGATGTTGAAGGTGGTGTTGTCCAGGCCCAGGAAGGCCACCACCGCCTCCGCCTTGGCGATCAGACGGGCCTGCACCCCCTGCGGCAGGTGGGAGGGGTACTGGTAGCGGGAGAAGGTGGTCTCGTTGGCGTAGCGGATGGAATCGACGATGCCGTAGATGGTGACCTCGCCGTCCAGGCTGTAGCCCTCCAGGGTGCACTGGTGACCGCCGATGATCTCCTCGGCGATGCAGAATCCGCCCTCCCCGCCCGGGATGCCGAGCGGCAGGTCGAGGTGGGCCAGCAGCTCGTTGAAGGGCTCGGACAGGCGCTCGATGTGCGCGCGGATGACGGTTACCGCCTCGCGCAGGCCCGCCTCGTCGCGGATGTGGAAGCCCAGCTGCGAGCGCCAGGCCTTGATGGGCTTGATCCAGAACGGGAAGTCCAGCTCGATCTGGGCGCGCGGGTCGTCGGCGAAGGGATCGAAGCGGGCGAAGCGCGGCACGCAGTCGGGGATCACCTTGCGCTGCTCCAGGCGGCTCCAGTACTTGTCCTCGCAGCGCACCACCGCCTCCAGGCTCGGCCCGCGCAGGCCCAGGCGGCGGCAGAGGATGGGCACCATGTCGCTGACCGGGAAGTCCCAGAAGCCCGCCAGGGCGTCCGGGGGGCTGTCCGCGGCGCGCAGCTGGGCCTCGGCCCGGGCCAGCAGGTCGTCCAGCGGATAGCGCTCGCCGCGCACGTCCTCGTAGCGCAGCAGCGGGTGCACGGTCACCCCCGCCTGCTCGGCGATGCGCTCCAGGCGCTCCCGGTTGAAGGGATCGGGGCCGATGACGAAGACCTGGTCGGACATGCCATCCTCGCTGCTGCCGGCCGGAGGCGGCCGGGGGAGCCCTTCAATAGCCCAAAACCCGCCGCCGGGCAATAGCCGCCCTTGAACCAGGCCGCCCGGGAGCCCACCTTGGCGGGACGGGTCCATCATCCCGGCCCGGCCATTCCCAACGCAAGGAGACCTCCATGGAGCTGACCCTGATCTGCGCCAGCAAGCAGGAGCACATCTACCGCGGCAGCCGCGTCTACAGCGTCGAGCTGATCAACACCGAGGACCTGGAAGACGGCATCCTGGACGCCACCTTCCACTTCGAGACCGCCAACCCGGAGCTGGCCGGGCGCTTCGCCATCAACGAGAGCTACCGGGTGAGCATCCCCGAGTAGCCGGCCGCGATCCGCCGGCCATGGAAGTAGCGGTGGAGGCCACTCCGGGACCGGATCCCCGGCCCCGCGCCTTCCGCCTGGGAACGGCCCGGCGGGCGGTGGAGGCGGTCATCGACCGCTGGCCGGGGCGCGACCACCTCTATCTCAAGGTCCGGGCCGGCGACGGCGGCATCTACCTGCTGCGCCGGGAGCGCGACGGCCGCTGGCGGCTGTGGCTGTACCGCAGCACCGCGGCCGGCCCGCCGCTGTCCGGCGACTGAAGCCCACCGGTTAACCACAAAGCGGGCCGGGGCGAAGGCGCCCCGGCCCGCGCTCGTTCCCGCCGACGGCGGCCTACTTGATGCCGTACTTGTAGTCGTACTTGGACAGCTTGCCGTCGTCGTTCAGGTCTTCCTGCTTGAACTTCTTCTTCTTGACGCCGAGATCCTTGACCTCGCTATAGGTCAGGTGGCCGTCCCCGTTCTTGTCGGCCTTCTTGAAGTCCGGCAGCTTGGCGCTGTCCGAATCGGGCTGCTGGGCGGCCAGGGCGGCTCCGGCGAACAGACACAGGGTGACGGCGAAGATCCAACGCGAGATGCGCATAGGTCCTCCCTTGGTCGGCTCGAATGGTGGAAATCGGCCCACCTGCCGCCCCGCACCGGGGTGGGCCCTGCTGTTGGGACAACAGCCGGCCGCGGGGTGTTCGCCGCCGGACGGTCCGGCCCGGAGGGCTCAGTGGGGGAGGTTGCGCGGCACCTGCACCGGGCGCTCCAGCCACTGCTCGAAGCGGGCATCGACGCGCTCGAAGTTCTCCGCCCACCAGCGGGCGTCGATGCGCAGGGCGTTGCGCATGTGCTCGCGCCGGGTGGGCAGGTAGGGCTGCATGGCCTCGGGCACCAGCGGCTGGGAGGAGCGCCGCACGGGACCGTAGGGGATATAGCCGGCCTGTCCGGCCAGGCTCTCGGTGGAGGTGGCGAAGGCCACGAAGTCCCGCGCCCGCTCCAGGTTCTCGGTGTGCTTGACGATGGCCCACAGGTCCATGTTCCAGATCTGGTGGTCCCAGACCATGCGCAGGTCGGCGCCGCGGTTGGTGTCGGCGTCCCACACCCGGCCGCTGTACACGGTGCTCATGCGCACCCGGCCGCGGCGCAGCATGCGCACCGCATCGGTGCCCTTCGTCCACCACACGATGTAGGGCTTGATCCGCGACAGCACCCGGAACGCCCGGTCCAGGCCCTGGTCGGTGGCCAGCACGTCGTACACCCGGTCCGGGGACACGCCGTCGGCCATCAGGGCCCATTCCAGGTTGCCCTTGGGGGTCTGGCGCATGCCCCGCCGCCCCGGGTACTTGCGCACATTGAAGAAGTCCTCGAGGCGGTCCGGGCGGTCCTTGGCGGAGAACTCATCGGGATCGAAGGCGATCACGGTGGACCACACCACGCTGCCCACGCCGCAGTCGGTCAGGGACCCGGGCAGGAAATCCCGCCGCGCCGGCACGCCGTCGGGCGAGGGCGGCAGGTCGTCCGGATCGATCTTGACCAGCAGGCCTTCCCGGCAACCGCGCAGGGCATCGGCCAGCTCCAGGTCCACCACGTCCCACTTGACGTTGTAGGAGCTCACCTGGGACCGGATCTCGCCGAGGCCGCCGTTGTAGTCCAGCACCTCCACGTCGAGTCCCCGCGCCTCCTCGTAGGGCTTGATGAAGCCCAGGATCTGGCTCTTGGTGTAGGCCCCGCCCCAGGACACCACGGTCAGATCGCCGGCCGCGGCGGGCCCGGCGGCAACGGCCAGCAGGGCGCCGAGCAGGAGGGCCCGGAAGGGGCCGACTTTGCGGGGAAGCGAGGGGAGGGAGCGCATGACCGGACCTTAGAAGTAGTAGCCGAGATTGAGGTTGAAGCGGGTGTCCCAGCCGGCCTCCCCGCGCCCCAGGGGGTCGGCGGCGCTGAAGTAGGGGGCGTTGCGGGCCCGGATCAGGTCGGCGTAGACGAAGACGGGACCGGCCCCCACCGCGCAGCCGGTGGTGTTGATCTGGGAGTCGCGGAAGCCCGACTCGTCCTTGAGGTAGACGCTGTAGTCGTTGTAGCAGGTGAGCACGTCGATGCGCGACCAGGGCGCCGGGAAGTTGTAGGCCAGGTTGGCCACCGCCAGGGTCGCCTCGCTGGCCACGCCGTAGGCCCCGGCGAGGGCGCCGAAGGCCACCGTGCGCTCGTCGGCGCCGGCGGGGCCGGCCGGCTCCATCACCTGGCGGCCGCCCTCCAGCTGCAGGTTCCAGCGGCCGCAGCGCAGGTCCATGTGGGCGGCGGCCGCCCAGCGCCGGCCGAAGTCCCCGGTGGCGCTGTTGTAGAGCTGGCCCCACTGGCCGGACAGGCCCAGCTCGGTGGGACAGGCCCCGTCCTTGCCCACGGTGTAGGCCAGCCGCAGGTTGGCCTGGTTGGTCTCCCGGTTGCGGCTGTCCAGAGTGCCGTCGCCGTTCAGATCGGCCTCGACCACGTCGAAGGCGTAGCGCTCCACGCTGGTGGCGCTGCTCACCTCCGGGTTCTTGAAGAAGGCCACCTGCAGGTCCCAGGGGCCGGGCTTCCAGACATACTTGGCGCCCAGGTCGTAGTCGTCGCCGAGGCCCACGTAGTAGGGGATGCCGAACCAGTAGTTGTGCGCGGCGTAGGGCAGCAGCCCGAAGGGCACCTTGGTCACGCCCACCTCGACCTTGCCGCCGTCGTCGAAGTCGTAGCCGGCCCAGCCGTGGTGGAGCACGTCCTGGTAGGGATACCAGCGGTACTCGGCGGAGAACAGGAAGCCCTTCTTGGCGCCGTCCACGTTCAGGCGGAACAGCTCCAGGCCGGCGTCGCCGCCCCGCTTGCGGGCCTCGCCCTGGAAATCGTTGATGCCGTAGTTGAAGCGCAGGGCCCCGCCGACCTGGATGGGCGCCTCCTCCGCCTCCGGCTCCTTCGCCTTGCCGGGCTTGAAGGGCACCGCCGAGCGCAGCTCCTCGATCTCCTGCTCCAGCTTTTGCAGGCGCTGCTGCTGCGACTGCACCTGGCGCTCCAGGGACCCCGAGCCCCCATCGGCGGTGGCGGCATCGCCGCTGTCCGGCGGCGCGCCGGCGGCCGGAACGGCGGCAGCCAGGAGCAGGGCGGAAAGGCAGGGGCAGAGCGATCGGGGTGGCAAGGGGATCCCTTCGCTTGGCCGGTCCCGGAACGGGGCTGATCCGACCATCGTAGCAGGGCTCGCAGGGGCCGGACAGATGGCCCTCGGGCAGTCGGCCGGCACTAGTGTCGGACGCGGTTACGGCCCTGGCGCTTGGCCCGGTACAGGGCGCGATCCGCCTGCCTGAGCGGCTCTCCGGCGGAGTCCGAGTCGGCCACGCCGGCGCTGACGGTGACCCGCACCTCGCGGCCGCCGCCGCGGCCGCGCCGGTTGCGGTCGCGCCCCCCCTGCCGCAGCCGGAACGGGCTGTCGGCCACGGCCGCCCTCACCGTCTCCATAGCCGCGGCCGCCTCCGCCGCGCCGCGGCCGGGGAAGATCACCGCGAACTCCTCGCCGCCGTAGCGGAAGGCGCGCCCGCCCTCCCCCACCCGGGCCAGGCGGCGGGCGACCAGGCGCAGCACCTGGTCGCCTGCGGCGTGGCCGTGGCGGTCGTTGAAGCGCTTGAAGCGGTCCACGTCCACCATGGCCACGGCATGGGCCCCGCCCAGACGGGCGAGCTGCTCCTCCAGGGCGCGCCGGCCCGGCAGGCCGGTGAGGCCGTCGACAAAGGCCAGGCGGTAGGACTCCTGCACCTGCGCCGCCAGCAGGCCCAGGTGGGCCAGGGCCCAGCCGGCCACCACGGCCCCCGGCTCGCCGCCGGCGTGCAGGGCCCAGCCGGTGGCGCCGGCGGCCACCAGTATGCCCCCCTGCAGGGTGTCTCCCCGGCGGATCAAAAGCGCCGCGGCGCTCACCCCGGCCAGCCCGAACAGCACCAGGCTCCCGCTCCCCAGCGCCGTGCCCGGGAAGGCCGGGGGCTGCGCCACCAGCCGGCCCAGCGGTTGCGCCGGCGCGCTCACCGCCGCCGCCAGCAGGCCCGCCTGCAGGGCCACCAGGCCGAGCCGCCCGAAGGCGGCGGCGCTGGCCAGGCCCCGCTCCGGGAGGAGGCCGAACAGCAGCAGGTTCGCCGGCACCGCCAGGGCTAGCCCATCGAACAGGACCGATCCCCCCGCTGCGGTGGGACGGTACAGCAGCGGCAGCAGATAGGCGGCGGCCAGCACCGCCTGCAGGAAGACCGGACGGTCGCGGTGGAACCAGGCGGCCAGCGCCGCCCCGGCGGCCGCCAGGGCCGGCGGCAGCAGCACGGCGAGGTGGCGGGGGGTGCCCTCCAGGCCGGCGAAGCCGGTGCGCAGCCAGGCGGCGCCGGCCAGGGCCGCCGCCCCGGCGAGCAGCAGGCTCAGGCGGCGCGCCCAGGTGTCCATCGCGGCCAAGTATCCATGCAGCCTCCGGGGATCGGGAGGGAACCGCCGCAAGGCTAGCACAGCCGGCGCCAGCGGGCGCCTCCGCCGGACCCGGAGGGGGTGTTCTCTTTGCGTTCTCGTTCTGGCATAGTGGACCGGCGGCCCATCCAACGGGGAAGGAGCCCCCATGAGCGAACCGCTGACCCGACGCCAGCGCGAGATCCACGACTACCTGCTCGCCCACGCCGACGAGCCGCCGCCCACCCTGGACGAGCTGGCCCGCGCCCTGGGCATGACCTCCCGCGGCAGCCTGCACCGCCACATCCAGGCGCTGGTGGAGGCCGGCCTGGTGGCGCCCATGGACGGCAAGAAGCGCGGCGTGCGCCTGGCCGAGCAGGCGGCCGCGGACGGCGAGGACGAGGGCCTGCCCCTGGTGGGCCGCATCGCCGCCGGCCGCCCCATCGAGGCCCTGGCCCAGCCCGACCGCTTCGACGTGCCGCCCCAGCTGCGCCGCAACCGCCCCTGCTACGTGCTGCAGGTGGAGGGCGACTCCATGATCGAGGACGGCATCTTCGACGGCGACTGGGTGGTGGTGGAGGAGCGCGACACCGCCGACAACGGCGAGCTGGTGGTGGCCCTGGTCGACGGCGAGGAGGCCACCCTCAAGCGGCTCGAGAAACAGGCCGACCGGGTCATCCTGCACCCGGCCAACGCCGCCCACGAGCCCCAGGTCTACCGCGCCGAGCAGGTGACCATCCAGGGCGTGGTGGTCAGCCAGATGCGGCGGTACTTCTAGCCCCGTCGTCGCCCTGGCGCAGCGGCCGCACCGGCGCCTCGGCCTCGCCCGACGCCACCGGCCGGCGGGCGGGGATGCTGTCGCGCCGGGTCAGGGCCAGGAAGCCGCCCAGGGCCAGCAGCAGGGTGCTGGCCCCGACCAGGATGGCCACGGGATAGCCCAGGTTGCCGGCCAGCTCCAGCTGGGAGTACTTGATCACCATGATCAGGGCCTCCAGCACCAGGGCGATGCACACCAGGCCCACGAAGCGGGTGATGGTGCGGCGCACCACCCGGTAGAGATTGCCCTCGTTCTCCGGGGTGCCGTACTCCTTGCCGATGCCCATGCCCAGCTCGAAGGCGGCCACGGCGATGATGGCGGTGTTGATGCCCTGGATGATGCCGGCGATCAGCTCCTCGCCGCCGCCCTCGGCGCCGCCCATGAAGCCGGTGACCAGCTCGCCGCCGCGGAAGGCCGCCGCGACGAACTGGTAGAGGCTGCGGGCCAGCTCGAACACCGCGAGCCCGCCGATGGTAACCGCCACGAACAGGAAGAAGGCGCTGAATCCGGCCGCCACCACCATGCGGAAGCGGGTGAATCCGGAGAGCTCCGGGAGCATCAGGGTGCGCAGCATGACGGGCCTCCTTGGCCTCGGGGGAAACGGGGCGCCCCCTTCCCGAGCAAGGCACGTGCCACCCGCGGCCGCCCCCCAGTGGCGGGCCCCGCGGGCCGGGGGCGGGCCTGGAGGCGTCGTCTGCGGACAACGCGGAGTCGGCGCGCATGGGCCCAAGGGCCCGCACCGCAAGGGGTTTGCCACTGTCGCCCCGGGCGGACAACCGGCTCCCGCCGCGTTTGACGCTGAGGCCCCAGTGAACTAGTTTGTAAGCATCCTCTAATGTTGACCACGGTGCTCGGGCTTTCCGGGCCCGGACCCACCGGTGCAGCCATGACCACGCGCGACACCCTCGACCGCCCCCTCCGCGACCTGCGCATCTCGGTCACCGACCGCTGCAACTTCCGCTGCGTCTACTGCATGCCGCGGGAGCTGTTCGGCTCCGATCACGCCTTCCTGCCGCGCGCCGACATCCTGTCGTTCGAGGAGATCACCCGGCTTGCCCGCCTGTTCGCCGCCGAGGGCGTGAACAAGCTGCGCATCACCGGCGGCGAGCCCCTGGTGCGCCACGACATCGAGCGGCTGGTGGCCATGCTGGCGGCCATTCCCGGCATCGACGACATCACCATGACCACCAACGCCAGCCTGCTCACCCCGGACAACGCGGCCACCCTGCGCGACGCCGGGCTCAGCCGCGTCACGGTGAGCCTGGACGCCATCGACGACGGCGTCTTCCGCGCCATCAACGACGTCGACTACCCGGTGGCGCGCGTGCTGGAGGGGATCGAGGCCGCGGCGGGCGCCGGGCTGGCGCCGGTCAAGGTCAACATGGTGGTCAAGCGCGGCATGAACCACGGCCAGATCCGGCCCATGGCCGAATACTTCCGCGGCAGCGGCCACATCCTGCGCTTCATCGAGTTCATGGACGT
>DATFLO010000015.1:0-29993 GCA_035267605.1 Gammaproteobacteria bacterium
ACCGCGGCCTTCGGGCTCTGCCTTGCCCTGCGGGAGGAGCCCTCCGACGCGGCGCTTGGGCGGGCCCACGAGCTGCTGCTGGGCACCCGGCCCACGGCGGTGAACCTGCGCTGGGCCCTGGACGCGGTGGCGGCGGCGGTGGCGCCGCTTGCCCCCGGGGAGCGGGCGGCGGCCGCCTTCGCCGCCGCCGGCGACATCGCCGACGGCGAGGTGGCCACCTGCCGGGCCATCGGCGAGCACGGCCTGCCCTTGATCCAGGAGGCGGCCCGGGCCAAGGGGGAGGGCGGTCCCGTCAATATCCTCACCCACTGCAACGCCGGCTGGCTGGCCTGCGTCGACTGGGGTACCGCCCTGGCACCGGTCTATCGCGCCCATGACGCCGGCATCCCGGTGCACGTGTGGGTGGACGAGACCCGGCCGCGCAACCAGGGGGCGTCGCTCACCGCCTGGGAGCTCGGCCGCCACGGTGTGCCGCACACGCTGGTGGCGGACAACGCCGGCGGCCACCTGATGCGGACCGGCCAGGTGGACCTGTGCCTGGTGGGCACCGACCGCACCACCCGCACCGGCGACGTTGCCAACAAGATCGGCACCTATCTCAAGGCGCTGGCCGCCGCCGACAACGGCGTGCCGTTCTTCGTGGCCCTGCCCGGCTCCACCATCGACTGGGACACCGAGGCGGGCGCCGACATCCCCATCGAGGAGCGCGATCCGGAGGAGGTCACCCACATTTCCGGCCGCACCGACGCCGGCGAGGTGACCCGGGTCGCCCTGTGCCCCGAGGGCACCCCGGCCGCCAATCCCGCCTTCGACATCACCCCCGCCCAGCTGGTGACCGCGCTGGTCACCGAGCGCGGCGCGTGCGATCCCACCGAGGACGCGCTGGCTGCCCTCTACGCGGGACCTGCGAGGTAAGGCCCCTGGCCGGCCGCCGCCGCCGGTGGCGGCCTCCCCCGAGCTGGCCGAGCGCGGCCTCAACATGCGCACCTCGGGCCATGCCAGTCTGCGCGTGGCCGACAACGCCACCTTCTGCCCCCAGCAGCTTTCGGACAACGTCCTGGGCGCCCTGGAGGGCCGTCGCGCCTGTCTCATGGCCAATCACGGCCTGCTCGCCCTGGCCGGGAGCCTGGACGGGGCAGTGGCGCTGGCGGCCGAGGGGGAGCACTTGGCCCGCCGGTTTTTGCTGGCGCTGCAGATCGGGGCGGAGCCGCTCCTGCTCAGCGAGGACCGGAGGGCGCCGGTCGGGGAAGGTATCCGGACCCAGGGCTGGCCCGGCGCCAGCTCCCGCCCGGTGGGCGGCCCGACCCGGTACCCGGAAAGGCCCGCACGGCCGTTGCCACCGAACCGGGCTTTTGCCATGGTCCTTCCCAAGGGAGGGTGGACATGCGTTGGCTGCTCTGCTGGGCGGCGCTTGCCGCCGGATTGGCCTCGGGGTTCCCGGCCTCGGCGGCCACGATCCGCCACCTGGAGGTGCAACGGGAGGGCGACGCCTACACGGTGCGCTTCGAGGGGGTGGTGGACGCCGAGCCGGACCGGGTGTTCGCCCTGCTCACCGACTTCGGCCGCCTGACCCGGCTCAATCCCGGCATTGTCGAGGCCGGGCGTGTGGGCACGGGGGACGGAGAGGTGCGGGTGCGTACGGTGCTGGAGGGCTGCGTGGCCTTCTTCTGCCGGCGGATGGAGCGGGTGCAGCGGGTGCGCAGCAGCGACCGACGCCTGATCCGGACCCGCATGGTGCCGGCGGATTCCGATTTCCGGGCGGGTCGGGGGCGCTGGCAGCTGGCGGCGGTGGCCGGCGGCACCCGCATCCGCTACCGGGCGCGCATGGTGCCCGATTTCTGGGTGCCGCCGCTGATCGGCCCCTGGGCCATCAAGCGCGAGCTCCGGGACAACCTGCGCATCCTGGTGAAGCGTCTGGAACGTCTGGCGGCGTCGCCGCATGCCGACAGTGGTGCTGCCCGGACATCTTCGGCACCATGAGAGGATGTCCGAGACAATGATTTTGGCTGCCGAATAAACGGAAGAGGGAAAGGCCATGGAGACGATTCGCCGGATGGGACGTTTTCTCGCCCTGCCGATGGCGATGGCGGTCTGCCTGATGTCCCTGGCGACCGCGCCGGCCCGCGCCGGGCTGGTTCCGACCCAGGACGTGGTGGCCAAGGGGGCGGCGGCCGCGGACCGGGCCCAGGTGAAGGCCTACCTGGCGCGCTCCGACGTCCAGGACCAGCTGCGCGATCTGGGCATCGACCCCGCCGAGGCCAGCGCCCGCGTGGGCAGCCTCACCGACGCCGAGGTCCAGAAGGTGGCCGCCCGGCTCGATCAGCGTCCGGCGGGCGGCGACGCCCTGGGCACGGTGGTCGGCGCGGCGGTGTTCATCTTCATCGTGCTGCTGATCACGGACATCGTTGGCGTCACCGACGTCTTCCCGTTCGTGAAGAAGTAGCCGGTCGGGGTGCGGCCGATACGGCTGGCTCTGCTGCTGGCGGCGGCCGGCCTGCTGGCCGGCTGCGCCACGCTGCAGAGCGACCGGATCCGCGAGGACCCCGGGGACCTTCCGCCGCGCGCGGTGGTCTCCGGGGTCCCGTTCTATGCCCAGGAGGCCCACTACTGCGGCCCCGCGTCGCTGGCCATGGTGCTGTCCCGGGCCGGGGCCGCGGTGTCCCAGGACGACGTGGCGCCGCAGGTGTTCACTCCCGGCAAGGAGGGCTCCTTCCGGACCGATTTGCTCGCCGCCGCCCGGCGCCGCGGCTACCTGGCCCTGACCGTGCGGGGGATGCGGGACCTGCTCGCCGAGCTGGCCAGCGACCACCCGGTGCTGGTGTTCCAGAACCTGGGGCTGTCCTGGTACCCCGAATGGCACTTCGCCGTGGCCATCGGCTACGACCTGCCCGCCGGTGACATCATGCTGCACACCGGCACGCGCGAGGCGCGCCTGCTGTCCCTGGACACTTTCGAGTACACCTGGGCCCGTACCGGCTACTGGGGGATGCTGGTGCTGCCCCCGGACGAGCTGCCGCCGACCGCCGATGCCAGCGCGGTGCTGGAGGCGGCGGTGGGGCTGGAGCAGGCAGGGCGCAACCGGGCTGCCGCCCAGTCCTATGCCGCCGCCACCCGCCGCTGGCCCCGGCGCCTGGGCGGCTGGGTGGGGCTGGCCAACGCCCGCTACCGACTGGGGGACCTGAATGGTGCCGAGGAGGCGCTGCGCGCCGCCCTGGACCGGCACCCGCGAGCGGCCGAGGCCTGGAACAACCTGGCCGTGGTGCTGGCGGACCGGGGGGAGAAGGGGGCGGCCGTGGCGGCGGCGGAGAAGGCGGTGGAGCTGGGCGACGCCCCGGCCTACCGGCGCACCCTGCGCGAGGTGGGCGGCGGACCGGCAAGCGGGGCATCGGCGGGGGAGGGCGGAGGCTAGGCCCCCTCGTTCGGCTCCAGGGCCCGCCAGCGGCTACCGGTCCATACTTCCGCCGGCCGGAACCAGCTCTTGTAGGCCATCTTGGGGCTCTCGCGGATCCAGTAGCCCAGGTAGACATGGGGCAGGCCGAGCTCCCGCGCATGCTGGATCTGCCACAGCACGGCGAAGGTCCCCAGCGAGCGCCGCGAGGCCTCGGGCTCGAAAAACGTGTACATGGCCGACAGCCCGGTGCTCAGGAAGTCCGTGACGGCCACCGCGAGCAGGCGCCCCTCCCCGTCGCGGAAGGTGACCAGCCGGGTGTCCACCGGCGATTCCAGGCAGGCCCGGGCATAGTCGGCGGGATCCTCGAAGTCCATCTCCCCGCCCGGGTGGCGCCCCCCCTGGTAGCGCTTGTACAGCCGGAAGTGCTCCTCGCGGTAGCCGGCCGGCTCGATGCGGGCGGTCAGGTCGCCGTTGCGCCGCCAGGTCCGGCGCTGGGCGCGGGACGGGCGGAACCCCGCGGCGTCGATGCGCAGCGATTCACAGGCGGCGCAGCCCGGGCAGTGCGGCCGATACAGGCGGTAGCCGCTGCGCCGGAAGCCGTAGCGGATGAGCTCGCCATACAGCTCCGAGGTCACCGCCACGTTGGGGTCGTAGACCGCCGAAACCGCCGTGCGGCTGGGCAGGTAGGGGCAGTCGTAGGGGAAGGTGGCGTATAATGTCATGCCCTGCGTGTGCCCGTCTGTGCTCGGTTGACACCCTGGAAACCCGGACCTAGGGTGCGTAAAATACGGCATTTTCCCCTTTCGAAGATAGCAGGATCCGGAACGGGATAACGAGGTGGCGGCCAAAGGCCCCGACCCGAGGGAGCAGCGGATCCCGGGGCAGGGCGCGGCGGGTCGCCGCCTTCTCGTCTATACACAGGAGCCGTTCGTGAAGCTCACTGGCGCCGATATCGTCGTCCAATGCTTGCAGGAAGAAGGAGTGGATACCGTCTTCGGATACCCCGGAGGCGCGGTGCTCCACATCTATGATGCCCTCTTCAAGCAGGACCGCGTGCGCCACGTACTGGTTCGCCACGAGCAGGGCGCCATCCACGCCGCCGAGGGATACTCCCAGGCCACCGGCAAGGTGGGCGTGGGCCTGGTGACCTCCGGTCCGGGCGCCACCAACGCCGTCACCGGTCTGGCCACGGCGCACATGGACTCGGTGCCCATGGTGGTGATCACCGGCCAGGTGCCCACCGCCCAGATCGGCAACGACGCCTTCCAGGAGGCCGACACCGTCGGCATCACCCGCCCGTGCACCAAGCACAACTTCCTGGTGAAGGATGTCTCCGAGCTTGCCGAGACCATCAAGAAGGCCTTCCACATCGCCGCCAGCGGCCGCCCCGGGCCGGTGGTGGTGGACGTGCCCAAGGACGTCTCGGCCGCCGAGTGCGAGTTCTCCTATCCCTCCGAGGTGCACCTGCGCTCCTACAACCCGACCATCAAGGGCCACACCGGCCAGATCAAGAAGGCGGTGGAGCTCATGCGCGGCGCCGAGCGCCCCATGGTCTACACCGGCGGCGGCGTGGTCCTGGGCGACGCGGCCGAGGAGCTGACCCAGCTGGTCCGCAAGCTCAACTTCCCCGTCACCAACACCCTCATGGGGCTGGGCGGTTATCCCGGCGACGATCCGCAGTTCGTCGGCATGCTGGGCATGCACGGCACTTACGAGGCCAACATGGCCATCACCCACTGCGACGTGCTGGTGGCCATCGGCGCCCGCTTCGACGACCGCGTGACCGGCAAGATCGAGCGCTTCGCGCCGCACGCCAAGATCATCCACGTGGATATCGACCCGGCCAGCATCTCCAAGAACGTGGAGGTGGACGTGCCCATTGTCGGCCACGTGCAGTCGGTGCTGGAGGAGATGAACCAGCTCGCCGACAAGCTCGGCGCCGGCGAGCCGGCGCGGCTCGAGCCGTGGTGGGCGCAGATCGAAGAGTGGCGGAGCCGGGATTGCCTGCGCTACGACCGCGACAGCGGCCTGATCAAGCCGCAGTTCGTGCTGGAGAAGCTCTACGAGGTGACCGAGGGCAACGCCATCATCACCTCGGACGTGGGCCAGCACCAGATGTGGGCGGCGCAGTTCTACCACTTCAAGCGCCCGCGCCAGTGGCTCAACTCCGGCGGCCTGGGCACCATGGGCTACGGCCTGCCGGCCGCCCTGGGCGCGCAGATGGCCTATCCCGACGCCGCGGTGGCCTGCGTCACCGGCGAGGGCTCCATCCAGATGAACATCCAGGAGCTGTCCACCGCCAAGCAGTACCGCCTGCCGGTGAAGGTGGTGAACCTCAACAACGGCTATCTGGGCATGGTCCGCCAGTGGCAGGAGCTGTTCTACGAGAGCCGCTACGCCGAGTCCTACGTGGATGCGCTTCCCGACTTCGTGGCCCTGGCCGAGTCCTACGGTCACGTCGGCCTGCGCACCGACAAGCCCGGCGACGTCGAGGGCCTGCTGCGCGAGGCCATGACCACCGACCGCCTGGTGTTCATGGACTTCGTCACCGACCCGGAGGAGAACGTCTACCCCATGGTCCCGGCCGGCGCCGGCCTGGACGAGATGGTGCTGGTCTGATGCGGCGCGTCATCTCAGTCATGCTGGAGAACGAGGCGGGCGCCCTGTCGCGGGTGGCCGGCCTGTTCTCGGCCCGCGGCTACAACATCGAGGGCCTGTCGGTGGCGCCCACCGACGAGGAGGACGTGTCCCGGATGACCATCGTCACCTGGGGCGACGATCAGATCATCGAGCAGATCATCAAGCAGCTGCGCAAGCTGATCGAGGTGATCCGGGTCACCGACCTCACCGAGGGCGCCCACATCGAGCGCGAGATGGTGCTGCTCAAGGTCCAGGCCGAGTCCGGCGAGCAGCGCGCAGAGGTCAAGCGCATCGCCGACATCTACCGCAGCCGCATCATCGACGTCACCGACACCTCCTACACCCTCGAGGTGACCGGGGACGGCCAGAAGGTCCAGTCCCTCCTCGAGCTGTTCGACGCCTCCCAGGTCGTGGAGGTGGTCCGCACCGGCTCCACGGCCATCGGCCGCGGTTCGCGGGGGATGTAGGTTACGGCAGTTTTAAGTGGTTAAGTTTTAAGTTTTAAGGGAAAAAGGCCGGGAAATTTCCTACCCGGTCTTTTTTAGGGGTTTTTCTTTCCCGTTTTCCTTTCCCGAAAGGCCCCTGGAGAAGCATTGAAAACTACTTCTCTGGATTCCCTTGCTACGACTTAAATCTATCCACTTAAAACTTAAAACTTAACACTTAAAACTTAACACTTTTTCGAAAAAGGACCCGCCATGAAGGTGTACTACGATCAGGACGCCGATCTCTCCCTGATCCAGGGCAAGCAGGTGGCCATCATCGGCTACGGCTCCCAGGGCCACGCCCACGCCAACAACCTCGCCGAATCCGGCGTGAGCGTCACCGTGGGCCTGCGGCCCGGCTCCGGCTCCTGGGCCAAGGCCGAGAACGCCGGCCTGAAGGTGGCCAGCATCGAGGAGGCCGCCGCCGGCGCCGACGTGGTCATGATCCTGGCCCCCGACGAGCACCAGAAGGCCCTCTACTACGGCCAGATCGAGCCCAACCTCAAGCAGGGCGCGGCCATGGCCTTCGCCCACGGGTTCAATATCAACTACGGCCAGATCGTGCCGCGCGCCGACCTGGACGTGTTCATGGTGGCCCCCAAGGGCCCCGGCCACACCGTGCGCGCCACCTACGAGCAGGGCAGCGGCGTGCCCAACCTGATCGCCATCGAGGCCGACGCCTCCGGCCAGGCGCGCGACATCGCGCTGTCCTACTCCAAGGCCAACGGCGGCACCCGGGCGGGCGTCATCGAGACCACCTTCCGCGAGGAGACCGAGACCGACCTGTTCGGCGAGCAGGCGGTGCTCTGCGGCGGCCTTTCCGCGCTCATCCAGTCGGGCTTCGAGACCCTCACCGAGGCCGGCTACGCCCCGGAGATGGCCTATTTCGAGTGCCTGCACGAGATGAAGCTGATCGTCGACCTGCTCTACGAGGGCGGCATCGCCAACATGCGCTACTCCATCTCCAACACCGCGGAATACGGCGACTTCAGCCGCGGCCGGCGCCTCATCAACGAGGACGTCAAGGAGGAGATGCGCAAGGTCCTCGGCGAGATCCAGGACGGCACCTTCGCCAAGGAGTACATCCTGGAGAACCAGGCCGGCATGCCCAAGCTGCAGTCGTCCCGCCGCCTCGCCCGCGAGCATCCGATCGAGGAGGTGGGCGAGCGCCTGCGCTCGCAGATGAAGTTCATGAGCGCCGGCAAGCTGGTGGACAAGGAGAAGAACTAGACCCGCCAGCGGCGGAGCCCGGCAGGCCCCGGCCCGAGCCCGGGGCCTGCGCGTTTGGGGCAACCACAAGAGGGGTCCATGATACGCCGCGCCGGCCCTCGCAAGGGGGTCTACCTGCTGCCCAACCTGCTGACCACGGCGGCCCTGTTCGCCGGGTTCTTCGCCGTCATCAAGTCGGTGGAGGGGGCGTTCGTGCCTGCCGCGGTTGCCGCCCTGGTGGCCCTGGTGTTCGACGGCCTGGACGGCCGGGTGGCGCGGCTGATCAATGCGGAGACCGACTTTGGCGCCGAGTACGACAGCATCTCCGACGCCATCTCCTTCGGGCTGGCGCCGGCCGTGCTGATCTACCAGTGGGCGCTGCAGCCCTTCGGCAACGTGGGCTGGCTCGGCGGCTTCCTGTTCACCGCCTGCGCCGGTCTGCGCCTGGCCCGCTTCAATACCCAGAGCGGCGTCCACGACAAACGCTATTTCCAGGGGCTGCCGGTGCCCGCCGGGGCCGCGGCCCTGGGCACCTGGGTGCTGTTCGTGGAGGAGAAGGGCTTCTCCGGCGTCTGGGTGAACCTGGCCACCCTGTTCGCGGTCTATGTGGTTGCGTTGCTGATGGTCAGCAACGTCCGCTACCGCAGCTTCAAGGACGCCGATCTGCGCTACCGGGTGCCGTTCCCGGTGGCCGTCCTGGTGGTCGGCCTGCTGATCCTGGTGGCGGTGGATCCGCCGCTGGTGCTGTTCGGGTTCTTCTTCGTCTACGCCCTGGCCGGTCCGGTGGCCACCGTGCTCCAGCTGCGCCGGCGGCGGCGCGAGCGCCGCGCCCGCTCCGAGGTTGACAGCCCGGACCGGGAGAACTAGCTTTTGGGATCGTGCAAGGATCCATGTGCAGGGGACTGAAACCAATGGCAGCGTCAGCGATTGAGGGCGATCGCCCCTGGCCAGCCGTCGCCGCCCCGCGAGGCGGCCACGTACCCGTCGTGCCCCAGCCCAGCCGGACCCGCCTGCTACGCCTTCCCCGCCTATCCCTGCGGCTAGCGCGCCAGCTACGCGCGTAAGCCGCGCTTCCGTTCCCGCAACCGAATCCCGGCCGAGGCGCGCCGCGGTTGCCGCGAGCCGCGCCCCCGAAGGCGTCCGCGGACGCCGGGCCGAACCTTTCCAGTTTCCGTTGACGACGGATGCCTGATGTGGAGGGCTGCCAAATGGCGGACCGAGTACTGATCTTCGATACCACCCTGCGCGACGGGGAGCAGAGCCCCGGCGCCTCCATGAACGCCGAAGAGAAGATGCAGATCGCCCGCGCCCTGGAGCGGCTGCGGGTGGATGTGATCGAGGCCGGCTTCCCGTCGGCCTCCAAGGGCGATTTCGCCTCGGTCAAGGCCATTGCGGACGAGATCCGCGACTGCCAGATCTGCGGCCTGGCCCGGGCCCGCGAGGCCGACATCGACGGTGCCGGCGAGGCCCTCAAAGGCGCCGCCGATCCGCGCATCCACACCTTCATCGCCACCAGCGACATCCACCTGCGCGCCAAGCTCAAGATGAGCCAGGACGAGGTGCACGACATGGCGGTGGCGGCGGTCAAGCGCGCCCGCGGCTACACCAATAACGTCGAGTTCTCCGCCGAGGACGCCGGGCGCACCGACCCCGACTTCCTGTGCCGCGTCGTGGAGGCGGCCATCGACGCCGGCGCCACCACCATCAACATCCCGGACACCGTGGGCTACGCCATGCCCCACGAGTTCGGCGAGCGCATCGCCATGCTGCGCGAGCGGGTGCCCAACGCGGACAAGGCCACCTTCTCGGTGCACTGCCACAACGACCTCGGCTTGGCCGTGGCCAACTCCCTGTCGGCGGTGGAGAACGGCGCCCGGCAGGTGGAGTGCACCGTCAACGGCCTGGGCGAGCGCGCCGGCAACGCCGCCATGGAGGAGTTGGTCATGGCGCTGCGCACCCGGTCCGACCACTTCGGCCTGGACACCCGCATCGAGACCACCGAGATCGTGCCCACCAGCCGCCTGGTGGCCACCGTCTCCGGCTTCGCGGTGCAGAACAACAAGGCCATCGTTGGCGCCAACGCCTTCGCCCACGAGTCGGGCATCCACCAGGACGGCGTGCTCAAGGAGCGCGAGACCTACGAGATCATGACCGCCGAGAGCGTGGGCTGGAAGCGCAACCGCATGGTCCTGGGCAAGCTCTCCGGGCGCAATGCCTTCCGCACCCGGCTGGAGGAGCTGGGTGTGCATCTCGATGAACAGGAGCTCGAGGCCACCTTCGAGCGCTTCAAGGCGCTCGCCGACAAGAAGCGCGAGATCTTCGACGAGGACCTGCTGGCCCTGGTCAACGACGAGGTCACCCGCGCCGCCGAGCGCTTCAAGCTGGTCAGCCTCAATGTCTGCTCGGAGACCGGGGTGACCCCCGAGGCCCAGCTCACGCTGGAGGTGGATGGTGACAACCGCTCCGCCACGGTGGCCGGCGACGGCCCGGTGGACGCCGCGTTCAAGGCGGTGGAGGCGATCACCGACGTCGATGCCGAGCTCAAGCTGTACTCGGTCAACGCCATCACCGGCGGCACCGACGCTCAGGGCGAGGTGACCGTGCGCCTGGAGCGCGGCGGCCGCATCGTCAACGGCCAGGGCGCGGACACCGACATCGTGGCCGCCTCGGTGAAGGCCTACGTGCACGCCCTCAACAAGCTCATGGGCGAGCCGCCGGCGGAGCATCCGCAGCTGTAACGGGACAGGCGCCCGGGCTCGGCCCCGGCGCCTTTGACGCATCCGGAAACCATCGGAAATCGGAAAAATGGCCGGTAAGACCCTGCTGGACAAATTGTGGGATAGCCACGTCGTCGAGACCGACGACAACGGCGTGTCCCTGCTCTATATCGACCGCCATCTGGTGCACGAGGTGACCAGCCCGCAGGCCTTCGAGGGTCTGCGCCTGGCCGGGCGCGGCGTGCGCCGGCCGGAGCTGACCTTCGCCGTGCCCGACCACAACGTGCCCACCACCGACCGTACGCAGGGCATCAGCGATCCCGTGTCGGCCAAGCAGGTGGCGGCGCTCGACCGCAACTGCGACGAATTCGGCATCACCGAGTTCAAGATGAGTGATCCGCGCCAGGGCATCGTGCACGTCATCGGCCCGGAGGAGGGCATCGTCCTGCCCGGCATGACGGTGGTCTGCGGCGACAGCCACACCTCCACCCACGGCGCCTTCGGCTGCCTGGCCTTCGGCATCGGCACCTCCGAGGTGGAGCACGTGCTGGCCACCCAGACCCTGCCGCAGCGCAAGCCCAGGGCCATGCGCGTGCAGGTCAATGGCCGCCTGCCCACCGGGGTGACGGCCAAGGACATCATCCTGGCGGTGATCGGCGAGATCGGCACCGCCGGCGGCACCGGCTACGCCATCGAGTTCGCCGGCGAGGCCATTCAGGACCTCTCCGTGGAGGGGCGGATGACCATCTGCAACATGGCCATCGAGGCCGGCGCGCGCGCCGGCATGGTGGCGGTGGACGACAAGACCGTCGACTATTTCCGCGACCGCCCCTACGCCCCGTCCGGCGAGGCCTGGGACGCCGCCGAGGCGGAATGGCGGGACATGGTCTCCGACGCCGACGCCGCCTTCGACGCCGAGATCATCCTGGACGCCGCCGACCTGCTGCCGGAGGTGACCTGGGGCACCTCGCCGGAGATGACCGTTCCGGTCACCGGGGTGGTCCCCGACCCGGCCGCCGAGCCCGACCCGGTCAAGCGCGGCGCCATGGAGAACGCCCTGGCCTACATGGGCCTGGAGCCGAATACCCCCATGCGCGAGATCGCCGTGGACGTGGTCTTCATCGGCTCGTGCACCAACGCCCGCATCGAGGACCTGCGCGCCGCCGCCGCGGTGGTGGCCGGCAAGCAGGTGGCCGAGGGCGTGGAGGCCCTGGTGGTGCCCGGCTCCGGCCTGGTGAAGGAGCAGGCGGAACAGGAGGGCCTGGACAAGGTGTTCACCGCCGCCGGCTTCGAGTGGCGCGAGCCCGGCTGCTCCATGTGCCTGGCCATGAACGACGACCGCCTGAAACCGGGCGAGCGCTGCGCCTCCACCTCCAACCGCAACTTCGAGGGCCGCCAGGGCCGCGGCGGGCGCACCCATCTGGTGAGCCCGGCCATGGCCGCGGCCGCCGCCATCGCGGGGCACTTCGAGGACATCCGCGAGGTCACCGGCGAGTGAGAGAACGCCAAGGCGCCAAGACGCCAAGGAGGAAGAAACCCGGCAGCAGCCAGGGTTCTTATCCCGCTTTCTTGGCGTTCCTTGGCGGCTTGGCGTTTCAGCCTTGGGAGAAAAAATGCAACCGTTCACCCGCATGAAGGGCCTGGTGGCGCCGCTGGACCGCGCCAACGTCGATACCGACGCCATCATCCCCAAGCAGTTTTTGAAGTCCATCGAGCGCACCGGCTTCGGGCCCAACCTGTTCGACGAGTGGCGCTACCTGGACGAGGGCGGGCCCGGCATGGACAATAGCGCGCGGCCGGAGAACCCGGAGTTCGTGCTCAACCGGGACCGCTACCGCGGCGCCACCATCCTGCTCGCCCGCGAGAACTTCGGCTGCGGCAGCTCGCGCGAGCACGCCCCGTGGGCGCTGGCCGACTACGGCTTGCGGGTGATCATCGCGCCCAGCTTCGCCGACATCTTCGCCAACAACTGCACCAAGAACGGCATCCTGACCATTACCCTGGACGCCGCCACGGTGGACCGGCTGTTCGAGGAGGTGGCGGCCGAGCCCGGCTACGAGCTGGACGTGGACCTGGCGGCGCAGACCGTTACCACGCCGGGCGGCGAGACCATCGCCTTCGAGGTGGACGGGCACAGGAAGCACATGCTCTACCACGGCCTGGACGACATCGGCCTGACCCTGGAGCGCGCCGAGGCCATCGCCGCCTTCGAGGAGGCGCACCGGAAGCAGCGGCCCTGGGTGTTCGAGGCCCAGGGGTAGGGCGGGCCGCGGTCCGCCGCAGCGAACAGGAAAGGACCCCCATGACGCACAAGCTCGCCATCCTCCCCGGCGACGGCATCGGTCCCGACATCGTGGCCGAGGCCGTCAAGGTGCTGGGTGTGCTGCGCGACGAATTCGGCCTCGAGGTGGCCTGGGAGGAGGCGCCGGTGGGCGGGACCGCCTACGACGACGCCGGCCATCCGCTGCCCGACGCCACCCTGGAGCTGGCCCGGTCGGCCGACGCCGTGCTGCTGGGCGCCGTCGGCGGACCCAAGTGGGAGGCCCTGGACTACAGCGTGCGCCCGGAGCGGGCGCTGCTGGCCCTGCGCAAGGAGCTGGGGCTGTTCGCCAACCTGCGCCCGGCCAAGGTCTTCCCGGAGCTGGTGGAGGCGTCCGCGCTGCGCCCGGAGGTGGCCTCCGGCATCGATATCATGGTGGTGCGCGAGCTCACCGGCGGCATCTATTTCGGCGAGCCTAGAGGCGTGGAGGAGCTGGCCGACGGCCGCCGCAAGGGGGTGAACACCCTGGTCTACACCTCGGACGAGGTGGAGCGCATCGGCCGGGTGGCCTTCGACATCGCCCGCAAGCGCGCGGGGCGGGTGTGCAGCGTGGACAAGGCCAACGTGCTCGAGGCCACCGAGATGTGGCGCGAGGTCATCACCGAGCTGGGCGAGCGCGACTATCCGGATGTGGCGCTGTCGCACATGTACGTGGACAACGCCGCCATGCAGCTGGTGCGCGCCCCCAAGCAGTTCGACGTCATGGTCACCACCAACATGTTCGGCGACATCCTGTCCGACGAGGCGTCCATGCTCACCGGCTCCATCGGCCTGCTGCCGAGCGCCTCGCTCAACACCGAAGGCGCCGGCATGTACGAGCCCATCCACGGCTCGGCGCCGGATATCGCCGGCACCGGCCAGGCCAATCCGCTGGCCACCATCCTGTCGGTGGCCATGATGCTGCGCTACAGCCTGGGCGAGGCGGCCCTGGCCGATCGCGTCGAGTCCGCGGTGGAGCGGGTCCTGGCCGACGGCCTGCGCACCCCCGACATCGCCGGGAACGGCGCTGCGGTGGGGACGTCCGAGATGGGGAACGCGGTGGTCGCAGCTCTGCGGGGCTAGGACGGCCGGTAACGATAGGGATCGAAGCGATGGCGCAAGGCAGCGTGAAGCGGGTGGGATTCGTCGGCTGGCGGGGCATGGTGGGCTCCGTCCTGATGCAGCGCATGCTGGCCGAGGGCGACTTCGCCGGCATCGAGCCGGTGTTCTTCTCCACCTCCCAGGCCGGCCAGCCCGGTCCCGATATCGGCCAGGACGTCCCGGCCCTCCAGGACGCCACCGACCTCGACGCCCTGCGCGCCATGGATGCCATCCTCACCACCCAGGGCGGCGACTACACCGAGCAGGTGTACCACCAGCTGCGTGCCTCCGGCTGGGACGGCTACTGGATTGACGCCGCCTCCACCCTGCGCATGGCCGACGACAGCGTCATCGTGCTCGATCCGGTCAACCGCGAGCACATGGAGCGCCAGATCGACGCCGGCACCCGCACCTTCGTCGGCGGCAACTGCACCGTCAGCCTCATGCTCATGGCCCTGGGCGGGCTGTTCCGCGAAGGGCTGGTGGAGTGGATGACCTCCATGACCTACCAGGCGGCGTCGGGCTCCGGCGCCAAGCACATGCGCGAGCTGATCAGCCAGATGGGCGCCCTGCGCGATGCCGCCGGGGGGCGCCTGGACGATCCCGCGAGCGGCATCCTGGAGATCGACCGCGCCGTCACCGAGCGCATGCGCTCGACCGACTTCCCCGACGACAACTTCGAGGTGCCCCTGGCCGGCAGCCTGATCCCGTGGATCGACAAGCCCATGGACAACGGCCAGAGCAAGGAGGAGTGGAAGGGCTCCGAGGAGACCAACAAGATCCTCGGCCGCCTGGAGACCCCCGTGCCCATCGACGGCACCTGCGTGCGCATCGGCGCCATGCGCTCGCACGCCCAGGCCTTCACCATCAAGCTGACCCGCGACGTGCCCATCGGCGAAGTGGAGTCGATCCTGGCCGGGGCCAACGACTGGGTGCGGGTGGTGCCCAACGAGCCCGACCCCTCCAAGCAGCGGCTCACCCCCACGGCGGCCACCGGCACCCTCGAGGTGCCCGTGGGCCGGCTGCGCAAGATGCGCATGGGCGGCGAGTACCTGAATGCCTTCTCGGTGGGCGACCAGCTGCTGTGGGGTGCCGCCGAGCCGGTGCGCCGCACCCTGCGCCTGCTGGCCGGCGGCCTGTAGCCCGGCGCCGCTGTCAAAGGGGGAGGGCCCGCAGGGCCCGTGCGTCTGTTCCTTCCCGGTCCCATCCCCCTTGATTTCCCCCGACAATGCCAGTATCCGGCCCGGCAGTAAGGGGCGGGGCGCGTTGTCTGTGCCTGGCGCCGGCGGCAGTAGCGGTGCCAGAGCGCGGTTTGAATCTTAGGCTTGTGACAGATAACGTCCGTCGAAGGCTTACGGATTACACAGGGCAAATTACGGAGTTGCTCTACCGGGAGCATCTGCGGTAAAAAGGCCGTGCAAGGCCCGGAAAAGGAGAACCACATGCCCATCCCCGCCCGGCCAGGGCGCGCTCGAAAGACTTGTCGGGCCCTTTTGGGAATCCGCGGAAGGCGAGCCGCTGTCCTGGCCGTTTTTATAGGTTTTTGGGCGGCGAGTCCGACGGTCCGGGCCCTGGGCCTTGGATCCCTCGATGTGGCGTCCAGTCTGGGCAGCCCGCTCCAGGCCTCCGCCCCCCTCCGTTTGAGCGGAGGGGAGTCGGCCGGGGACCTGGAGGCGAGCATCGCCTCCGAATCCGACTACAAGATGGTGGGCAAGTCCATGCCCGCCGCCGTCAGCGCGCTGCAGGTGCGCCTCGAGGACGGTGATTCCCCCGTCATCCGCATCACCAGCTCCCGCCCCATCGAGGATCCGCTGTTCGAGGTGATGGTGCGGGTGACCAGCGGGGACAACCAGGTCCTCAAGATGTTCACCGTCACCCTGGATCCGCCGGAGGTGAGCGAGCCGGAAAGCCGGAGCGCCGCCTCGCGGCCGGCCCCGCCGCCTGCCGCCGCCCAACCCGCCGGCGGCGGTCAGGCGCGCGTTCGCACCCGCGAGCTTCCGGCCCAGGCCCGGCGCGAGGCCGAGGCCGGGCCCGCGGTGAAGCGGCCCGACGTGCAGGTCACCGAGGGCTGGGCCAAGCGGGACCGCTACGGCCCGGTGCGCTCCGGCGATACCCTGACCACCATCGTCCAGCGCCTGCGCAGGCAGGGGACGGTGCCCCTCGATGCGGCCGTGGTGGCCACCTGGAAGGCCAATCCCGACGCCTTCATCGACGGCAACATGAACCTCGTGCGCCAGGGCGCCGTGCTCGACGTCCCGAGCCAGTCCCAGGTTCGCCGCTACTCCACGAGCCAGGCCAAGGCCATCATCCGCAAGCAGCGCAAGGAGTGGAGGTCCCGCGGCGAGCCCGGGGTCAAGACCAGCCCCGGCCACGAGCGCTACCGCCTGAAGGTCTCCCTGGCCAGCCCGGATGACGAGTCGGCTTCGGCCCCGGCCAAGGAGTCGCCGCAGGACCAGAAGTCCGCGGGGGCGGAGCAAACCGCCGCCAACCAAAGCGGGGCGGACACCGGCGGCGGCGAGGCCGGCCAGGAGGAAGCCGGCGGCGGGGCCGGATCCGGCACCGGGGAGAGCCCCGAGAACGCCGCCATGGTGGCCGAGCTCCGGGGGCGTATCAGTGACCTGCAGAAGGCCCTCGACGAGCAGCGCGGCAAGCGCCAGGACGCCGTGGACGCCATGCAGAAGCGTCTGGCCGGGATGCAGGACAAGCTGGACAAGCAGCGCAAGCTGGTGGCCCAGCAGAACGCCACCATGAAGCGCCTCTCCAGCCAGGGCGCCGGCGGCTCCATGATGGCGGGCCGGGAGCGCTACATCCTGGGCCTGCTGGCCGGGATCAACCTGCTCATGCTCCTGGCCATCGTCGCCCTGTGGCTTCGGCTGCGCGCCGTCCGCAAGGAGGGCGGCGGCGATGGCGGCGGGGCCGGGGCGGGCAATCCGGACGAGCCCAGTGACCCCGTGACCAAGGCCAACCTGCAGGCCGCCGCCGGCGAGCTCAAGCAGGCACGCTCCACCCTGTGGCAGGCCGTTGCGGACAACCCCCGCAACTGGGCGGTGTACGGCCGGCTGCTCGATCTCTACGAGCAGGAGGACGATGCCGACCAGTTCGAGGAGGTGGCCCGCCGCCTGTTCGATCAGCTCGGCGACGAGCAGCCCGAATGGCAGGAAGAGATCCGCACCCGCGGCCGGCGGATCATGCCGGAAAGCACCCTGTTCGCCCAGACCGCTGCCGCCGGTGCCGGGGCAGGTGCCGCGGCCTCGGCGTCGGCGGCTCCCGGGCCGGCCTTCGACTTCGAGGGCCTCGATCTGGAGGGGCCCGAGGCCGCTTCCCCCGGTGGCGAGCCCGCGCCCGAAGCCGCGGAGGAGGAAGGCCTTGATCTCGACTTCGGCGGCGACAGCGCCGAGGGGCCCGGGGAGGCGCCCGCTGCCTCCGAGGAGGCTCCCGCCGGGGGCGAGGAAGAGGACCTGGATCTGGCCTTTGACCTGGAGGGTCCCGGCTCCGGGCCGGAGGAGGGGCCCGGCGCGGGGGAGGAGGCCGCCACCGCTTCGGCCGGCGAGGACGAGGAGGGGGATCTCGACTTCGAATTGGGCCTGCCCGGGGAAGAGGAGGAGGCCTCCGCCGCAGAGGAAGCGGAGACCCCGGCCCCGACGGAAGCGGAAGGCGACGATCTGCTGGCCCTGTCGGGCTGGGAGTCGGAGGCCGAGGAGGGCCCCGAGGGCGGGCCCGCCGGGTCCGAGTCGGGAGAGGAGGCGCCTCCTGCCGGCGACGAGCTGGATTTCGACCTCGACCTGGGTGAGCCGGAGCCCGCGGAGCCGCCCGCCGGTGCCGGGACCGAGGCCGGTGGCGGCGACGAGCTGGGCGAGCTGGACCTCGGCGACTTCGATACCGGGGGCGCCGCGACCGCCCCGGAGCCCGAGTCCGGGGGCGAGGAGGCCGGCAGCGACCTCGATCTGGAGCTCCCCGGCTGGGAGGACGAGCAGGCCGGCGAGGAGTCCGGCCCCGGAGGCGAGGCCGCGGAAGAGGAGACCGCCCCCGCCCGGCCGGCGACGCCCTCCGCCGAGGAGCCGGCGGCGGCCGACGGCGGAGGGGACGAGGACGAGTTCGAGATCAAGCTCGACCTGGCCCAGGCCTGGATCGACATGGGCGACCAGGAGTCCGCCCGTGGCCTGCTGGAGGAGGTGGAGGGCCGCGGCGCCCCGCAGCAGCAGGAGCGGGCCCGGAAGCTGATCGCTTCGCTCGCCTGACCCGGGTGTGAGCCCGACGAGCGCGCCCCGCCCGTGCGGGGCGTTCGTTTTTCCCCGCACCGGCGCCTCCCCCTGGCGAACGGGCTGAGGGCAGAAGCGTGACCGGAAACCAGTCCCATGGCGGAGGCTTCCATCCCGGGGCCAAGGTGCTGGCCGTCGCCCTGGTCGGCGGCGCGGCGATCCTGGCCCGCGGTCCCGCCGGGCTCGCTGCGACCGGCATCCTGGCCCTCTCCGCGGGGGCGCGGGTGCCCGGGGCCCTGGCCGCATTCGCGGCCCTGGCCGGCCGCCTGCGCTGGGTCTTCCTGTTCATCGTCCTGCTGCACGGCTGGTTCACCCCCGGTCGGCCGGTGGCCGCCGGCGGCGGGCCGTGGTGGCCCACGCTGGAGGGCCTGGCGCGGGGTGGTGAGCTGGTGGGCGTGGTCCTGCTCATGAGCGGCCTGGTGGCGGTCCTGGTGCGCTCCACCCCGGCGCCGGAGCTGGCCGCCGGGGTGGCCTGGCTGCTGGCCCCCCTGGCCCGGCTCGGGGTGCCGGCGGAGCGGTTCGGCCGGCTGCTGGCCTGGACCCTGGACCGGGTGGAGCCGGTCCGCCGCGAGGCGCGCAGCGTGCGGGAGGCCCTGCGGCTGCGGCGGTCCCCGGGCGGCGGCGTCATGGGCCGGATCCGGCTGGAGGCGGACGCCGCCCGCGTGGTCCTGCGCCGGGCCCGCGAGGCCGCCGACCGCAACGCCGAGGCACTGTTCCTGCGCCGGGCGGGGCAGGTCCGCCGGCTGGGCCGCCCGGCGCCGACCGACCTGCTTCTGCTCGGAGGCGCCGGGGCCTGGGCGGGGGCCCTGGGCTGGATCGCTGCGGGACCGGGCTGGTGACCGCGGGGCGCTGGGCGCTCCTGGTGGAGTTCGACGGCAGCCGCTTCCACGGCTGGCAGCGCCAGGCCAACGCCCTTGGCGTGCAGACGGCGCTCGAAGCCGGGCTGGCGGCGGTGGCCGACGCACCGGTCCGGGTGAGCGGGGCGGGGCGCACCGACGCCGGGGTGCACGCCCTGGGCATGGTGGCCCACTTCGACGCCCCGGTGGAGCGCCCGTCCGGGGCCTGGGTCCGGGGCACCAACACCCGGCTGCCCGCCGGACTGGCGGTGCTGGACGCCGGGCCGGTGGCCGCGGATTTCGACGCGCGCCGCTCGGCCACCGCCCGCACCTATGTCTACCGGCTGCTGGCGCGGCCCGGACGGCCGGCTCTGGATGAGGGCCGCGTCGCCTGGCTGCCGCGCTCCCTGGACGTGGCGGCCATGGCGGAGGGTGCGCGCCACCTGGAAGGGGAGCACAATTTCTCCGCCTTCCGCGCCGCCGGCTGCCAGGCCGGGAATCCGGTCCGGAGGGTCGAGCGCGTCGCGGTATGGTCCCGGGGCCCGGAGGTCTGGGTGGCGGTGCGCGCCACTGCCTTCCTGTACAATATGGTGCGGATCATGGTGGGCTCCTTGCTCGAAGTGGGCCTGGGCCGCCAGGGTCCCGATTGGATCCGGACCGCCCGCGAGGGCGGCGAGCGGGGGCGGGCCGGGCCGACGGCGCGGCCCGAGGGGCTGTATTTCGCCGCCGTACACTATCCCCCCGAGCTGGGGGCCCCCGAGCCGCCCCGGACGGGCCCCGGCGGCCTGGACCCGGCGGCGTTCTGAGGGACCGATCCCGTGGCCCGCACACGCATCAAGATCTGCGGCATCACCTCGCCCGCCGACGGCCGCATGGCCGCCGAGGCGGGCGCTGATGCCGTTGGCCTGGTGTTCCACGCGGACAGCCCGCGGGCGGTGTCGGTGGAACAGGCGGCGGCCGTGTGCCAGGCCCTGCCCGCGTTCGTCAGCGCGGTGGGCCTGTTCGTGGACCCGGAGGCCCGCCAGGTGGAGCAGGTCCTGGCCGGCTGCCCCCTGGACATTCTCCAGTTCCACGGCGACGAGCCGCCGGCCTTCTGCGCCGGATTTGGTCGGCGCTTCCTCAAGGCGGTGCGGGTCGGAGGCGGCACCGATCCGGCGGCGGCCGCGGAGCGCTACGGGGCCGGTCGTCTCCTGCTGGATGCCTTCGTGCCGGGGAAGCCGGGGGGCACCGGGCGGACCTTCCGGTGGTCCGCCATCCCCGCCGACCTGGCCCCGGAGGTAGTGCTCGCCGGCGGGCTGAATGCGGACAACGTGGGCGAGGCCGTGCGCACGGTGCGCCCCTTCGCCGTGGATGTGAGCAGCGGGGTGGAGGAACGCCCCGGGGTGAAATCGGCCGAGCGGGTGGCGGCCTTCGTGCAAGGAGTCCGGGATGCGGACAACGGATAAGGGGCCCGACGAGCGCGGGCATTTCGGGATCTTTGGCGGCCGCTTCGTCTCCGAGACCCTGATGGCCCCGGTGCTGGAGCTCACCGAGGCCTACGCCCAGCTGCGCGATGCCCCCGACTTCCAGGCCGAGCTCGCCGACGAGCTGGACCACTACGTGGGCCGGCCCACGCCGCTGTACGAGGCCCGACGGCTGAGCCGCGAGGCGGGCGGGGCACGCATCTTCCTCAAGCGCGAGGACCTCACCCACACCGGCGCCCACAAGATCAACAACACCATCGGCCAGGCCCTGCTCGCCCGCCACATGGGCAAGCAGCGCCTCATCGCCGAGACCGGCGCCGGGCAGCACGGCGTCGCCACCGCTACCGTGGCCGCGCGTCTGGGTCTGGAGTGCGTCATCTACATGGGCGCCGAGGACATGCGGCGCCAGGCCATGAACGTCTACCGCATGCGCCTGCTCGGTGCCGAGGTGCGTGCGGTGGAGTCCGGCTCGCGCACCCTCAAGGACGCCATGAACGAGGCCATGCGCGACTGGGTCACCCACGTCGCCGACACCTTCTACGTCATCGGCACGGTGGCCGGCCCCCATCCCTATCCCGAGCTGGTGCGCGATTTCCAGGCGGTCATCGGCCGCGAGGCCCGCGAGCAGGTCCAGGCTGCCACCGGCCGGCTGCCCGACACCCTGGTGGCCTGCGTCGGCGGCGGCAGCAACGCCATCGGCCTGTTCCATCCGTTCCTGGACGATGCCGAGGTGGCCATGGTGGGCGTGGAGGCCGGCGGCTACGGCCTGGCCACCGGCCACCACGCCGCGCCGCTGGCGGCCGGGTCGCCCGGCATCCTGCACGGCTCGCGCAGCTACCTGATGCAGGACGACCACGGTCAGATCCTGGCCACCCACTCCGTCTCCGCCGGGCTGGACTACCCGGGCGTGGGGCCCGAGCACAGCCACCTCAAGGATGTGGGCCGGGTCCGCTACGAGACCGTGGACGACGACGAGGCGCTGGCCGCCTTCAAGCGCCTCACCGCCACCGAGGGCATCCTGCCGGCGCTGGAGTCCTCCCACGCGGTGGCCGCGGCGCTGCGCATGGCCGCCGACATGGACCCGGAGCAGATCGTCCTGGTCAACCTCTCCGGGCGCGGCGACAAGGACATCCACACCGTGGCCGAGGTGGAGGAGGGGCAGTGAACCGCATCGACGCCCGCTTCGCCGAGCTGCGCAGCCGGGGCCGCAAGGGCCTGGTGACCTTCGTTACCGCCGGGGATCCGGCGCCCGAGCGCACCGTCGGCCTCATGCACGCCATGACCGGGGCGGGGGCCGACGTGCTGGAGCTGGGCGTGCCCTTCTCCGATCCGCTGGCCGACGGGCCGGTGATCCAGCGCGCCTCCGAGCGTGCCCTGGGCCACGGCGTGACCCTGGACGACGTGCTGGGCATGGTGCGCGAGTTCCGCGCCCGGGACACCGACACCCCGGTGGTCCTCATGGGCTACGCCAATCCCGTCGAGCGCATGGGCCCGGCCGCCTTCGCCGAGCGGGCGGCGGCCGCCGGGGTGGACGGTGTCCTGACCGTGGACATGCCGCCGGAGGAGGCGGCCGACTGGACGCGCCCCTTCGCCGGGGCCGGGCTGGCCCCCATCCTGCTGGCGGCCCCCACCACCTCGGCGCAGCGCCTGGGCGCCATCCTCGGGCTCACCCGCGGCTTCCTGTATTACGTCTCCATGGCCGGGGTGACCGGGGGATCGGGGCTGGACGCCGCCGACGTGGCGGCGCACGTGGCCCCCATCCGGGACCGTTCGGAGGTGCCGGTGGCGGTGGGCTTCGGCGTGCGCGACGCCGATTCCGCGGCGGCGGTGGCCGCCGCCGCCGACGCCGTGGTGGTGGGCAGCGCGCTGATTCGCACCGTGGAGGAGCACGTCGGCAATGCCGACCCCCGGGCCCTCGAGGAGGCCCTGCGGCGCCAGGTGGCCGACCTGCGCGCCGGCGTGGACCGGGGCTGAGCGGCGGGCGGCGGTCCCGCAGCGGCGGCCGCCGTCCCGCATCGCCATACAGGACACCCGGCGGCCGCGCCGCCGGAACCAAGAATAGGACGGGCATCCGCCATGAGCTGGTTCCAGAAGATCATGCCCCCCAAGATCAAGAAGAAGCAGGGGGGCGGGGGCACCACCCCGGAGGGCCTGTGGGCCAAGTGCCCCAGCTGCCAGGCGATCCTCTACCGCAAGGACCTGGAGCGCAGCTTCCAGGTCTGCCCCAAGTGCGACCATCACCATCGCATCAATGCCCGCACCCGGCTGGACTATTTCCTCGATGCCGACGGCCGGGAGGAGATCGGGGCCAACCTGGCCTCCAACGATCCCCTGCGCTTCCGGGACTCCAAGAAGTACCGCGACCGCCTCTCCCAGGCCCAGAAGCAGACCGGGGAGCGCGAGGCCCTGGTGGCCATGCGCGGCACCCTCCACGGCCACGGCATTGTGGCCTCGGCCTTCGACTTCGGGTTCATGGGGGGCTCCATGGGCTCGGTGGTCGGCGAGCGCTTCGTGCGCGCGGTGGACCGCGCGCTGGCGGACAATGTGCCCCTGGTCAACTTCGCCGCCAGCGGCGGCGCGCGCATGCAGGAGGGCCTGTTCTCCCTCATGCAGATGAGCAAGACCTCCGCCGCCCTCGGCAAGATGGACGAGGCCGGGCTGCCGTTCGTCTCCGTCCTTACCGACCCCACCATGGGCGGGGTCTCCGCCAGCCTGGCCATGCTCGGCGACGTGGTTGTGGCCGAGCCCAAGGCGCTGATCGGCTTCGCCGGTCCACGGGTGATCCAGCAGACCGTCCAGGAGACCCTGCCCGAGGGCTTCCAGGAGGCCGAGTTCCTGCAGGAGCACGGCGCCGTGGACTGCATCGTGGACCGGCGCGAGCTGGGCGACACCGTGGCCGAGCTGCTGGGCTGCTTCGGCCACCTGCCCGCCACCGGCTGATCCGCCGCGCGTGAGCGAGTCCCCGCAGCTCCGGGAGTGGCTGGAGGCCATCGAGGCCGCCCACCCGGACGAGATCGAGCTGGGCCTGGAACGGGTGGCCGCGGTGGCCGGGCGCATGGGTCTTCTGCCCGCGCCGATGCCGGTGGTGCTGATCGCCGGCACCAACGGCAAGGGCTCCACCCTGGCCTTCCTGGAGGCGGCGCTCGCCGCCGCAGGTCACCGCGTCGGGGCCTACACCTCGCCCCACCTGTTCCGCTTCAATGAGCGCATCCGGGTGGCCGGCCGGACGGCCGGCGACGACGAGCTGGTGGCCGCCTTCGAGGCGGTGGAGGCGGCCCGCCGCGGGGTGTCGCTGACCTACTTCGAGTTCACCACCCTGGCCGCCATGGCGATGTTTGCCGAACGGGCGGAGGTGGCGCTGCTCGAGGTCGGCCTGGGCGGTCGCCTGGACGCCGTCAATATCTGGGAGCCCGCGGTCAGCGTCATCACCTCCGTGGACCTCGATCACCAGGCCTTTCTGGGCGCTGACCGCGAGGCCATCGGCGGCGAGAAGGCGGGCATCCTGCGAGCGGGCGTGCCGGCCGTGTGCGGCGATCCGCAACCGCCGCGCTCGGTGAGCGGCCGCGATGATGTCCCCCTGCGCCTGTGGGGGCGGGATTTCCGGGCCGAGGCGGGGGAGGGCGGCTGGACCTGGGTGGCCGCTGACCGCCACCTGGGCCCCCTGCCGCTGCCGCGCCTGGCCGGTGACTATCAGCTGCGCAACGCGGCTACCGCCATCGCCGCTGCAAGCCTGCTCCCGGGAGCTCTGCAGCCGGACCTCCCCGCTTGGCGGCAGGCCCTGGCCGCGGCCGCCGTTCCCGGCCGCGGCCAGGTCATCGAGGCCGAGGTGCCGGTATGGCTGGATGTGGCGCACAACCCGGCCGCCGCTGCCCAGCTGGCGGATCTGCTGGGGCAGCGGCCGGTACCCGGCCGCACCCTGGCGGTGTTCGGCGCCATGCGCGACAAGGCCGTGGCGGAGGTGGCGGGCGCCATGGCCGGCGTGATCGACCGGTGGTACCCTTGCGGCATTGCGGGCGAGCGGGGGCTATCCGGCGGCGAGGTGGCCGCCCGCCTGCCCGTGGCGCTGGAGGCGGTGGCCGATCCCGCCGCCGATTGCGCGCGAGCCCTGGCGGCGGCCCGCGCCGAGGCCTGCCCCGGCCGCGACCGGATCATCGCCTTCGGCAGCTTCCTGGTGGTGGCCTCCGCGCTGGAGGCCCTGGATGCCGCGGATTGACCCGCGAACCGCGGGCTAAGGACGGAGATCTGCGATGAGCGCCGCACAGAGAAACGGGGGCGATGGCGGAGGCCCCAGCCGCTTCTACAAGCTGGTGGGGGCGGTGGTGGTGGCAGTGGCCATCGCCGCCGCCCTGGTGCCGCTGTGGATGAGCGGCGGCTCCGAGAAGGAAACGCAGGTGGTGGAGGTCCAGCCCGAGTCGCTCCGCGACAACGGCACCCAGCGTTCCCGGGCCGAGACCCCCGCGCAGCCGGCCGAGCCCGAGCGGAGCGAAGACGGCGGCGGGGAGAAGTGGTGGCAGGCGCAGGACCAGGGGGATGCCGGTGCCCCGTCCGCGCAGACCGCCCCGAACGAGGAAACCGCTTCGCAAACCCCGTCGGAGCCGTCCCCGCGCAGCGCCTCCTCCTCCCAGGCTCCGGCGCCGTCCGCCTCCGGTGCATCCGCTCCAGGCGAAGAGGGCGGGCAGGCCTCGGCCGGCGCCCCATCCGGGACGCCGGCCGAGGCGGAGACCGGGAACGGCCCGGAGGGCGGATCGGGCTCCGCAACGGAGGAGCAGGAGGCCAAGGCCGCGGGCCCCTACTGGACGGTGATGGTGGGCTCATTCCGCAACCCCGACAACGCCCGCAAGCTCCAGGACCAGCTGCGCGAGCAGGGGTTCGAGACCCAAGTGGTGACCCGGATGATCAAGGGCAGCGAGTGGAACCGGGTGTACGCCGGGAGCAAGTCCTCGCGCGAGGAGGCGGCCAAGATCCTGCCGCGCCTCCGCGAGGCCGGCTACAAGGACCTGCTGGTGCTGAAGGCCGAATGACCGCAGGGCCGCGCACCGGCCGGGCGGGGTCGGCCCGATGACCCTGATGGATGGCCTGTGGCTGGCCATCATCCTGGCCTCGGCGGCCGTCAGCGTCTGGCGCGGGTTCGTGCGCGAGGTCTTCTCCCTGGCCGCCTGGATCCTGGCGCTGGTGGTGGCCGCCCGTCTCGGCGGGCCGCTGGCCACGACCATCGGGGATACCATTGCGGATCCTCAGGTGCGGGCGGTCACGGCCTTCCTGCTGTTGTTCTTCGTGACCCTGCTGGTGGCCTCGCTGATCGGCGTCCTCGCCTATCGCCTGGTGCACAAGTCGGGGTTGCGCGCCACGGACCGGACCCTGGGGCTGTTCTTCGGCGTGGTGCGGGGAATCGTGGTGGTGGGCATTGTGGTCTTAGTCTTGAGGGGCACCTCCCTCGGCGACAGCCCGAGCTACCGGCGGGCCTTCATGCGCCCCGCCGTGGATCCGGTGGCCAATTTCCTGCACCGCCTCCTGCCGGCCGATTTCGGCCGCTATTTCCAGCGCAAGGTGCTGTCCCTCGACGAGCTGAAGGAGCGGGCCCGGGAGGCGGGAGAGAAGGCTCTCGACCGCGAGGGCCTGGATCGGATCATTGAAAAGAGCCTGCAACGGGATGAATGACTCCAACCCCCATACGGTGACCATCGACGACCACGGCTTCCAGCACGAGTGCGGCGTGTGCGGCGTGTTCGGCCATGCCGAGGCGGCCAACCTGACCTACCTCGGCCTGTACGCCCTCCAGCACCGGGGCCAGGAGGCCGCCGGCGTCACCTCCTGCGACGGCACCCTGTTCCATACCCACCGCGGCATGGGCCGGGTGGCGGACGTCTTCGGCCCGGACGACATCGGCCGCCTCAGGGGTCCCCAGGCCATCGGCCACGTGCGCTACTCCACCTCCGGGGCCTCGGTGGAGCGCAACGCCCAGCCGCTGGTGATCGACTACCAGCACGGCGGCCTGGCCATGGCCCACAACGGCAACCTGGTCAACGCCCGCTACCTGCGCAAGCACCTGGAACGCCAGGGCTCGATCTTCCAGACCGACATGGACACCGAGGTGATCATCCACCTGGTGGCCCGCGCCCCGGGGGCCACGATGGAGGACCGCCTGGCCAACGCCCTGCGCGAGGTGAAGGGTGCCTATACCCTGGTGGCCCTGACCGAGTCGCGCCTGGTGGGGGTGCGCGATCCCCTGGGCTTCCGGCCCATGGTCCTGGGCATCATTGACGGCGCCTACGTGCTGGCCTCGGAAACCTGCGCGCTGGACCTGATCGGCGCCGACCTCGTGCGCGACATCGAGCCCGGCGAGATGGTGGTGATCACCCAGGAAGGCGTCACCTCCCACTTCCCGTTCGAGGCCAAGTCCCGGCGCATGTGCGTGTTCGAGTACATGTACTTCGCCCGCCCCGACTCCACCCTGGACGGCATCAACGTCTACCAGGCGCGCAAGGCCATCGGCCGCGAGCTGGCCAAGGAGCATCCGGTGCCCGCCGACGTGGTGGTGCCGGTGCCGGACTCGGGCGTGGCCGCGGCCATGGGCTACGCCGAGGAGTCCGGCCTGCCCCTGGAGCTGGGCCTGATCCGCAACCACTACGTGGGGCGCACCTTCATCGAGCCCAAGCAGGCCATCCGCCACTTCGGGGTCAAGGTCAAGCTCAACGCGGTGACCTCGGTGCTGGCGGGGCGCCGGGTGATCCTGGTGGACGACTCCATCGTGCGCGGCACCACCAGCGCCAAGATCGTGGGCATGGTCAAGGCCGCCGGGGCCGAGGAGGTGCACATGCGCATCTCCGCCCCGCCCACCATCGGGCCCTGCCACTACGGCATCGATACCCCCGACCGTGACCAGCTCATTGCCGCCAACCGCACCCGCCAGGAGATCCAGGACAGCCTGGGCTGCGAGAGCCTGGCCTACCTCAGCCTGGACGGTCTCTATCGCGGCATGGGCGGGCGCGGGCCGGGCTACTGCGACGCCTGCTTCTCCGACGACTACCC
The DNA here is from genome assembly GCA_035267605.1 of Gammaproteobacteria bacterium. Taxonomy (GTDB): domain Bacteria; phylum Pseudomonadota; class Gammaproteobacteria; order Thiohalorhabdales; family Thiohalorhabdaceae; genus Thiohalorhabdus. Next base: position 27,430 of record DATFLO010000015.1, read on the forward strand.
GGTGGCGCCGGAGGAGGGCACGCCGCAGCTGAGCCTGCTGCGGGAGGACGCCGGATGAGCGAGGACAATCCGTTGGATGCCGGGGACCCGTTCGGCTTCGCCACCCGCGGCATCCGCAGCGGCGTCCACCGCACCAACGAGAAGGAGCACAGCGAGGCGCTGTTCCCCACCTCCAGCTTCGTCTTCGACAGCGCCGAGGAGGCGGCCGGGCGCTTCGCCGGCGAGCTCCCGGGCAACATCTACTCGCGCTTCACCAATCCCACCGTGCGCGCCTTCGAGGAGCGCCTGGCCAGCCTCGAGGGCGGCGAGCGCGGGGTTGCCTTCGCCTCCGGCATGGGCGCCATCACCGCCACCTTCCTGGGCCTGCTGAATGCAGGCGACCACGTGGTGGCCTCCAACAGCCTGTTCGGCTCCACCACCGGCCTGCTCAACAACATCTTCAGCCGCTTCGGGGTGGATACCGCCTTCGTCGACCCGGGCGATCCCGAAGCCTGGTCCGCGGCGGCAACCGAACGGACCCGCCTGTTCTTCCTGGAGACCCCGTCCAATCCCGGCATGGCCGTGGCCGACATCGCCGAGCTGGCCGAACGCGCCCACGCCTGCGGCGCCTGGCTGGTGGTGGACAACTGCTTCTGCACGCCCGCCCTGCAGCGCCCCCTGGCCCTGGGCGCCGACCTGGTGGTGCACTCGGCCACCAAGTACCTGGATGGCCAGGGCCGCTGCGTCGGCGGCGCCGTGGTCGGCCCCGAGGCCATCGCCGGCGACAAGGTCTTCCCCATTCTGCGCTCCGCCGGCATCACCATGAGCCCGTTCAACGCCTGGGTCTTCCTCAAGGGCCTGGAGACCCTGTCGCTGCGCATGGAGCGCCACTGCGACAACGCCGAGCGCGTCGCCGACTTCCTGGCCGGGCGCCTGGGCACCGAGCGCGTGCGTTTCCCGGGCCTGGCCAGCCACCCCGGCCACGACCTGGCGCGGCGCCAGCAGGACCGTTTCGGCGGCATCCTGGCCTTCGACCTGCCGGGCGGACGCGAGCAGGCCTTCCGTTTCATCAACGCCCTGCGCATCCCCTCCATCACCGCCAACCTGGGCGACGCCAAGACCACCGTCACCCACCCCGCCAGCACCACCCACGCCCGCGTCTCTGAGGCCGAGCGCGCCGCCGGCGGCATCACCGAGGGGCTGATCCGGATCTCCGTGGGCCTGGAGGACGTTGAGGACCTGGTGGCGGATCTGGAGCAGGCGCTGGAAGTTATTAACGGCTAAGTGTTCAGTGTTCAGTGTTCAGTGTTCAGTGTTCAGTGTTCAGTGTTCAGTGTTCAGTTAATTAGCCGGGGACAGAGCAAAGGTTCCCGTCGCTAACAAAATCCCGTTAGCTCAAGTGGGCGGCCGTTGCCGTTACTGAACACTTAAAACTGAACACTGAACACTTCCCCGGTTCCCCCATGCCCCGCGAAGACCCCCTGAAATCCGACGCCGAGGCGGCCTTGCGGGCGGCGCTGGCGGCTGCCGATCCGGGGCCGCGGGTGCGGGAGTGGCTCGAGGGCCATGCGGAGGTCGCCCGGCCCCGCGGGCGGCTGGCGATGATTGCCGTGGGCAAGGCCGCCTGCGCCATGGCGGCGGGGGCGCTGGCGGCACGCTCCGCCGAGGCCGGCGACGTGCTGGTGGTGACCAAGGACGGTCATGCCGGCGACTGTCCCTCCGGAGCGGGCCGGGTGCTGGAGGCCGGCCATCCCACCCCGGATGGGCGCTCGCTCGCCGCCGGCGAGGACATCCTCCGGCGCGTGGAGGCCCTCGGCGCCGACGATGAGCTCCTGCTGCTGGTCTCCGGCGGCGCCTCGGCCCTGGCCGAGGCCCTTCCCGGGGGGATCCCGCCGGACGACTGGTTCGCCGCCAACCGCGCACTGGTGGGCGGCGGCCTGCCCATCGGGGCCATCAACGCGGTGCGCAAGCACTGCTCCCGGCTCAAGGGCGGGCGCCTGGGCGAGGCGGCCGCCCCCGCCGCCGTCACCGCCCTGCTGCTCTCCGACGTCATCGGCGACGATCCCGCCGTGATCGGCTCCGGACTAGCCGCCCCGGACCCCTCCACCTTCGCCGAGGCCCTGGGCGCGGCGGAGGGCCTGGCCGACCTGCCGGATTCGGTGCGCGCCCACCTTGGGCGCGGGGCATCCGGGGAGGCTGGCGAGACGCCCAAGCCGGGGGCGCTGGGCCATGCCCGCAACGTGGTGGTGGGCAGCAACCGGGGGGCCCTGGAGGCGGCCGCCGACGAGCTGGAGGGCCGCGGCTACCGGGCGTGGCTGATGACCACCCGCCTGCAGGGCGAGGCCCGGCACGCGGCCCGGGCCCTGGCGGCGGTGGCCCTGGAGTGCCGCGTCAGCGGCCATCCCGGTCCCGCCCCGGCCGCCTTCCTCTGGGGCGGCGAGACCACGGTGACCCTCGGTCCGGAGCCGGCGGGGCAGGGCGGCCGCAGCCAGGAGCTGGCCCTGGCCATGGCGCCCGATCTGGCCGGGGAGGCCGGTATCGGGGCCCTGTGCGCCGGCACCGACGGCACCGACGGGCCCGGCGAG
>DATFLO010000016.1:0-7995 GCA_035267605.1 Gammaproteobacteria bacterium
GTCCTCGATGGTGAGGATGTGCCCCGCCCGGTTCTCGTTGATGTGGTTGACCATGGCGGCCAGGGTGGTGGACTTGCCGGAGCCGGTGGGCCCGGTCACCAGGATCAGCCCGCGCGGCTTCTCCACGATCTTGGTGAAGATGTCCGGCGCGCCCAGGTCCTCCAGGGTCAGGATCTCCGAGGGAATGGTCCGGAATGCCGCCGCCAGGCCGCGGTCCTGGTGGTAGGCGTTGACACGGAAGCGCGAGACGTTGGGGACCTCCATGGAGAAGTCCGCCTCCAGCTCCTGCTCCAGGTTCTTGCGCTGGTCGTCGGTCATGACGTCGTAGATCAGGTCGTGCGCCTGCTTCTCGTCCAGCGCCGGCGTCTTGATCTTCTTGATGTCGCCGTCCACGCGGATCATGGGCGGCTCGCCGGCCGAAATGTGGAGGTCGGAAGCGCCGTGCTTGACCGCGAACGTGAGCAGCTCGGAGATGTCCATCGCCATCGCCCTGTTTCCTCGTCTTGTAAGCAATGCCTATCGGGATCCTACCGGCTCGGGCCGGCCAATGCACGTCCCGGGCGGCGTGATACCCTGCCCCGGAGCCCGAAGCAATCCCCGCCACCGCCCCGGACCGCCATGAGCCACGCCCCGGACGCCGATCAGCTGGCCCGCAATCTGGGCAAGGTGCGCGAGCGCATGGCCGCGGCGGCGGGGCGGGCCGGGCGCGAGCCCGCCGAGGTTACCCTGCTGGCGGTGTCCAAGACCTTCGGCGCCGGGGCGGTGCGCGCGCTGGCCGGCGCCGGCCAGCGCGCCTTCGCCGAGTCCTACGTCCAGGAAGCCATGGACAAGCTCGACGCCACCGCCGACCTGGACCTGGAGTGGCACTTCATCGGCCCGCTGCAGAGCAACAAGGCCAAGCTGGTGGCGCCCGGCTTCGCCTTCGTGCACTCGGTGGACCGGCTCAAGATCGCCCGCGCCCTGGACCGCCACCGTGCCGGCCTGCCGCCGCTGGACATCTGCCTGCAGGTCAACGTCTCCGGCGAGTCCTCAAAGTCCGGCTGCGCCCCCGGCGACCTGGCCGGGCTGGCAGCGGCGGTGGCCGCGGAGTGCCCCAACCTGCGCCCGCGCGGGCTGATGGCCATCCCCGCGCCGGGCACGGATCCCGAGGACTCGCGGCCGGCCTTCCGCCGGCTGGCGGCGCTTCTCGCCGGGCTGCGGCAGGAGGGCCCCGAGGCCCCCTGGGATGTGCTGTCGATGGGAATGAGCAGCGACTTCGAGGTCGCCATCGAGGAGGGCGCCACCCACGTGCGCGTGGGCTCGGCCCTGTTCGGTGAGCGCGACTACAGCAACTGAGGAGAAGGGCCGTGGCCAACGAGCGCACCATCGCCTTCATCGGCGGCGGCAACATGGCCGCCAGCCTCATCGGCGGCCTGCTCGCCGCCGGCTGGGAGCCCGCCGATATCGCCGTCGGCGAGCCCGACGACGGCCGTCGCGCCGACCTCACCGCGCGCTTCGGGGTGCGCACCACGGGCGACAATGCCAAGGCGGTCGCCGGCGCCGACACGGTCGTTCTGGCGGTCAAGCCCCAGCTCATGGAGGCGGTGGCCGGCGATCTGGGCCCGGCCCTCGCCGAATCCCGGCCCCTGGTGATCTCCGTGGCCGCCGGCATCCGGCTGGAGCGGCTGCGCGCCTGGCTGGGGACGGCGGCGCCGCTGGTGCGGGTCATGCCCAACACGCCGGCGCTGGTGGGCGCGGGGGTTTCCGCGCTGTACGCCGGGGACGACGTGGACGGCCCCGGCCGCGCCGAGGCCGAGCGCATCCTGCGCGCCGCCGGCGAGGCGGTGTGGGTGCCCAAGGAGGCCCACATGGACGCGGTCACCGCCCTCTCCGGCAGCGGCCCGGCCTACTTCTTCCTGATCCTGGAGGCGCTGGAGGAGGCCGCCGTGGCCGAGGGCCTGGACCGCGACACGGCCCGCACGCTGGCCGTCCAGACCGCCAAGGGCGCCGCCGCGCTCGCCGAGGACAGCGGCGAGGCCCCGGCCGTGCTGCGCTCCAAGGTCACCAGCCCCGGCGGCACCACCGCCCAGGGTGTGGCCGCGCTGGAGCGCGGCGGGGTGCGCACCGCCCTGGCCGACGCCGTGGCCGCCGCCGCCCGGCGCTCGCGGGAGCTGGGCGGGTAACGCCCCGAGGCAGCCGGGCCGGTGGTCCCGGTGTTTTCACTGAACACTGAACACTTCCCACTGAAAACTTTCCCTGAGGTCTTCCGATGGGCATCCTCGCCAACTTCATCGACGCCGTGGCCTTCCTGGTCAACGCCGTGCTCACCCTGATGTTCTGGATCGTCCTGATCCGCGTGCTGATGTCATGGGTCTCCCCCGACCCCTACAACCCGCTGGTGCGCGCCCTGTACCAGCTCACCGACCCCATCCTGCGCCCGGCCCAGCGCCTGATCCCGCCCATCGGCGGGCTCGACCTGTCGCCCATCCTGGTGCTGCTGGCCATCCAGTTCCTCAAGATCTTCCTGGTGCAGAGCCTCCACCAGATCGCCTTCGGCATGTAGGCCCGGATGGCGGCGTTCTTCCGCTGGGACGGCCCGGACCTGCTGCTGGACGTGCGCGTCCAGCCCAGGGCGGCGCGGGACCAGATCGCCGGCCTCCATGGCGACGTCCTCAAGGTGCGCCTCACCGCCCCGCCGGTGGAGGGCAAGGCCAACCAGCACCTGCTCAAACTCCTGGCCAAGGAGCTGAACCTCAGCAAGGGCGCCGTCAGCGTGGAAAAGGGCGGCAAGGGCCGGGACAAGACCCTGCGCCTGGCCGGCGCCGACCCGGCGGCCTTCGCCGCCGCCCGCGAGCGCTGGGGCGTCTGACCCCCGGCGGCGCCCGCCCTTTCTCCCGCCGCTTGCGGAACCCCCGGCCTCCGGAGGGGTCTGTTAGGACGCTGCTGTCCCCCGCCCCGGAGGAGGAAGTCCGTGAAGCGCGTCGCCCTGTTCCTGATCACCAACCTGGCCGTCCTGGTCGTCCTCGGCCTCGTCCTGCGCCTGATCGGCTTCGAGGGCATCCTCGACGCCCGGGGCGTGGACCTGGACTACCGATCCCTGCTGCTGTTCGCCCTGGTCATCGGCATGGGCGGCTCGCTCATCTCACTGCTCATGTCCAAGTGGATGGCGCGCACCATGACCGGCGCCCGGGTGATCGAGACGCCCGGTAACCGCACCGAGGCCTGGCTGGTGGAGACCGTGCGCCGCCAGGCGCGCGCCGCGGGCATCGGCATGCCCGACGTGGCCGTCTACCCCGCCGCCGAGATCAACGCCTTCGCCACCGGCTACTCCAAGCGCCGCGCCCTGGTGGCGGTGTCCCAGGGCTTGCTGGAGCAGATGGACGAAGACGAGGCGGAAGCAGTGCTTGCCCACGAGGTCTCGCACATCGCCAACGGCGACATGGTCACTCTCGCCCTCATCCAGGGCGTGGTGAACACCTTCGTCATCTTCCTCGCCCGGGTCATCGGCCACGTGGTGGACCGCGCGGTGTTCCGCACCGAACGCGGCCACGGCCCGGCCTTCTGGATCGTCACCATCGTCGCCGAGATCGCCCTGGCCATCCTGGCCTCGGTCATCGTCCTGTGGTTCTCCCGCCGGCGCGAGTTCCGCGCCGACGCCGGCGGCGCCCGCCTGGCCGGACGCGGCAAGATGATCGCCGCCCTGCGCCGGCTGCAGGCCAACCACGGCCAGCCCGCCCAGCTCCCCGACCAGATCAGCGCCTTCGGCATCTCCGGCGGCATGGGCCGGGGCATCCGGCGCCTATTCATGAGCCATCCGCCCCTGGCCGAGCGCATCGCCGCCCTGGAGGCCTTCGAGGCGAGCCGGCAGCCCGCCTGAACGAGGGAGCGGGCGTGCCCGGCGCCAAAAGGCCCGCGGTGATACCGCGGGCCTTTTCCTTGGTCCCCAGGGGATCGCCAGGAAACACGGCCTGGGTCCAACCGCAGCCCGGGGTGAAATCGGCAAGGTGTCCCCGGAATTCACCGGAATTCACCGGGCAAGGGGGGCCCGGTTGGGTCGAACGGGGAAAGGAGCTGCGGGAGAAGGGAGTTGCGGGAGATCGCCTCGCTGCGCTCGCGATGGCGGCGGGATGGGGGCAGGCGCGCCGGAGCCCGGCGCCTACAGCACCACCACGTCGAACTGCTCCTGGGTGTAGCCGGCCTCGGAGCGCAGGGTGATGGACTTGGCGATGAAGGACTCGAGGTCGGCGAGGCCCTTGCTCTCCTCGTCGAGGAGGGTGTCCACCACCGAGGGGTTGGCCAGGATGAGCAGCTGCTCAGACGGGTACTGGCGGGCCTCGCGCAGGGTCTCGCGGAAGATCTCGTAGCACACCGTCTGCACCGACTTGACCACGCCGCGGCCCTGGCAGTAGGGGCAGTGCTCGGTCATGGTGCGCTCCAGCGACTCGCGCGTGCGCTTGCGCGTCATCTCCACCAGGCCGAGGGCGGAGAAGCCCTCCACGTGGGACTTGGCGCGGTCGCGCGACAGGGCGTGCTCGAGGGCGTAGTAGACCCGCTCGCGGTGCTCCGGGCGGTCCATGTCGATGAAGTCGATGATGATGATGCCGCCCAGGTTGCGCAGGCGCAGCTGGCGGGCGATGGCCTGGGTGGCCTCGAGGTTGGTCTTGAGGATGGTCTCCTCGAGGGTCTTCTTGCCGACGTAGCCGCCGGTGTTGACGTCGACGGAGGTGAGCGCCTCGGTCTGGTCGATCACCAGGTGGCCGCCGGACTTGAGGTAGACGGTGCGGTCCAGCGAGCGCTGGATCTCCTCCTCCACCGAGTACAGGTCGAAGATGGGCCGCTCGCCCGGGTAGTACTCGATGCGCCCGGCCACCTCGGGCACGAAGTCGCGGGCGAAGGTCTGGATCTGGTCCCAGGTCTCGCGCGAATCGATGCGCACGCGGTCCACCTGGTCGTCCACCATGTCGCGCATGGCGCGCATGGGCAGGGTGAAGTCCTCGTGCACCAGCTCCGGCGCCCGGGCCCGGCGGAGGCGCTCCTGCAGCGACTCCCACAGCCGGCGCAGGAAGCGCACGTCGCGCTCGAAGTCGGCCGCGGCCACGCCCTCGCTGACGGTGCGCACGATGAACCCGCCCGGCTCCTCGGGCGGGTGGATGGCCTCCAGCACCTCCTTGAGGCGCGAGCGCTCATCCGGCGACTCGATGCGGCGCGACACCCCCACCCGCTCGATGAACGGCATGTACACCAAAAAGCGCGACGGCAGGGTGAGCTGGGTGGAGACGCGCGCGCCCTTGGTGCCAATGGGGTCCTTGTTGACCTGCACCACCACCTCGTCGCCATCGGACAGCAGGCTGGCGATGGGCGGCTCCTCGCCGCCCGCGGGCAGATCGGCGCCGGCGGGGGGCAGCACGTCGGAGGCGTGCAGGAAGGCGGCCTTGTCCAGGCCGATATCGATGAAGGCCGCCTGCATGCCCGGCAGCACGCGGCTGACCTTGCCCTTGTAGATGTTGCCGACGATGCCGCGGGTGCGCGGCCGCTCGATGTGGACCTCCTGCAGGAGGCCGTTCTCGACGATGGCCACCCGCACCTCCTGCGGGGTCACGTTGACCAGGATCTCGCTGCCGCTCACAGGGCGCTCCAGCCGAATTGCTTGAGGATCTGATCGGTGTCGTACAGGGGCAGGCCCATGACCGCCGAGTAGCTGCCCTCGAGACGCTCCACGAACACCGCGGCGCGCCCCTGGACGGCGTAGGCGCCGGCCTTGTCCGCGGCCTCGCCGGTGGCCAGGTAGGCCTCGATCTCCTCGGGCGGGATGACACGCATGGTGACGGTTGTCCGGCTGATCCGGCAAGCGCTGCGGACACCGTCGCAGCCGGCCACGGCGGAGAGCACGTCGTGGCGGCGCCCGGACAGGGCGGTGAGGTAGGCGCGGGCCTCGTCGGCATCGGCGGGCTTGCCCAGCAGGCGCCCGCCCAGCTCGATGGCGGTGTCCGCGCCCAGGGCCAGGCCGCCCGCGGCCGGCAGGCCGGCGGCCGCGGCGCCGGCCTCGGCCTTGTCGACGGCGACGCGCTCGGCGTAGGCCTCGGGGGTCTCGCCGGCGCGGTGGGCCTCGTCCACGTCGGCGTCGAGGACATGGTGGGCCAGGCCGAGCTGATCGAGCAGCTCGGCCCGGCGGGGCGAACGGCTGGCGAGGTAGAGGCGGTCGGGCGGGGGCATGGGGCCGACGGTCAGCCGTCGGCCGCCGGGCCGGTCCCGGAATCGTCGTCGCTGCTGCCGGACAGGATGTCCGACCACAGCTCCTCGAGGTTGTAGAAGGCCCGCGTCTCGGCCCGCATGACGTGGATCACCACCGCCCCCAGGTCGAGCAGCACCCAGTCGCCGGCATCGGCGCCCTCCACGCCCGACGGCTGGAAGCCGGCGTGCTTGGCGCTCTCCTGCAGGTTCTGGGCGATGGCGCTGACGTGGCGGGCGGAGGTGCCGGTGGCGATGACGAAGTAGTCGGCGAAGCCGCTGCGCTCGGAGACGTCGAGCACCTGGATGTCCTTGGCCTTGCGGTCCTCGAGGGCGTCCTGGATGACCCCGAGCAGACGGTCGGACTCGGCGCGGCCCTGCGGCCGACGGTCAGGGTTGGTCACGGTAGAGGTCATGGGTAGTGAGGTAATCCTCCACGGTCCTGGGCAGCAGGAAGCGCGGGCTCTGCCCGGCGGCGGTCAGCTCGCGGATGGCGGTGGCGCTGATGTCCAGCCGGGTGGCGTCGAAGGCCATGACCCGACCCCCGGGCTCGGCCCGCAGGGCGGCGGGATCGTCGCTCCAGCGCCCGGCAAGGGCCTCGGCCAGGGGCGATTCGAGCTCGGTCAGGGCCGTGCCGGGGCGGCGCACGGCGGCGACGTGGGTCAGTTCGATGAGGCGCTCCCACTGGTGCCAGTGGTGCAGTTGGGTGAACGCGTCACTACCTATAATAGTGACGATGGATCGCCAACCCAAGCGCTCGCGCAGCCACTCCAGGGTGCGCACGGTGTAGGACGGCCCCTCGCTGCGCACCTCCCAGTCGAGCACCTCCACCGTGGGCCGCCCCTCGGCGGCGGCGCGCGCCATGGCCAGGCGGTGCTCGGCGGGGGTGGCCGGCGCCTCGCGGTGGGGCGGGTCGCCGCAGGGCACCAGCACCACATGCTCGGTCCCCAGCGCCACGCGCACCTCCTCCGCCGGGCGCAGGTGGCCGAAGTGGATGGGGTCGAAGGTCCCGCCCAGCAGCAGGAGCGGGCCATCGCCGCGCAGGGGATCGCCGCCCGCGGGAATGGTCAGCTCCGCACCTGGCCGTCGCCGAGGACCACGTATTTCTGCGTGGTCAGGCCCTCCAGGCCCACCGGGCCGCGCACGTGCAGCTTGTTGGTGGAGATGCCGATCTCCGCGCCCAGGCCGTACTCGTAGCCGTCGGCGAAGCGGGACGAGGCGTTGACCATCACCGAGGACGAATCCACCTCGCGCAGGAAGCGCCGGGCGCGGGTGTAGTTCTCGGTGCAGATGACCTCGGTGTGGCCGGAGCCGTGCTCGGCGATGTGGGCCATGGCCGCGTCCAGGCCGTCGACCACGCGCACCGCCAGGGTCGGGCCGAGGTACTCGGTGTCCCAGTCGTCCTCGCTGGCGGTCTCCGCGTGCGGCACCAGCTCGCGGGTGCGCTCGCAGCCGCGCAGCTCGACCCCGGCCTGCTGGAAGCGGCGGCCCATGTCGGGCAGGAAATCGCCCGCCACGGCGGCGTCCACCAGCATGGTCTCCATGGTGTTGCAGGTACCGTAGCGCTGGGTCTTGGCGTTGAAGGCCACCTCCGCCGACTTGGCCAGGTCAGCGTCGGCGTCGATGTAGGTGTGGCAGTTGCCCTCCAGGTGCTTGATCACCGGCACCTGGGAATCGCGCGCCACGCGCTCGATCAGGCCCTTGCCGCCGCGCGGGATGATGATGTCGACGTACTCGGGCATGCCCAGCAGGGCGCCGACGGCTGCCCGGTCGGGGGTGTCGATCACC
>DATFLO010000017.1:0-8963 GCA_035267605.1 Gammaproteobacteria bacterium
GCCGGCGCCCTCGCCCCCCGCCCGGCATGCCCCAGGGTCCAGATCCGGGCCGAGTGAGGCGGCCTGCTCGCGGCTCAGGCCCTTGGTCTCCGGGTGCGGGACGGGCCGGGTCAGTCCCAGGTGGTCGGTGATCAGCTTGACGGCGTAGAGCAGCCCGGTGGATTCCACGAAGGAGAAGCAGGAGGCAGCGGACAGCTTGAACTGCTTCCAGGCCTTGCTGAGCGCCAGCCTGGCCCGGCGCTGCCCCGCCAGCTCCTCGACCGCTCCGCTGCCGGAGCCGCTGACCGTCTCGCAGACCCGATAGGCCGCCGGGAGCAGCACCGGCAGGTGGGCCCGGGCCTGCTCGGCGCCGAGCGGCTGATACTCGGCCGGGACGCCGAAGAAGCCGGCGAAGCCCAGGGTCTGGATCTCGCCGGTGACGGTCTCCAGCGAGCGGCGGAAGACCTCCGAGCGCACGTCGATGCAGAAGGCGGCCTGGGCCAGGGGCCCCTCCGCCGCCGCCCCGGCTGCGGAGGCCGCCGGGGCGGCCCCGAGCGCCCCCACCAGCCGGCGCTGGTAGCCGATCTCCAGGGCACGCTGCAGGAGCCCGTCCACCTCGAGGGCGTGGCCCTGGTCGGGGCGGAGGCTTCGGGGCAGGTTCTGAAGGTACTGCAGCCACAGGTAGGTGCGCGCGGGGCGGTCGCAGGTGTCCATAAGGATGAACTCCCAGGCCACGCGGATGGCCAGGAGGTCCACGATGTCGTCGTTGCGGCCCCCCGCCATCTCCGCCTCCCAGCGCAGGTGGCGCAGGTAGCTGGCCCAGCCCCCCACCCGGGTCAGGGCCAGGTACAGGAAATCCTCGACGCGGTCGGCCGGCACCCGGAAGCGATCGAGGACGAAGCGGATGGCGTCCCGGGGAGAGTCGGGCAGCTTGGCCAGGGACCCGGCGGTGCGGATCTCCATCTCGCCCGGTGTCCGGTCGATGCGGGTATACGCCAGCCAGGCCTCGTACAGCGAATCGCCGAAGCGCGGCATGGACCACTGGGCCTGGCCGAGGTCGTAATAGGCGGCGCAGAAGGAGCTGATCTGCTGGATCACGTAGCGCGAGTAGCGCGGCCGGTAGCGCTCGTCGAGCAGGTCCGAGTAGAGCAGATAGCGGGTGGCCGGCGGGCTGGGCCGGCGGGCCTCGGCGCGAATGTCCGAGGGCTCGAGGGCGCTGTCCATGCGGGCGGCCGCTTCCTCCAGATCGGCGTCGCCGATGCGGCCGTTGTCGAGCTGCTCCGCCAGCCAGGCCCGGTCCATGGTCATGGGCCGGCCCAGCACCCGCAGCCGGTACTCCGCGGCCTGGTCGAAATCCCAGTCCGCGAAGCCCAGGTAGGGGTTGGTCGCCACCATGGCGTCGAGCGGCCAGAACGGCGGGATCCGATCGCACACCGCATCCACCGCCCGGTCGATGTCCGAACCGGTGCCACCCGCGCCAACCTCAAGGGTTTCCGGATCCTGCCTCTTCATCGCTCAGACTCCGCGTGCGGTGATTGAACGGCCGCGCATGGGGGTGCCAGCGCTCAGCGCCGGAACTTGGCGGGCCATACCCGATAGACCAGGCGCTCCACCGGCTGGTCGGTGTAGAGGCCGTTGTAGAGGTGGACGTACAGCCGCCGCAGCCAGGGCCGGCCGTCGGCGTGGATAAGCACCGTCTGGAACAGGGAGAGGCCGAGGAACACCGCGGCCACCAGCCCCAGCAGCAGGTACTGCCCCGCCGACGCGGCCTCGGGCAGTGGCCGCAGGGCGTCGGCGAAGGCTGCGGCGAACAGCCTGTGCAGGGCGAAATAGGCAGCGCTCACGGCCACCGTCAGCCCGCCCAGGCGGACCAGGAAGGCGGCGCCCACGCCCCGAGTGCCGGCCGCCAGCAGGAGCTGGGCGGAGGCCACCGTGAGAATGGTGCCGAGGGCGATCAGCGCCGGCTCATGGCTGGGGGTGACCCCCCACAGGGCGCCCATGCCGAAGCTGACCAGTCCCCCCACGGCCAACGTGGCCAACCAGGCGGGGACGCCGGCCGGGCGCTTGGGCGGAGCGGACGGCACCCGCAGCTGGTCGACGATGCTCCCCGAGGAGAGGAAGGCGTGGGCCTTGTACAGCGAGTGGGCGATCAAGTGCAGCAGCCCCAGCACGAACAGCCCGAGGCCCAGCTCCATGAGCATGAAGCCCAGCTGGCCGGCGGTGGACCAGGCCAGCGAGCTCTTGATGGCGGTCTGGGTGAGCATGGCCAGGGAGGCGATGGCAGCGGTCATGAGGCCCACCACCACCAGCGCGGTCAGGGCCGCGCCCTCGGCCAGCAGCAGCTCGTGGGTGCGCAGGACGATGATGGCGCCGCTGTAGACGATGCCGGCGTGCAGCAGGGCCGAGACTGGGGTGGGGGCTTCCATCACCTGCAGCAGCCAGCCGTGGAAGGGGAACTGGCCGCTCTTGAGCACGGCGTAGGCGACGATCAGCCAGGCCGCCAGCGACGCCTGCCACGGCAGCTCGCCGCCGGAGCGAGCGGCGGCCGCGATGCCGTCGAAGGACAGGGTGTCCAGGCCGAAGGCGATCAGCACCGATGCCGCCAGCAGGCAGGCATCCGCCATGCGGCTGAACAGCAGCTTCTTATGGGCCACCATCTGGGCCCGGATGCGCTCCTCGTAGAAGGTCAGCAGCCGGTACAGGAAGGTGCTGGTGGCCAGCATGGCGAGCATGAACAGCAGGATATTGCCGGCCACCACCGCCAGCATGAAGCCGGCGGCGGTCCCGGCCAGCCAGCGGAAGAAGCGGCCCTGCTCGGGCTCGCCCGCCAGGTAGCGCAGGCTGAAGCCGGTCACGAGGATCAGCAGCAGGGCCACCAGCGGCAGGATGGCCAGCGTCACCCGGTCGGCCTGCACCAGGCCGCTCAGGGGCCCGGCCGCCTCGCCTCCCAGGGCGGCGGCGGACACCGCCGCCGCCCACAGAACCAGGGCAATGGCGGCGGCCGTCTGCACCGCCCTGCCCATGGGCACCGGGATGCGGTTGGCCAGGGTGCTGGGGACCAGGCCGACCAGGGCCATCTGAAGGGGGGCAAGGAGCAGCCACAGCTCCGGGGGCAGCCATGCGCCGTTGATCATCGCCACAACCTCCGATAAGTGAAGCGGCCGGGCCAAGCCTCCCGGCAATCCGGTTCAGGGCTCGGCGGGGCTATCCACGTCAGACGGCAGGTTGCTCCCTACGCCATCCCTTTCCGGCTGAAGTTCACGATGGGGTTTGGCTCGCCCGCTCTCAGTCCGGCCACACCCGCGGGGCCACCTGGTACTTGTCGGAGACGGGCAGCCGGCCGTGGGCCTGCAAGGCATCCGGAGCGGGATTGCGCGGCACCGTCTGGTAGGGATCCTGTCCCTGGGCGCCGCCGCGTCCCCCGCGCGACCGGGCCTGGCCGCCGCCGGTCCGCTTGGCACCGCCGGAGGCCGCCTTGCGGGTCCCGCCCGAGCTGGAACCGGACGCGGAGCCGGCGGCCGATCCGCCCTTGGCCGACCCCGTGCCGCCGCTTTTGCCGCCGCTCTGCGACGAGGCGGTGGAAGGATTCTTCTTGTCGCTGTCCTGCTCACTCATGGTTCGCAACCCTCGCAGGTGCAATGGTTAGTCCACGGGGCGGCGCCGGCCCCCCCAGTGCATACGGGCTTGTCCCCCGCCGGGCTCAGCCGTCGATCGCGAGCTGGTCCAGGGCCAGCCGCTCCAGACCGGCGGCGTAGTCCCGCTCGGCGTCGGTCAGCTGGTTCTCGCCTTCCGGCGGGTGGATCTTCATGCGCACCGAATGCCGATCGAAGCTCATGTCCGCGAACATCTCGCTGCGCTCCGAGTAGTCGGCCGCCTCGTCCAGAAAGGCCCGCAAGGTGCCGTAGTCCGGGAAATCGAAGCGGGCCTCCAGGCGGGGGGGCCGCTGGATTTCGCTCCAGTGTTCGGTCATGGCGTCACCTCCTCGTTGATCGGGATTTGGCCTTCGCCTGCCCGGATAGATCGCTGAGCCAGCTCTCCAGTTCCTGGGCATGCTCCTGCTCTTCGCGCAGAAGCTCGGCGAAAAAGGCCTGGCCGTCCGAGTCCCGGGCCCGGGCGCAGTGCTCATGGGCCTGCTCGTACAGGCTCACGATCTCCGCCTCCAGCTTCCAGTCGGCATGCAACAGCGCTGCGAGGTCCTGGCCAGCCTCCACCGGACGCAGGAAGGATGCGTTGGGGGCAACGCCGAGAGCGAGCATCCGCGCAACGATGCGATCGGCGTGGCCCATCTCCTCCTGCGCCTCCTGGCGCAGCCGGTCGGCGGCTCCGGAAAGCCCCCAACCTGCCGCCAAGCGGGCGTGGGTAAGGTACTGCTGCACGGCCGAGAGCTCGAAGCTCAAGGCCCGGCCCAGGTACCCCGGAACGCGTGGATCGCTGTTCCTCATGGCTGTTTCCGCCCCATGGTTGGCCTCTGCCGGACCGCGCTCGAGCGGTCACCGGCCCGGGCGATCAGGCGTCGGCCTGCTCCAGCTTCTTGCCGTTGGTGCCCAGCACCGGCTCCACCTCGCGGTGGGGGCGGGCGATGATGTGCGCGGCAACCAGGCCGTCGCCGACCCGCTCGCAGGCATCCGCGCCGGCGCGCACCGCCGCGTTGACCGCGCCCGTCTCGCCGCGCACCAGCACGGTGACGTAGCCGCCGCCGACGAACTCGCGGCCGATCAGCCGGACCTCGGAGGCCTTGGTCATGGCGTCGGCCGCCTCGATGGCCGGGACCAGGCCCCGGGTCTCGATCATGCCAAGCGCAATGCCGTAGTGTTCGGTCGCCATCGTTTCCTCTCCCGTTGATTCGGGCGTTTGCCAACGCCCGCTGCAAGTCTCGCTTACTGCCCGAAGACCCCGGAACCCCGCCGGGGACGCCGGAAGGCCCGGCGCCCCACCAGGGGCTGCGGCCCGCTACGCGCGGGGCGGGGGGTCTCAGCTGGCCTCCAGGGCCTGACCGCTGCCGGCCGGCAGCACCGGCTCCACCTCGCGGTGGGGACGGGCGATGATGTGCGCGGCAACCAGGCCGTCGCCGACCCGCTCGCAGGCATCCGCGCCGGCGCGCACCGCCGCGTTGACCGCGCCCGTCTCACCGCGCACCAGCACGGTGACGTAGCCGCCGCCGACGAACTCGCGGCCGATCAGCCGGACCTCGGAGGCCTTGGTCATGGCGTCGGCCGCCTCGATGGCCGGCACCAGGCCGCGGGTCTCGATCATTCCCAGGGCAATTCCGTAAGTTTCGCTCGCCATGGCTCTCTCTCCTGTGGCTTTGGTAAAGGTCCCGTCCCGATGCCCTCGCCCGGTGCCGGGTATCAGCCGACCCTGGGCTTGGCCGCCCCGGAGGCCTCGGCCTCCTCGGGCACCCAACGGTCGATGATCCCGCCGATGGTCAGGTCGGTAAGGACGCTGAAATCCCCCGCGGCGTAGCGGGCCGCGGAACCGCTTACGGCAAAGACCCAGTTGCCGGGGCGGGCCCCGACGGGGTCGACGGCAACGACACGCTTGCCTTGCGCGTCGGCCAGCACCCGCAGGCTGGTCTGCATGAGACCCTCCACGCGGCGGGTGCAAACCAGGGAGGACTGCACCTGAAGGATGTCCATCAGGCACCCTCCTCCCAGTAATCGATGATTCCGACGATGGTCAGGTCGCTCGGGTACTCCTTGCTGCCGGCGGCTTCGCGCGCCGCCGAGCTGCCCACGCAGATGACCCAGTCGCCGGGAATGCAGCCCACGGCATCCACCGCCACCTGCTGGGAGCTGCCGTCCCGCACCACCTGCAGGTGCCGGTGCTCCAGGCCGCTGATGCGATTGGTGGCGACCAGCGGTTTCTCCACCTGGCAGATCTTCATCAGTGCGTATCCCCCGTCCCCGTGGGCTCCAGCGAGGAGCCGATCACCTCAAGGGTTCCGTTGTTGCCGCAGTCGCGCACGGCCATCAGGGTGTGCAGCAGGCCCTGCTCGGCCAGCTTCGGATAGCGATTGCACAGCGCCTCCGCCACCCGGCGGGTGCGGGCCTCTGCCCGCTCCCGCGCCCCCGGCACCTGGCCGTGGTAGTCGAAGCGCAGCACCACCGGCACCGGCAGCCCCCGCCCGGCATTCAGCCCGGAGAAGATCTTCACGCCCACGTCCAGGTCGGGCGCGCCCTCCTCCACCGTCTGCAGATAGGCGAAGTAGGTCAGGTTGCGCAGCTGGACCTCCTCGAACCCCATGCCCACCCCCATGAAGCGCTCGTTGTGGCCGATGTCGGCGTACCGCCCATTGTGATGGGCGCGGACGTAGGCGATCTGGGCGAAGTTGTTCTCCACCAGCCCGGCGACGAAGCGCCGCATGCCGGGCTCGCTGCCGCCGGCCTCCGCCGCGACCCGTTCCTCGACCCGCTCGCGGGCCGCCTCGGCGCCCAGCCCGGTGGTCTCGTCGAACAGCGTCTCGGCATCGACGAACCGGCCGGGGTCGGGATCGCCGCCGCCGTCGGGCGGATGCACCCGGATGGCGTCGGTATCCGTGTCCAGGCCCACCAGCAGCAGATCGATGGAGGCACCGCAGCAGAAGCTGTTCTCGATGGCCTGCTGGAAGTCCTGCAGCCGGTCCCGGGCGGCGGCGGCCGCCTTCTCCGTGTCCGAGCCGTGGGCGGCGCATCCCTGGTGCTCCGGGTCGCTGGAGCTGTAGTGATACACCGCCAGCTTCAGGTACCGCGTGGGCGCATCCGCCGTGTTCGGCACCCCTTCCCGGAAGCGCCCCAGCTCGGTCTCCACCCAGCGCTTGAGGCTGGCCTCCACGTCGAACATGGCGCCGGCGAAGGACTTGCGCCGGACCAGGCCGTGCGGCAGCCGCAGCACGTAGCGGATGACGTGGGCCAGGCGGCCGTCCGAGCAGGGCGAGATATCCACCGCGTGGAAGCCGCACTCCTGCAGCCAGGCCTGGAACCGGTCGGCTTCCGCCGGATCCGGGGCCAGCGGCTCGCGCCGATAGAAGTCGTCGGCGTACGCCCGATAGGTCTCGAACACGCACCAGGCGAACAGGTAGCGGATGTCCAGCTGCTGGATCCAGGCGTCCTCGAGCACCTGCTGCGGCAGCTCGAAGCCCAGCTCCGAGCGGGCCATGCCCTGGGCGCGGTCGACGAAGCCGGCCTCGTGCTGCATGGCCGACAGACGGCGCAGGAAGGGCTCGATGCGATCGAAGGCCGCCTTGACCTCGGTCTCGTGCTCCAGCAGCCGCTCGTTGTCCCTGACCGAAACCAGGGCATGCTCGGAGCCGCCGCGGGTAGCCGGCCGCGGCCGGGCCGGCTCGCGGCTGCGCAGCCAGTGGCCGTCCCCGGAGGACTCGCCCTCCCGCTGGGGGCGGACCTCCGCCGGCCGCCCGAGGCTTCCGCCGCGGCGCGGGGCCGAGGCGAGCCTGCGGGTGGACGACCGGCTATTGCGCTGACGGCCTGTGGCCATGGCCCCTTACCTCGTCTAGCCGCGGGCGCCGCCCGAGTAAGTCACCGCCGCACCCTTCTCGGTGGTGCCCGAGCCGCCGGTTACCGGGCTGTCGGGCACGGCAACCTCCTCGTTGCGCTTGGCCGCCCACTCCATGGGCATGGCGGTCCCGGTCTGGCCGCGCCGGCTGGGATTGCGCCGCGCCGCGGTGCCCTCGGTACCGGTGACGCGCTCGCCGCGGTCCCAGTCATCGCCGGTGATGGCGGGGCCGACATCCATGCCCTCGCCGGTGACCCGGCCCTCTTCCCGCTGGGCCGGGGCCTGCTGCGGGGCGTGGGCGTACCGCTGGCTGGCCGGCTGAACGGAGCCGCCGGCGCCCGAGCTGCCGTGACGGAAGTCCTCGGTACCGGTCACCTTGCCCTCGGCCATGCTGAAGGCACCGGTGATCTGCCCCTGCTCGTAGCTGGTCCCCGTCACACGCGACGACTGAGGCTCCACATCCGAGGCATGGGCCGGCGGATGGACGCTGAAGTCGGTCCACGGCGCCTCGCCCAGCGGCTGCGGATAGTCCGGGCTGTGCGGCTCGGCCGCCTGCACCGGGCAGGCCTCGGCGTACTGATCGCCCCCCACATAAGGGGTCCCGGTGGGCGTCTGGCAGGCGCCGGCCTCGGCCCCGGTGAGCTTGCCGTTCAGCCCCGGCTGATCGCCGGTGGCCCGGGGCCCCGGGGTGCCGCCGTCCTGGGGACGGCGCGCCGAGGCCATCTGGACCTCCTCGGGATCGCAGTAGCTGCGGTACTGCTCCGCCCCGGCATACGGCGTGCCGGTGACGGCCTGGCAGGTCCCCGGCTCGTCGCCGGTCATCCGGGCGTTGCGTCCGGTCATGGTGCCCGACACCTTGTGGCCGCCCAGGGTCCCCGAGACGCCGACCTTCTCCTCGCTCGGCCGGCCGGGCTCGGTGCCGCAGAACTCGCGGTACTGCTCGCGGCCGATGTAGTCATCGCCGGTGACGCTGGTGCAGCTCCCCGGCTCGTCGCCGGTGACCCGCTCGCTGCGGCCCACCATGCTGCCGGTGATGCCGCCGCTGCCGAGGTTGCGGCTGGTGCCGACCTTGTCCGGCGCGCTGTCCTTGCCGCGCTGCATGTACTGGGTGCCGGTGACCGCGCGGTCGGCGCCCTGCTCGCCCCCGGTCACCCGGGCCGACTGCCCGGGCATATCGCCGGTGACCCCGAGGCCGCTATCGGTCTGCGACGGCGACATCACCGACGGCCCCGGAGCCGGCCGCGTGTTGCAGTAGCTCTGGTACTGCTCGGGCGACAGATACTCGGTGCCCGTCACCTGCTTGCAGGTCCCCGGCTCGTTGCCGGTCACACGCTCGCTGCGGCCGACCTCGCTGCCGGTCACCTGGCGGCCATGACCGGTCTCGGTGACGCCGACCTTGGCCACCGAAGGCTGGGGCCCGCTGTGGCAGAACTCGCGGAAGATGTCCGCACCCATGTACTCGGTGCCCGTGATGTTGCGGCAGCTGCCGGGCTCCT
>DATFLO010000018.1:0-14003 GCA_035267605.1 Gammaproteobacteria bacterium
GCAACGGCATCTCGCTGATCATCTTCGCCGCCATCGTCTCCGGGCTGCCGGCGGCGCTGTACTCCACCCTGGAGCTGGCGCGCACCGGCGAGTTCTCGCCGCTGTTCGTGCTGTTCCTGCTGGTGGCCGCGCTGGCCATCACCGGGGGCATCGTCTTCATGGAGCGGGGCCAGCGGCGCATCACCATCCAGTACGCCAAGCGCCAGGTGGGCCAGAAGATGTTCGGCGGCCAGAGCAGCCATCTGCCGCTGAAGGTGAACATGGCCGGGGTCATCCCGCCCATCTTCGCCTCGAGCATCATCCTGTTCCCGGTGACCGCCGCCGGCTGGTTCGGCAGCGCCGACGGCATGGGCTGGCTGCAGGACATCTCGCAGGCCATCCGCCCGGGGCAGCCGCTGTACGTGGTGCTGTACTCGGTGGCGATCGTGTTCTTCTGCTTCTTCTACACCGCCATCGTTTTCAACCCGCGGGACACCGCCGACAACCTCAAGAAGTCGGGCGGCTTCATCCCCGGCATCCGGCCCGGTGAGCAGACGGCCAACTACATCGACCGCGTACTGACCCGGCTGACCCTGTTCGGCGCCATCTACATCACCGCGGTCTGCCTGCTGCCCGAGTTCCTGATCGTCGAGTGGAACGTGCCCTTCTACTTCGGCGGCACCTCGCTGCTGATCATCGTGGCGGTGACCATGGACACGGCCAATCAGATCCAGTCGCACCTGGTGACCCACCAGTACGAGGGTCTGATGAAGAAGGCCCGACTGAAAGGCGGACGCAGCTAATGACCCGCATGGTTCTACTCGGCCCGCCGGGCGCGGGCAAGGGCACCCAGGGCCAGATGCTGGCGGAGCGGCTCGGCATCCCGCAGATCGCCACCGGCGACATCCTGCGCGCGGCGGTCAAGGAAGGCTCCGAGCTCGGCGCCAAGGCCAAGTCCTACATGGACGCCGGCGACCTGGTGCCGGACGAGATCATGGTCGGCATCATCCGCGACCGGCTGCAGGAGGCCGACGCCCAGGAGGGCTACATCCTCGACGGCTTCCCGCGCACCGTGGCCCAGGCCGAGGCCCTGGACGACATGCTCGAGGCCATCGGCCAGAAGCTGGACCACGTGGTCCACATCGACGTGGACAGCGAGGTGCTGGTGGAGCGCCTTTCGGGGCGGCTTATCTGCCGCGACTGCGGCGCCAGCTACCACACCCGGTTCAGCCCGCCCGCCAAGGATCGCGTCTGCGACAAGTGCGGCGGGGAGCTGTTCCAGCGCGAGGACGACCAGGAGGAGACGGTGCGCTCGCGCCTGGCCGTCTTCGAGGAGCGCACGCAGCCCCTGGTGGAGTACTACCGCCAGCAGGGCATCTACCGCCAGATCGACGGCGACAGGGATCCCGAGACCGTCCGCGACGAGATCCTTCAGGCCATCCAAGGGAAGTAAAGGCAGACCATGGCCAAGGAAGACACCATCGAGATGCAGGGCGAGGTGGTCGAGACCCTGCCCAACGCCACCTTCCGGGTGGAGCTGGAGAACGGCCACGAGGTGATCGCTCACATCTCCGGGAAGATGCGCAAGAACTACATCCGCATCCTGCCCGGCGACAAGGTGACGGTTGAGCTGACCCCCTACGACCTCAACCGCGGCCGCATCACCTACCGCGCCAAATAAGGCTCCGGCGGGCCTCGCCGCCCGCCGACGGTTATCGCTACTGAGAACGGGAGCAACCCCATGAAGGTTCGCGCTTCGGTCAAGCCCATCTGCCGCAACTGCCGGATCATCAAGCGCAAGGGACGGGTCCGGGTGATCTGCTCCGACCCGCGCCACAAGCAGCGCCAAGGTTGACGTGAGCGGCGCGAGTCGCCTACAATCGCCTGTTTTCCCCTCGCCGGCGCGGCGGGGCGGACCGGTACGTCGCTAGCCCGGCCGCAAGCGGGTCGGCCTAGCCCGAGATAGCAGCCCAGACGAGGAAGACTTATGGCCCGCATTGCTGGCGTCAATATCCCCGTGCGCAAGCGGGTGGTGGTGGCCCTGACCTACATCTACGGGGTCGGTGACACCCGCGCCAAGGCCATCTGCAAGAAGGCCGGGGTCAACCCCGAGACCCGGGTCAAGGACCTCACCGACAGCGAGGAAATCGCCGTCCGCGATGCCGTCAACGAGTACTCCGTGGAAGGCGATCTGCGTCGCGAGGTGTCCATGAACATCAAGCGCCTGCGGGACATCGGCTCCTATCGCGGCCTGCGTCACCGGCGCGGACTCCCGGCCCGGGGCCAGAACACCAAGAACAATGCCCGCACCCGCAAGGGTCCGCGCAAGCCGATCACCCGCTAACGCAACGGGCTTACCACGAGAGGCAGTAACGGGAAATGGCCAAGCAACAGCGCCGCCAGAGCCGCACCCGGAAGAAGGTCAAGAAGAACGTAGCCGAGGGGGTGGCCCACATCCAGGCCACCTTCAACAACACCCTGGTGAACATCTCGGACCGCCAGGGCAATACCCTGGCCTGGTCCACGCCGGGGGCGACCGGGTTCAAGGGCTCGCGCAAGAGCACCCCATTCGCCGCGCAGGTGGCCGCCGAGGCTGCCGCGCGCACGGCCCAGGAGCACGGCATCCAGAGCCTCGATGTCGAGGTGAAGGGGCCCGGTCCGGGCCGTGAGTCGGCGGTGCGTGCCCTGCATGCCGCCGGCATCAAGATCTCCAGCATCCGCGACGTTACCCCGCTGCCGCACAACGGTTGTCGGCCGCCCAAGAAGCGTCGGGTATAACCAACCAAACGAGGGTGGGAAGACTGCCTTGGCTAAGTATACCGGTCCCAAATGCCGCCTCTGCCGCCGGGAGGGCGAGAAGCTCTACCTCAAGGGCGAGAAGTGCTACACCGACAAGTGCGCCATCGAGAAGCGCCCCTACCCGCCCGGGGAGGCCGGCCAGAGCCGCCGGCGCCAGTCCGAATACGGGGGGCAGCTGCGCGAGAAGCAGAAGGTGCGGCGCACCTACGGCGTCATGGAGAACCAGTTCCGGCGCTACTACCAGGAAGCCGCGCGCCGCAAGGGCAACACCGGCGAGCTGTTGCTGCAGCTGCTGGAGCGCCGCCTGGACAACATCGTCTTCCGCATGGGCTTCGGCAATTCGCGGACCGAGGCCCGCCAGGTGATCCGGCACAACCAGATCCTGGTCAACGGCGTCCGGGTCAACGTCCCCTCCTACCAGGTGCAGGCCGGAGACGAGGTGGCGGTGGCCAGTGACGCCCGCAGCCAGGGCCGGATCCAGTCGGCGGTGCAGCGCGGCGAGGACCTCGGCCAGCCCGAGTGGCTGGAGGTGGACGGCGGCAACTTCAAGGGCACGGTCAAGGCCCTTCCGGAGCGTGCCGACCTGTCGCCGGCCATCAACGAGCACCTCATCGTCGAGCTCTACTCCAAGTAACCCGACCGCCCGGCCGGGCCCCGCGTGGCGCGTCATGCGCCCGCGGCGTCCGGGCCGGGTCGCCGGGCGTTTCCTTCCATGCAGATCTGATACGGAGTGGCGGCCATGTCGGACGCCTTGATTAAGCCGGACAACATCGAGATCGAGGACCTGGGCGGACAGGGAGCCAAGGTGACCCTGGAGCCGCTGGAGCGCGGCTACGGCCACACCCTCGGCAACGCCCTGCGGCGGATCCTGCTGTCCTCCATGCCGGGCACGGCCGTGACCAAGGTCCAGCTCGAGGGCGTCCTCCACGAGTTCGGCTCCATCGAGGGCGTTCGCGAGGACGTGGTTGACATCATCCTCAACCTCAAGGGCCTCACCGTGGCCCTTGCCGAGGGCCACGAGGAGATGACCTTGCGTCTGGCCAAGGACGCCGAGGGCGTGGTCACTGCCGCCGACTTCGAGGTGCCCACCGGGGCCGAGGTGGTCAATCCGGACCTGGAGATCGCCCATATCTCCTCCGGCGGCAAGCTGGACATGGAGGTCACCGTGGCCCGCGGCCGCGGCTACGAGCCCGCCGCCACCCGCGAGGACGACGGCAGCTCCACCATCGGGGTGATCCCGGTGGATGCCACCTACACCCCCATCACCCGGGCCACCTACAAGGTGGAAAACGCCCGTGTGGGCCAGGTCACCGACTACGACCGCCTGATCCTGGAGGTCGACACCGACGGCAGCCTGTCCGCCGAGGAGGCGGTGCGGCGCGCGGCCGAGCTGCTGCGCGACCAGCTCACCATCTTCGTCGACCTGGCGCCGTCGGCGCCGGGTCTCGGCGGCACCGGCGAGGCCCCCGAGGTGGACCCCAACCTGCTCAAGTCGGTGGATGACCTCGAGCTGTCGGTGCGCTCGGCCAACTGCCTCAAGGCCGAGAACCTGCATTTCGTGGGGGACCTGGTGCAGAAGAGCGAGCAGGAGCTGCTCAAGACGCCCAACTTCGGCAAGAAGTCCCTGAACGAAATCAAGGAAGTGCTGGCCTCCATGGGCCTCTCCCTGGGCATGAAGCTGGAGAGCTGGCCGCCCGAGAACCTGCCCGAGCCGGAGGCGGCGGGCGAGGACAGCGACCAGCAGGCCGGCTGAACGGCCCCTTCCGAACCAGTCAACGAGGGATAGCAGTCATGCGTCATCGCAAGTCCGGCCGCAAGCTCGGGCGCACCGCCGCCCAGCGCAAGGCCCTGCTCAGCAATCAGGCCAAGTCCCTGATCGAGCACGAGCGCATCACCACCACCGTGCCCAAGGCCAAGGAGCTGCGGCGCTTCGTCGAGCCTATGGTGACCAAGGCCAAAGAGTCCAGCGTCCACCGCAAGCGCCAGGCCTTCGCCAAGCTGCAGGACCGGTCCGCGGTGTCCAAGCTGTTCGACGAGCTGGCGCCCCGCTACGGCCAGCGCAACGGCGGCTACACCCGCATCCTCAAGGCCGGCTATCGCGACGGCGACAATGCCCCCCTTGCGGTGATCGAGTTCGTCGATCGGCCAGAGGCCGAATAGGCCGGGGTCGGCAGTGCGCCAGCCAGCCAGGGCCGGGTCCGTGAGGACCCGGCCCTTTGCGTGTCCGGACCCCGCCAGGAGGCCCCCATGGCCCAGCCGGTGATCGCCCTGTACACCGATTTCGGCCTGCACGACCCCTACGTGGGGCAGATGCACGCGGCCATCCAGGACCGGGCGCCGGGCACCGCCGTGGTCGACCTCCACCACTACGCCCCGGTGTTCGCCCCCGCGCCTGCCGGCCTCCTGCTGGAGGCCCTGGTGCCTTTCCTGCCGCGGCACGCGGTGGTTGCGGCGGTGGTTGACCCCGGGGTCGGCACCGAGCGCGGCAGCCTGGCGTTGTGGAGCCGGGGGCACTGGTTCGTGGGGCCGGACAACGGGCTGCTCTCGCCGTTGCTGGACGAGCCCGGGGCGGCCGCCTACCGGCTGGCGGGCGACGGCTCGTCCCACCTGTCCGCCAGCTTCCACGGGCGCGATCTGTTCGCCCCGGCCGCCTGCGAGCTGGCGCGCGGTGACCGCATGGTCCTTGGCGACCCGGTGGCCGAGCCGGTGCGGCTGCGGCTGGAGCGTGGCCAGGTGATCTACGCCGATCACTACGGCAACCTGATCACCGGCCTGCCCGTGCCGGCGGAGGGAGGCGACCTGCGGATCGGCGACCGCGTCTTGCCCTACGTCCGCACCTTCGGCGAGGCGCCGCCGGGAGAGGCCTTCTGGTACCGCAACAGCCTGGGGCTGGCGGAGGTGGCCGTGCGCGAGGCCTCGGCGCTGGACCTGCTGGGGGTGGCAGCCGGCACGCCGGTGACCTGGTCGCCCGACGGCGAGGGCTGACCACGCAGCCGGGATGCAACGAGCAAGGCCCCTGCCGCGGCAGGGGCCTTGCTCGTTGCGGGGCGGCGCAGGCTCAGGTGGCCTCGGGGTTGATCTCCGGGGCCCGCGGCGCCTGCTCGGCGGCGGCCGCTTGGCGGCGGGCCTCCAGGCGGGCGTTGATGACATTCTTGAGCGCCAGCAGGAAGCCCAGCACCAGGAAGGCGCCGGGCGGCAGGACCATCAGCAGGAAGGTCTTGTAATCGGGGATGACGGTGGTCTCCATCCAGCCCATGGCCGGCCCGAACATGTTGCCGGCGCCGGCGAACAGGGTGCCGCTGCCCAGCAGCTCCCGGATCATGCCCAATACCACCAGCACCCCGGAGAAGCCCAGGCCCATCATGAAGCCGTCCCAGGCCGCCAGCGGCACCGGGTTCTTGGAGGCGAAGGCCTCGGCCCGGCCGAGGATGGCGCAGTTGGTGACGATCAGCGGCACGAACAGCCCCAGGACCTTGTGCAGGTCGTGGAAATAGGCGTTCATGAGCAGGTCCACCGCGGTGACGAAGGAGGCGATCAGGATCACGAAGGTGGGGATGCGCACCTCCTCGGGCACCACCTTGCGCACCAGCGATACCGCCGCGCCCGAGGCGGTCAGCACGGCGGTGGTGGCGATGCCCATGCCGATGCCGTTGACCGCCGTGCCGCTGACCGCCAGCAGCGGGCACAGGCCGAGCACCTGGGCCAGGACCGGGTTGTTGTCCCACAGCCCCTTGCGCCCGACCTCCTTGAAGGCCTGGAGGTTGACCTCCTCGCTCATTGCGTCGCTCCCTTGACTGTCCGGGCCGCCGGCCTAGCCGGCGCTCCCGGGCTGTGAGCCGCTGGCCTGGCGCGCGAACAGGGCCTTGGGCCCGCGCAGCTCGAAGAATTTCATGGCCCGGCGGACCGCCTTCACCACGGCCCGTGAGGTGATGGTGGCGCCGGTCATCTGGTCGAAGGCGCCGCCGTCCTTGGCCACCTTCCAGTCCTCCTCGGGGGGGTCGCCCATGGCGTGCCCCCGGAACTGGAGGATCCAGTCGCTCTTGGAGGTCTCGATGCGGTCTCCCAGGCCGGGGGTCTCGGCGTGGTTGATGACGCGCACGCCGGCCAGGGTGCCGTCACGCCAGACCGCCACCAGCAGGTCGATGCGCCCATTGTAGCCGTCAGGGGCCACCGCCCGGAATGCTACCGCCACCGGCTTGCCGTTGTGGCGCGCGCGGAAGACCGTTACCGGCTTGCTGGTGCCCAGGTGGGCGGCGTCCCGCACCTGGATGGTGTCGCGCAGGAGCTTGTTGTCGTAGCGGTGGTGGGGGATCAGCTCGTGCATCTGCTTGAGCCGATCGGCCTCCAGGTTGGCGCGGATGACCGGGTCGGTCATCTCCTTGGTGCCGGCCAGCAGCCCCGCCCCGACCACGGCGATCAGCGCCAGGATGCCGCCGACGATCCACACCTGCTTCATTCCTCGCTCCCCAGCGGCGGGCCCCCGGCCCGCTCCTTGCCGAACACGCGCGGCCGGGTGTAGTGGTCGATCAGGGGTACGCAGGCGTTCATCAGCACCACGGCGAAGGACACGCCCTCCGGATAGCCGCCCCAGGTGCGGATGACGTAGGTGAGCACGCCGCAGCCGCTGCCGAAGATCAGCTGACCGCGGGGGGTGGTGGGGCTGGTGACCATGTCGGTGGCGATGAAGAAGGCGCCGAGCAGCAGGCCGCCGTTGAGCAGGTGGAAGCCCAGGCCGGGAAAGGCCGAGGGATCCCAGACATGGAAGGCCAGGGCCAGGAAGCCGGTGGCGGCCACCATGGACGCGGGGATGCGCCAGCCGATGATGCCGCGCCACCACAGGTACAGGCCGCCGAGCAGGATGAGCAGCGCCGAGGTCTCGCCGGCGCTGCCCGACAGGGTGCCGAACAGCGCCTGGCCGTGACTGTAGCCCTGGTCCAGGATCTCGCCCACCGTCTTGTTGAGGGTCAGCTCGGTCTTCAGGTGGCCGAGCGGGGTGGCGGCGGAGGCGGCATCCGGGGGCAGCGCCGGCAGCTTGTCGCCGCCGAAGGTGACCTGCAGGCCCTCGCCGAAGGAAAGCGCCCGGCCGGAAAACAGGGGCTTGATCGCCGGCCAGGTGGACAGCTCCTTGGGGAAGGAGATGAGCAGCATGACCCGGGCGATCATGGCCGGGTTGAAGGGGTTGGCGCCGAGCCCGCCGTAGAGCTGCTTGCCCACCACGATGGCGAACACCGCGCCCAGGGCGGCGATCCACCACGGTGCCGAGGCCGGCAGCGACAGCCCCAGCAGCAGGCAGGTGACCACCGCGCTGCCGTCGAGCAGGTGGGCCCGCACCGGGCGCCCCATGATCCGGAGCATGACGGCCTCGGCGGCCAGACCGAAGGCCAGGGTCACCAGCAGCAGGAACAGGGCCGGCCAGCCGAACAGGTAGACCGAGAACAGGGTCACCGGCGCCAGGCCGATGACCACCGCGCCCATGACCGAGCCAATGCCGCCGCTGCCGTGGGCATGCGGGGAGCTGGGCGTGGCGAGGCTGTTCGCGCCGGCGGGGGCTTGGGCCATGGGGTCCCTTAGGGCTGCTGGCTGGATTCGTCGCCGTCCGGGGCCTCGGCCCCGCTGTCGGCGGTGTCGGCGGAGGCATCCCCGCTGGCGTCATCGGCGGCAGCCTCGCCCCGCATGCGGCGGCGCTTGTCGGCGGCCTTGCGGGCGGCCTCCTCGCGCGGGTCCGCGCTTTCCTTGCCGGCTTGGCCGTCGCCGGCCTGCTTCTTCTTGGCGCGGCGCTTGGCCTCCTTCTCCGCCTTCTCGCGGGCCAGGCGGGCGTCACGGGCCTCGGTGCGGCGGCGGGCGATGTCGGCCTGCTCCTTCTCGCGCTCCTTGGCCTGGATCTCGCTCTTGGCGTAGCGGTAGTAGTGCACCAGCGGCAGGTTGGACGGGCACACCCAGGCGCAGCAGCCGCACCCGATGCAGTCGAACAGGTCGTAGTCCTGGACCCGATCGAATTCCTTGTTGCGCGCCAGGTGGTACATCTCGTTGGGCACCAGGCTCACCGGACAGGCCTCCACGCAGGCGCCGCAGCGGATGCAGGGCATGGCGGCTTCGCCCGAGACCTCGGCCCGGGTCTGGAAGATCAGGCCGTTGCTCTCCTTGACCATGGGCGGCTCGGTGGAGTGCAGCGCCGAGCCTACCAGCGGACCGCCCAGGATCAGCCGGCCCAGGTCGTGGTAGCCGCCGCAGGCGCGGGCGATGGTCTCGATGGGGGTGCCGAAGCGCACCTCCAGGTTGGCCGGCTCGGCGATGGCGCTGCCGCTGACCGTGACCACCCGCTCGATCAGGGGCTCCCCAAAGACGATGGCGCGGTAGGCGGCGTAGGCCGTGCCCACGTTCTGGTTGAGCACGCCCACATCCGCGGGCAGCCGCCCGCTGGGCACCTCGCGCCCGGTCACCGACACGATCAGCTGCTTCTCCGCCCCCATGGGATAGCGGTTCTCCACCGCCACCACCTCGATCTGCGGCCAGCCGGCCGAGGCGCCGAGCATGGCCGAGATGGCCTGCCACTTGTTGGACTCGATGGCCACCACGATGCGCTTGGCGCCCACGGTGTAGGCGAGGATGGAGGCCCCCTGCAGGATCTCCTTGGGACGCTCGCGCATGAGGCGGTCGTCGCAGGTCAGGTAGGGCTCGGACTCGCCGCCGTTGAGGATGACCGTGTCCACCGGGCGGTCCGGGCCGGGGTTGAGCTTGATGAAGGTGGGGAAGCCGGCGCCGCCGAGACCCACCAGGCCGGCCTCGCGGATGCGGCCGCGGATCTCCGCCGGCTTCAGCTCCTGGTAGTCCGGGCGCGGGTCGAGATCGGTCCACTCGTCGGCGCCGTCTGCCTCGATGGTGACAGCGGGCGCGGACAGTCCGGAGGGGTGGGGCGCCGGGTAGTCGTCGACGCCGGTGACGGTGCCCGAGGTGGGCGCGTGCACCGGGACGGACACGAAACCGTCGGGCTTGCCGATGACGTCGCCCTTGCGCACCTTGTCGCCCACCTGCACCGCCGGCTGGGCGGGATTGCCGATGTGCTGCTTGAGGGGCACGTGCACCACCTCGGGCACCGGCAGCGCCCGGATGGGCGACTCGCTCGAACGCTCCTTGTGCTCCGCCGGCTCGATACCGCCCTGGAACAGCGCCGGCAGGATCGGGGTGCGGTGCTCGTGCTCAGCCACCGGCCGTGGCCACCTTCCCGCCCGGCTCGCCGTCCTCGGCGGCGGGCTCCCCGCTCTCGGGATGACGCCACTTCCAGTTCTCGAGGGTCTCGGGGATGGGCTCCATGTAGATGCAGTCCACCGGGCAGGGCTCGAGGCACAGCTCGCAGCCGGTGCAGGCCTCCTCGATCACCGTGTGCATCTGCTTGGGCGCGCCCACGATGGCGTCCACCGGACAGGCTTGGATGCACAGGGTGCAGCCGATGCACTTGTCCTCCTCGATGATGGCCACCGAGGGCGGCCGCTCCTCGCCCTCCAGGCTGGGGGGCTCGATGCCCAGCAGACCGGCCAGGGCGTCCACCGTCTCCTGCCCCCCCGGCGGGCAGCGGTTGATCTCGGCCTCGCCGCGGGCAATGGCCTCGGCGTAGGGGCGGCAGCCCGGGTAGCCGCACTGGGCGCACTGGGTCTGGGGCAGGCGGGCGTCGATCTCCTCCACCAGCGGATCCTCCTCGACCGCCAGCTTGCGCGAGGCGAAGCCGAGGAACAGCCCGATGGCCAGGGAAAGCGCGCCGAGACTGAGAATTGCAACCCACATGAGGGGAGCCTCTCGAAGTTTGGATGCGGCCCGGCGTGCGGTTACAGCCGCACCAGGCCGGTGAAGCCCATGAAGCCGAGCGACAGCAGGCCGGCGGTGATCAGGGCGATGGGCATGCCTCTGAACGGTATTGGAATGTCGGCCAGGGCGATCCGTTCCCGGATGCCCGAGAAAAGGATCAGCACCAGCGAGAAGCCGACGGCGGCGCCGAAGCCGTAGACGGCGCTCTCCAGGAAGCCGAAGCCCTGCTGCTGGTTGAGCAGGGCCACCCCGAGCACCGCACAGTTGCTGGTGATCAGGGGCAGGAAGATGCCCAGGACCTGGTGCAGCAGGGGGCTGGTCTTGCGCACCACCATCTCCACGAACTGGACGATGGCCGCGATCAGCAGGATGAAGGCCAGGGTGCGCAGGTAGCCCAGGTCGAAGGGCTGCAGCAGGAAGTGGTCGACCACCCAGGAGGACACTGCCGCCAGGGTGAGCACGAAGGTGGTGGCCAGGGCCATGCCGGTGGCCGTCTCGAGCCGC
Source organism: Gammaproteobacteria bacterium (assembly GCA_035267605.1). GTDB lineage: Bacteria > Pseudomonadota > Gammaproteobacteria > Thiohalorhabdales > Thiohalorhabdaceae > Thiohalorhabdus. Next base: position 11,083 of record DATFLO010000018.1, read on the forward strand.
TGCGAGGTGCCCATGAACGGGCACAGCCCCAGGAACTTCACCAGCACGAAGTTGTTCACCAGGACGGTGCCGAGGAGGATCGCCAGGTAATGGCTCATGATTGCCCCGCCTTGTTGCCGTCCCGCCGGCAGGCCCCGGAGGAAGGGCGTTGAAGGCTGCCCGCGGCGTTGGGCGCTGCATGCCCGGGCGGCGCCGGGGGCAGGAGTCGGCTTCGATGAGGGAGTAGCATTTGGTATATTAGGAATCGCTAAAGCAAGCGTCAACCGGACAGCGGCCGTACCCCGGTCGTTTCCCACCGGCGCCCGGGATAGTAACATGGGCCGTTTGCGGTCCCTTCGGGTCCGGAACCAGAATCGGAATCCCGACCCATAGGGTCGGGTAAAGAATCGCGTTTGGCAAGGAGTCTAGGCCATGGCAACGCCGACGGAAGAGGCCATCTGGGAGGCCCTGCGCGGGGTTACCGACCCCGATTTCGACAAGGACGTGGTGTCCCTGGGCTTCATCCACGACCTGGCGCTGAACAAGAACAAGGTGGCGTTCACCTTCGGCCCCGACACCCCCATGTGTCCCTCGCGCACGGCGGTGGCCGAGCAGTGCCGCGCCGCTGCGGAGGCGGTGGAGGGCGTCAAGAAGGTGGACATGACCGCCGAGGCCCGCATCCAGGCCCACCAGGTGCAGCAGGGCGTGCAGCTGATGGAGGGGGTCAAGAACGTTATCGCGGTGGCCTCCGGTAAGGGCGGTGTGGGCAAATCCACCACCGCCGTCAACCTGGCCCTCGGGCTCGCCCAGTGCGGCGCCCGTGTCGGCATCCTCGACGCCGACATCTACGGCCCCTCCATCCCGCGCATGCTGGGGGTCTCCGGCAAGCCCACCTCCAAGGACGGCAAGACCCTGGAGCCCAAGGAGGCCTTCGGCCTCAAGGCCATGTCCATCGGCTTCCTGATCGACGAGGAAACGCCCATGGTGTGGCGCGGGCCCATGGTCATGCAGGCCCTGGAGCAGCTCATCGGCGACACCAACTGGGGCGAGCTGGACTATCTGGTGGTGGACCTGCCGCCCGGTACCGGCGACACCCAGCTGACGCTGTCGCAGAAGGTGCCGCTGACCGGCTCGGTGATTGTCTCCACGCCCCAGGACATCGCCCTGCTCGACGCCCGCCGCGGCTTCCAGATGTTCGAGAAGGTGGGCGTGCCCAGCCTCGGCATCGTGGAGAACATGTCGCTGTTCATCTGCCCCCACTGCGGCGAGGAGACCGACATCTTCTCCCACGGCGGCGGCGAGAGCTTCGCGGCCGACTACGGCGTCACCTTCCTGGGCTCGGTGCCGCTCGACGCCGGCATCCGCGAGCAGGCCGACAGCGGCAAGCCGACGGTGGTGGCCGAGCCGGACTCGCGCCAGGCGGAGATCTACGTCACCATCGCCAACGCGGTGGCGGTGGAGATCGCCAAGCAGGCCGAGGACCACAGCCACAAGTTCCCCAACATCTCCATCCAGGCCGACTAGGCCCGGATCAGGGAACGGCATCGATTGGGCCCGGCGCCTTGGCGCCGGGCTTTTTGCTGCCCGCGGACGGGGGCGAATTTTCCGCGGCCCTGCTAGAATGACCCCGCCACTAAACCGGGCCCGGGCCCTGCCCGTGGCCCCCATTCGTTGGGGTTTAGTGGCGGGGCCCCCGAATTCACGCGAGCGAGGGCGAGGCGCGCCATGGCCATCAAGTCCGACCGCTGGATCCGCCGCATGTCGCAGGAAACGGGCATGATCGAGCCGTTCGTCGACGGCCAGGTCAAGGAGGGCGAAAACGGCGACAAGGTCATCTCCTACGGGCTGTCCAGCTACGGCTACGACATCCGGGTGGCCGACGAATTCAAGGTGTTCACCAACGTCCGCAACGCCATGGTGGACCCCAAGGCCTTCTCCGAGGACAGCTTCGTGGACTTCAAGGGCCCCGAGTGCGTCATCCCGCCCAACAGCTTCGCCCTCGCCCGCACCCTGGAGTACCTGCGCATCCCGCGCGACGTGCTGACCATCTGCATCGGCAAGTCCACCTACGCCCGCTGCGGCATCATCGTCAACGTCACCCCGCTCGAGCCCGAGTGGGAGGGCCACGTCACCCTGGAGTTCTCCAACACCACCCCCCTGCCCGCCAAGATCTACGCCAACGAGGGCGTGGCCCAGGTCCTGTTCCTGGAGTCGGACGAGTCCTGCGAGGTGAGCTACGCCGACCGCGCCGGGAAATACATGGGCCAGTGGGGGGTCACCCTCCCCCGCTCCTGATCGGTCCGGGGCGGGCCGGAAGCGGTCGGCGCCCTGTCCGGGAACGCGCAAAGGGTGGTGCGGGCCCGCGCCGGCAAGCCCCTGGCCAAGTGGGGGCAGCCCCGCCGGTCAGGCCGTCACGATGCGGTTGCGGCCGCCCTCCTTGGCCCGGTAGAGGGCCTGGTCGGCGCGGCGCAGCAGCTCGTCACGCTCCTCGCTCAGGCCGGCCTCGGCCACCCCGAAGCTGGCGGTGATGGCCTCCGCCCCCTCCACCCGCAGCGCCCGCACCGTTTCCGCCACCTTCCGGGTGATGCTCAGGGCCCCGTCGCGGTCGGTCTGCGAGGCCAGGATGACGAACTCCTCGCCGCCGGTGCGGGCGAGCACGTCCGGCTCCCGCAGGGCGCCCCGGATGGCGCGGGCGAACTCGAGCAGGACGCGGTCGCCCACCTCGTGGCCGTGGCGGTCGTTGACCTCCTTGAAGAAATCGATGTCCACCACCACCAGCGACACCGGGGTGCCGTAGCGCCGCCGCTGGTGGAGCTGGTGGTCGAGCAGGTCGTAGAGCTTGCGCCGGTTGACGCTGCCGGTGAGGGGGTCGGTGGTGGCCAGGCGCTCCAGCTCCGCCTCGCGCGCCTTGCGTTCGGTGACATCGCGCGCCACCGAGACCA
>DATFLO010000019.1:0-4149 GCA_035267605.1 Gammaproteobacteria bacterium
CACCAGGTTGGCGACGGTGCCGGCGCGCAGTCCGAGCAGAAAGAACGCCACCAGGGGCAGGGCATACAGCCAGCACAGGGCCGGCAGCCCCACGGACAGGGCGCCCACCAGCAGGGTGGGCACCACCACGATCAGACCCGCCAGCGTGGCCCGGGCCAGGCGTCCGCCCCGCACCAGGTAATGGAAGTTGGCCGCCAGCAGCACCGCGGCCGCCACCTCCCAGCCGGCGGTGGAAGGAAGCCCCCGCAGGACATTGATCCCGGCGAACACCAGGGCCAGGGCCACGCCCGCCGCCGACAACGCCAGCGCCGCCCGCCGCTTCAGGCGCAGGGTCACGGCGCGCGACGGCGCCGCGTCGCCGGCGAAGTCCTCGAGCCGGCTCCACAGCTCCGCGCCGGCGCCATGGAGCGGCATATCCGGGCCGTCGCGGTGAGTCGTCCAAGTCCGTTTCATGGAATTCCCCCTCTTCCGGGCTGAAGGAGACACGTGCGCCGCAGGACGCGCCCCGGGCACGAAGACCCTGAGTATAGATGCCCGCAGGGGGGTAATGGTTCACCGGCCGCGGCGCAACACAGGGCGCCGCGCGCACCGTCAGGGAAACGCGGGATGGGTGGGCTCGCGCCCGGCGATAAGCACCTCGGGATGATGGCGGGCGATCAGCGCCTTGATCTCCTCCCTGCGTTCCCCGGGCACGTCCACCAGCATGAGGATCTGGCCCTGCTCCACCGCCTGCTCGAACTCGCGCAGCTCGGAGTTGGGGGCGCTCACGCCGATCAGGCTCGACGCCCAGGCCCCCACGCCGGCCCCGGCCAGCCCCATGGCCAGCACCGCGCCACCGCCCAGCACCAGGCCCGCCGGCGGAAAGGCCGTGGCCACCACGCCCGCCAGCACCCCGGTGGCGGCGCCCACGGCCCCGCCGCGCTCGGCGGCTTTGACCACGTCGCTGGTCTCGGTGATGGACGCCTCGGGCAGCTCTTCCATAGGGGTGCCCTCACGGGCAATGACCCCCAGGTGCTTTTCCTCCACCCGGGCCACCAGCAGCTCCCGGACGATGTTCCGGGCCAGCTCGATATCCGGCACCAGGAAATACAACCGAATCATGAATCCCTCCATTGCCATGGCCGGACCGCCGGCCGGCTTCCCTGTAGTGTGTCGCCTGTCCTGGCAACCATAGCAGCCGCTCCGATCCGTCGGACCCCGCCCCCTGTCCGGGATTTGCGGCTGATAACAGCCGAAACCGGGGCAAATGCACCGGCCCTGGGGACCCGGCACGGCCTTCGCGGGGCCCGAAACCCCGTCCCGGCGGCACCCGCGGCGGCGCCGGATCGTGGCATCCGGTTTGCTAGGACCATGACAGGCCGGGTGACGAAGCCCCGGCCGCAATGCCCGTTGTTAAAGAGGAGATGCCATGCTCGTTCAGGACATCATGACCACGTCGGTGCGTACCGCCATGGCCCGCCAGCCGGTGCGCGAGCCCGCCCTGGTCATGTGCTTTCACAAGATCAGCGGCCTGCCGGTGGTGGACACGGACAACCGCATCGTCGGCGTCCTTTCCGAGAAGGACGTGCTGCGGGCCATGTATCCGGATCTCCACGAATGCATGCAGGACCGGCACATCGACCTGGAGAAGCTGGAGCTGGGCTACCGGGACGTGCTGGGAATGCCGGTGGGCGAGGTGATGAGCGCCCGGGTGGTCACGGTCTCGCCCCGGGATCCGGTCCTCAAGGCGGTCTCCACCATGTGCGCCCACAGTATCCGGCGGGTCCCGGTGGCGGTGGACGGCCGGCTGGTGGGCATCGTCAGCGTCGGCGACGTGCACAAGGCCCTCTTCCAGCAGAACCTCACCACCCCCGAGGCCCGGCACGCCAGCGCGGGCTGATTCAGCGCCGGTGCCGACAGGTGCCGTCGCTTCCATCGACGCTGGGGGGTCGACGTCAGGGGTCTGCCCGCCGCCCCGGCGGGGCGGGTATAATGGCGCCCCGACGGCCAGCCGCCCGTGGCGGCCATCACCCAGCGACCCGCTCATGACTCCGGAACGCTATCGCCGCATCACCGCCGTCCTCGACCGGCGACAGCCCGACCTCACGGTGCTCCTGGACCAGGTGCACAAGGCCCACAACGTCTCGGCCATCATCCGCACCTGCGACGCAGTGGGGGTGTTCCGGGCCCACGCGGTCACCCCGGCCGATGTCTTCCGGCCCAACCGCCACACCTCGGCCGGCAGCGGGAAATGGGTGGAGGTGTGCCGCCACGACAGCGTGGAGACGGCGGCCGCCGCCCTGCGGGCCCAGGGGTTTCGCCTGTATGCCGCCCATCTCTCGGATCGGGCCGTGGACTTTCGGACCCTGGATTACACGGCGCCGGTGGCGGTGGTGCTGGGGGCGGAGAAGCTGGGGGTGAGCGACACCACCCTGGATCTGTGCGACGGGGAGATCACCGTGCCCATGTATGGCATGGTGGCCTCCCTGAACGTGTCGGTGGCAGCCGCCGTGGTGCTTTACGAGGCCCAGCGCCAGCGCGCGGCCGCCGGATTGTACGACCGGCCCCGCCTGGACCCGGAACTCTACCGCAAGACCTTGTTTCGTTGGGGCTATCCGCGCCTGGCCCGCCAGTTCGAGGCCGCGGGCCGGCCGTTTCCCGCCGTGGATCTGCCGGCCTGACGCAGAGGATCGGCGCATCGGAGCCGCCGGCGGCTTTACCGACCGTTTATACTGGTGTCGGCGATCGAACCCGGGCCGGCCGGGGATGCGCCGTACGTGAAACGATGACCGGGAGCAGGTGATGGAAGGGGTACAGGCTGCATACATTTGGGGTATCGGTATCGTGGTATTCGCCTTCGGCGTGGGTTTGGGGTTCTTCGCATCCTGGGCCATGCGGCCCGGGGACCGGCGCCTGCGGGAGCTCGAAGGGGAGCTGGACCGCACCCGGGAGGAGATGGAGGAATACCGGGTCAGCGTGAACCGGCATTTCGAGCGCACGTCCGAGCTGTTCCAGGAGCTCACCGACACCTACAAGAACGTCTACACCCACCTGGCGAGCGGCGCCCGGGAGCTGTGCGGCGAGCAGAGCAGGCCCGCCCTGGACATGCCCGACGCCCGTCTGCCGGCCGGGGACCGGGAAACGCCGTCCGCCGCCGCGCCGGACCCCGCCTCACCCGAGGCACACCCCACCGCTCATGGCTCCGATGACGGCGACAGCGAGGCCCTGGGAGACAGCCCCCGGGTACCCGATCTGGAAGCGGATGCCCCGGCCGCGGACAGCGAGCGCCGCCGGGACGAAAAGGAAAGCTGACTCAGGCGGCCCGGGTCGGGGCCGCCCCGCCCGCCGCGGATCCACCTGCCCGGCCGCTCACCCGGACTCGCCGTACACGGTGACCGTCACGCGGCGGTTCTGTGCCTCCTGGCGGTGCTCCCACAGGTAGACGCCCTGCCAGGTGCCCAGGTCACACCGCCCGTCCTTGACCGGCAGGCTCAGGGAAGAGGCCGTCAACACGGCGCGGGCGTGGGCCGGCATGTCGTCCGGGCCCTCGGCCGTATGCCGGAACAGGGGGTCGCCGTCGGGCACGAGCCGGGCAAACAGCCGCTCCAGGTCCTCACGCACCTGCGGATCGGCGTTCTCGCACAGGATGAGCGAGGCGCTGGTGTGGTGAACGAACACCTGACAGATGCCGGTGGCGATAGGCCCGGCCCCCACCCGCTCCTGAACGGCCCGGGTCAGGGCATAAGTGCCCCGACCGCGGGTGGACACCTGAAACGATTCCTGGAAGACCATGGGTGTGCTCGCTGAGGCCGGCTACCGATGCCACCCATGGTAGCCGCCCCGGCGCCGGTACCGCCACGGCCCCGGCGGTACCGGCGCCGGGGCGGCCAATCAGCCGGCATTCGTGGTAAACTGGTTCGATTTCTCTGCGCCTGCCCCCAGGGCCGGGCGCTCAACGCAGGTAGCACTTTCGTGATCGAGCAGATTCGTAACATCGCCATCATCGCCCATGTGGACCACGGCAAGACCACGCTGGTGGACAAGCTCCTCCAGCAGTCCGGCACCTTCGACGAACGGGCCGCCGTGGTGGACCGGGTGATGGATTCCAACGATCTTGAGCGCGAGCGCGGCATCACGATCCTCGCCAAGAACACCGCCATCCGCTGGGGC
>DATFLO010000020.1:0-33844 GCA_035267605.1 Gammaproteobacteria bacterium
GTCGTCCCCGCGGCCGAGGCCGCCGTGCCCGCCGAGCAGCACTTCCAGGCGGGCGTCGCCGCCTTCAAGGCCGGGGACTTCCGGCGCGCCGCCGAGCACTTCGAGGCCGCCCGCGAGGCGGGCATGGCCTCGCCGGCGCTGCTCTACAACCTGGGGGTCAGCTACTACCGCCTGGGCCGCTACGCCAAGGCCGCCGCCGCCTTCCGCGCGCTCACCGACGCCCCCGCCAACCGCGGCCTGGCCCACTACAACCTGGGGCTGGTGGCGCTGGCCCGGGACGACGACGCCGGGGCCCGCCGGCACTTCCGGCAGGCGCGGGAGCTGGCCGGCGACGACCGCATCCGCCGCTTGGCCGGCGAACGCCTGGCCGAGCTGCGCCGGGGGGAGCGGCGCGGCAGCGACGGCCGCCGCGTCAGCGCCCTGGTCTCCGCCAGCCTCGGCTACAACGACAACGTCACCCTGTCGCCCGACGAGCTGGTGACCGCCAGCGACACCGCCGACCACTTCCTGGAGTATCTGGCCGCCGGCACTGTGCAGCTCCGCGGCGACAACCGCAACGGCTGGCAGCTCAAGGGCAGCCTGCTGGGCATCGACTACGCCGACATCAACCGCTACGACCAGACCTACCTGCGCGCCGGCCCCGAGTGGGACCACCGCTGGGGACCGTGGGACACCGATCTGGCGGCCTACGTCGACTGGGTCCGGCTGGACGGCGAGCTGTTCGAGCGCATCTATACCGCCGAGGCCGAGGGACTGCGCCGCGTCACCGGCCACACCGCGCTGCGCCTGCGCTACCGCTTCAGCCGCATCCAGGCCGAGCAGCCCTATGACTACCTCACGGGCAGCCGCCACCGGCTGGCCGTCGAGGGACGCTACCGGGACGGCTGGGAGGCCCGCTACGGCTACCGCTTCGCCTACAACGAGCGCAAGGACCTGAGCACCGCCGCCGCCTTCACCAGCGCCTCCCCCACCCGCCACGGGCTGTTCGTGAGGGCCGCCTTTCCCGTCGCCGCGGTCTGGGAGCTCAAGGCCGGGGCCGCCTTCCGCCTGAGCCGCTACCACGATGCCAGCACCGATGCGGCCACCGGCATCCGCCGCGTCCGCGAGGACCGGCGCTGGCGCCTGGAGGCCGGCGCCCGCCGGGACCTGCCCTGGCACCTGGTGGGCTTCGCCCGCTATGAGCACACCGACAACCGCTCCAACCTCGCCGAATACGAATACACCGCCAACACCTACCGCCTCGGCCTGGAACGCTTCTTCTAGCGTCCGGAGGCGTCATACCGGGCCCCGCCTTCCGGGACGGCGGCAAAGCTGTTTACACTGCCGGGCACCCCTCCCGCCACCCGAGGCCCGCATCGACCATGACCCGCCGCCTGCGCGTCCTGCTCCCCCTGATGCTCCTGGCGGCGACCGCGGCCGGCGTGGGCTACTGGCTTTGGAAGGCCGACGGCGCCGGCGAGGACGGCGCCGTCACCCTTTACGGCAACGTCGACATGCGCGAGGCGGAGCTGGCCTTCGAGGTCCCGGGCCGGCTGGCCGACATCGCCGTGGAGGAGGGCGACCGGGTGGCCGAGGGCGACCTGCTGGCCACCCTGGAGTCCAGCCGCCAGCGCCAGGCGGTGGCCGAGGCCCGCGCCCGGGTGGCTGCCCAGCGCCAGCAGGTGCTGGAGCTCACCCGCGGCAGCCGGCCGCAGGAGATCAAGCGCGCCCGGGCCCAGGTGGAGGCCGCGCGGGCCGAGCGCGACCAGGCCGACAGCCAGCTCCAACGGCTGCGGGGCCTGGCCGAACGGCGCTACGTGTCGCCGCAGCGCCTGGACGACGCCAAGGCCGCCCTGCGCGCGGCCCGCGCCCACCTGCAGGCGGCTCGGGAATCCCTCGACCTGGCGCGGGAGGGGCCGCGCCGCGAGCAGATCGCCGCCGCCCGCGCCCAGCTGGAGGCCTATGAGGCGGCCCTGGCCCGCAGCCGCAAGGACCTCGCCGACACCAAGCTCTACGCCCCGGCCGCCGGCATCGTCCGCGAGCGGCTCATGGAGCCCGGCGAGATGGCCTCGCCGCAGGCGCCGGTACTGGCCCTGGCGCGGCGGGACGCGGTCTGGGTGCGCGCCTTCCTGCCCGAGCCTCAGCTCGGCCGGGTCCATCCCGGCATGGCCGCCGACATCCGCACCGACACCTCCCCCGACCGCGCCTTCCCGGCGCGGGTGGGCCACATCAGCCCCAGCGCCGAGTTCACGCCCAAGACGGTGGAGACCACGGAGGTCCGGCCCGACCTGGTCTACCGCATCCGCATCAACGCCTGCCGGCCCTTCGATACCCTGCGCCTGGGCATGCCGGTGACGGTGGTCATCCACCCCGGCAAGCCGCCGGCCGACGGCGCCTGCCCCTGAGCCATGACCCCCTCCCCCGTGATCGAGCTTTCCGCCCTCCGCCGGCGGTTCGACGGCGAGTCCGGGCCGGTAACCGCCCTCGACGGACTGACCGCGACGGTGAGCAGCGACCGCATCACCGGAGTGGTGGGGGCCGACGGCGCCGGCAAGACCACCCTGCTGCGGCTGCTCGCCGGCCTGCTCGCCCCCAGCGAGGGGCAGGCCCGGCTCCTCGGCCACCCCCCCGGCGCCGAGGCGAACCGCGGGCGGGTGGGCTACATGCCCCAGAGCTTCGGGCTCTACGGCGAGCTCACCGTGCGCGAGAACCTGCGCCTGTACGCCGACCTGCACGGCCTGCCGCCCGCCGGCCGCGAGGAGCGCTTCGCCGAGCTCATGGACTTCGCCGGCCTGGCCGCCTTCGCCGGCCGCCGGGCGGACCGCCTCTCCGGCGGCATGCGTCAGAAGCTGGGGCTGGCCTGCACCCTGGTGCAGCCGCCGGAGGTGCTCCTGCTCGACGAGCCCACGGTGGGCGTGGATCCGGTCTCGCGACGGGAGCTGTGGGCCATCCTCGACCGTCTGGTGGCCGACGGCATGAGCGTGATCGTGTCCACCGCCTACCTCGACGAGGCCGAGCGCTGCGCCGAGGTGCTGCTGCTCCACCGCGGGCGCTTGCTGGTCCAGGCGCAGCCGGGGGAGTTCGCCGCGGAGGCCGCCGGCCGCACCTACCTCCTGGACGACGTCCCCGCCGGGCAGCGGCGGGCGCTGCTCACCCGCTTGCCCGATGACCCCGCCGTGGTCGACAGCGTGGCCCAGGGCCGGCGCATCCGGGTGCTGCTGGCCGAGGGCCGCAGCGCGCCGCCCGAGCCGCCGGCGGAGGCCGGCGGGGCCCGCTACCACCCGGTGGCCCCGCGCTTCGAGGACGCCTTCATTGCCCGCCTGGTGGACCGCGGCGACACCGGCGCCGAGGGCTTCGGCAGCGGCGGCCACGGCGGCCGCGCCGGAAGCGGCGACGGCGAGGCCGCCCTGGAGCTGGCCGGCGTGGACCGGCGCTTCGGCGATTTCTATGCGGTGCGCGGGGTGGGCTTCCGGGTGGCGCCGGGGGAGATCTTCGGCCTGCTCGGCCCCAACGGCGCCGGCAAGTCCACCCTGATCAAGATGATCTGCGGCCTGCTGCCGCCGTCGGCCGGCGACATCCGCGTGGCCGGGGTGGACGCCCGCCGGGCCCCGGCCCGGGTGCGCTCGCGGCTGGGCTACATGTCCCAGCAGTTCGCCCTCTACGGCGACCTGTCGCCGGTGCAGAACCTGCGCTTCTTCTGCCGCGCCTACGGCCTGCCCCGGCGCGAGGCCGAGACCCGCATCGCCGCCACGCTGGCCGAGCTGGGCCTGGAGGGGGTGGCCCACGGCGAGTGCCGCACCCTGCCCCTGGGCCTCAAGCAGCGCCTGGCCCTGGGCACCGCCCTGCTCCACCGCCCCGACATGGTGCTGCTGGACGAGCCCACCTCGGGCGTGGACCCGCTGGCCCGGCGCGGATTCTGGCGCCGCATCAACGCCCTCGCCGAGGCCGGGGTGACGGTGCTGGTGACCACCCACTTCCTGGAGGAGGCGGAGTACTGCGACCGCATCGGGGTCATCTACGCGGGGCAGCTGGCCGCCCTCGACACCCCCGACGACCTGCGCGCCCGCTACGCCACCGCCGACAACCCCGAGCCCACCCTGGAGGATGCCTTCGTGGCCCTGATCGAGGAGAGGCAGGAAGGGGAACGCCAAGACCCCAAAGCGCCAACAACGGCCGGTGACAATAATGCCTGAGCACCGGGTGCCGGGCGTTTTCCTGGGATGCCTCTGGCGCAACCGGCACTCCCGCCGGCCCCGGTCGTTCTTGGCGTTCTCTTGGCGACCTTGGCGTCTTGGCGTTAGCCGCCGTTTTCCGGGAGCCGGCGATGCCCGCTAGCGCCCGGCGCCTGTGGGGCCTGGTGCGCAAGGAGTCGCTGCAGATCCTGCGCGACCCCTCGAGCATCGCCATCGCCTTCGTGCTGCCGCTGGTGCTGCTGCTGATCTTCGGCTACGGCATCTCGCTGGATGCCGAGGAGATCCCGGTGGCGGTGGTGCTGCAGGGCGATTCGGCGGCGGCGCGCGACTTCGCCGCCGCCCTCGACGGCTCGCGCGCCTTCGCGCCCAGGCTGTACCGCAGCCGGGCGGCGGCGGAGCGCTCCGTGCTGGCCGGCGAGACCTACGGCCTGGTGGTGCTGCCGTGGGACTTCGAGCGCCGCCTCGGCGGCGGTGACCGCGCCGCCGCCCAGGCGCTGGTGGACGGGGTGGATGCCAACCAGGGGCGGCTCATCGCCGGCTACCTGGACCGGGCCTGGTCCGGCTGGCTGCAGGGGCGCACCACCGACGCCCGCGGCCCGGCGGTGGAGCTGGCCTACCGGGTCTGGTTCAACCCGTCCATGCGCAGCCGCCAGTATCTGGTGCCGGGCCTGATCGCCATCGTCATGACCCTCATCGGCGCCCTGCTCACCGCCCTGGTGGTGGCCCGCGAGTGGGAGCGCGGCACCATGGAGGCACTGCTGGTGACGCCGATCACGGTCAACCAGTTCCTGGCCGGCAAGCTCATCCCCTACTTCGGGCTGGGCATGGCGGCCATGGCCTTCACCACCGGCGCCGCCTGGCTGCTGTTCGACGTGCCCCTGCGCGGCTCGCTGTGGGTGCTGTTCGCCTGCGGCGGGCTGTTCCTGCTGGCGGCCCTGGGCATGGGCCTGCTCATCTCCACCCTGGCCCGCTCCCAGTTCGTGGCCGCCCAGATCGCCATCATCGCCACCTTCCTGCCGGCCTTCATCCTGTCCGGCTTTATCTTCGACATCGCCTCCATGCCGGGCCCCGTGCAGGCGCTGACCTACCTGCTGGCGGCGCGCTACTTCGTGGCCATCCTGCAGACGGTGTTCCTGGCCGGCGACGTGTGGCCGGTGATCGTCCCCAACGCCGCGGCGCTGGCCGGGATGGCGGCGCTGTTTTTGGGCCTGACCCGGCTCGCCACGCGCAAGAGGCTGGACTAGATGGGCGGCCTGCGCGCGAGCCTGGGGCGCATCGCCGGGCTGGTGGCCAAGGAGCTGCTGGCCCTGCTCAAGGACCCCAAGGGCCGGTTCGTGCTGATCGGTCCGCCCATCCTGCAGCTGCTGGTGTTCGGCTACGCCGCCACCTTCGACATCAGCGACGTGCGCATGGCCGTGGTCAACCGCGACGGCGGCGCCGCCTCGCGCGCGCTGGTGGCCCGCTTCGCAGGCTCGCCCACCTTCCACACCGTGGCCGCGCCCGACAGCGTGCGCCAGGCGCGGCCGCTGGTGGCGGCACGCCGCGCGGACATGGTGCTGCACATCGGTCCCCGCTTCGGCCGCGACCTGGCCCGCGGCCTGGGACCGCAGGTGCAGGTGCTGGTGGACGGGCGCAACTCCAACACGGCCGCCATCACCGCCCAGTACGCCGGACGCATCGTGGCCGCCTTCAACGCCGACCATACCGCCGGCCCGGCGCCGCCGGAGCTGCGCGTGCGCGCCTGGTTCAACCCCAACCTGCGCAGCCAGTGGTTCATCGTGCCCGGTCTGGTGGGGGTGCTGACCCTGGTCATCACCACCCTGGTGACGTCGCTGTCGGTGGCCCGCGAGCGCGAGGCGGGCACCTTCAACCAGCTGCTGGTGACGCCGCTGCGCCCGCCCGAGCTGCTGCTGGGCAAGACCCTGCCGGCGGTGCTCATCGGCCTGGCCGAGGCCACCGTCATCGTGGCAGTGGCGGTGGTCTGGTTCGGCGTGCCGCTGGTGGGCCACCCGGGCCTGCTCTACCTCGGGCTGCTGCTGTTCATGCTGTCCACCGTGGGCATCGGGCTGATGATCTCGTCGCTGTGCACCACCCAGCAGCAGGCCCTGCTCGGCGCCTTCCTCTACATCGTGCCGTCGGTGATCCTGTCCGGCTTCGCCACCCCCATCGCCAACATGCCGCCGCTGATGCAGCACCTCACCTACCTCAACCCGCTGCGCTACTGCCTGATCACCGTGCGCGGGGTGTTCCTCGAGGACCTGCCGGCGGCGGTCCTGGTCCACCAGTTCTGGCCCATGGCGCTGATCGGCGCGCTGACCATGGCCGCGGCGGCGGTGTTCTTCCGGCGGAGGCTGGGGTAGAAAAGTTTTCAGTTTTAAGTTTTAAGTTTTAAGTTTTAAGTTTTAAGAAAAAACAAAGAACTGACTGATTACGGTTTATTTTGAATACATCAACAAATAAACCGCCGTTCCTTTACTGAAAACTTAAAACTGAAAACTGAAAACTATTCTTGCCTTGGCCCGTCCCCCGCTTTCCGCGAGAATGCCCGGGCGGCCAACGAGAGGAACGAACATGCCCCGCTTCAAAGGCGAACCTGACTACCGCCACGGCAGCGCCGAGTGCACCGGCGTTCTGGTGGTCAACCTGGGCAGCCCGGAGACCCCAACCAAGCCGGCCCTGCGCCGCTACCTGGCGGAGTTCCTGGGCGACCCGCGGGTGGTGGAGATCCCGCGACCGGTGTGGTGGGCGCTGCTGCACGGGCTCATCCTGCGCACCCGGCCGGCCCGCTCGGCGGCGGCCTACCGCGGGGTGTGGGACCGCCTGGGCGAGGGCGCGCCGCTGCTCGCCGTGTCCCGCCGCCAGCAGGAGGGCCTCGAGGCGCGCCTGGCGGAGCGCTTCGCCGGGCCGGTGACCACCGCCCTGGCCATGCGCTACGGCTCGCCCTCCATCGCCGACGGCCTGGCCGAGCTGAACCGCGCCGGCGCCCGCCGCATCCTGGTGCTGCCGCTGTACCCGCAGTACTCCGGCTCCACCACCGCCTCGGTATTCGACGCCGTGGCCGACGAGCTCAAGACCTGGCGCTGGGTGCCGGAGGTGCGCTTCGTCCACCACTACCACCGCGACCCCGCCTACATCGACGCCCTGGCCGCCAGCGTGCGCGAGCACTGGGCGGAGCACGGCCGCGGCGACAAGCTGGTGATGTCCTTCCACGGGGTACCCCGGCGCTACCTGCTGGCGGGCGACCCCTACCACTGCCAGTGCCAGGCCACCGGCCGGCTGCTGGCCGAGGCCCTGGGCCTGGGCGAGGACGACTGGCGGCTCACCTTCCAGTCCCGCTTCGGCAAGGCCGAGTGGCTCAAGCCCTACACCGATGCCACCCTGCGCGCCCTGCCCGGGGAGGGGGTGGGCACGGTGGACGTGGTCTGCCCCGGCTTCTCCGCCGACTGCCTGGAGACCCTGCAGGAGATCGACGACGAGAACCGCGAGTACTTCCTGGCCGCCGGCGGCGAGCACTTCCGCTACATCCCGGCCCTGAACGAGCGCGCCGACCACCTGGACGCCCTGGCCGACCTGGCCGCCCTCCACTGCCAGGGCTGGCCCGAGCTGGCGGACTGGGACGCCGGGGCGGACGAGACCGAGCGCGGACGCGTGCGGGAGAGGGCGCTGGCCATGGGCGCCGAGCAGTGACGGCGGCTCCGGTCACCGCCCTCTACGCCGGGCTGGGGGTGCTGGTGCTGCTGGCGCTGGCGGTGCGGGTGAGCTGGGTGCGCCGGGCGGCGGGCGTCAACCTGGGCGACGGCGGCGACGCCGCCCTGCAGCGGGCGGTCCGGGCCCACGCCAACGCCGCCGAGAACATTCCCCCGGCTCTGCTCCTGCTGCTGGTTGTGGAGCTCGGCGGGGCTGCCGGCTGGCTGCTGCACGTCGCCGGCACGGCGCTGGTGGCCGGACGGGTGCTGCACGGGGTGGGCCTGAACCGCTCGTCGGGGGCCTCCTTCGGCCGGGCGGCGGGCATGGTCCTGACCTGGGGGGTGCTGGCGCTGCTGGCCGCCGCCGCCCTGGGCCTGGCCGCGGACCTGCCGCTGCCCGGCCTGCCGGCGGCGGATCAGCTCCGGATCACCTGAGCCCGCAGCTTGTCGCCCACCGCAAAGGCCATCTGCTGCCACTGCGCCGCCAGCTCCTCCTCGAGGTGGTCGCGCACGGTCTCGCCGAACAGGGTCAGCCAGCGCCGCAGCTGGGCCTCGCTGACGCCGACCCGGGCGTGGGCCCCGAGCATGTCCACCACCGGCGGGTTCTCCATGCGCCCGCCCATGGCCAGCCACCAGTAGGCGATGATCCTGTCCTCGTGGCCTTCGCGGTCGCGGATGGCGGTGAACACCGGGCCCAGCTCCGGGTCGGCGCGCAGGCGCCGGTAGAAATCGTGGACCACCGCCTTGACCCGCTGGTGGCCGATCTTGTCGCACAGGGGCTCGAGCTTGCGCACCATGGCCGCGCTCCGGTCGGGAAGGGCGCCCAGTGTCCCGCGGCGGGCGCCGCCTGTCAGCCGTCCCGGCCGCCCCTGGACGGGTTTGCTACCCTGGGGGCGGCTTTCGAACGTTGTCCCATTCCAGTGTCCCGTCGCAGACCCTCCTGTCTCCCGGGCGTTCGAGGCGGCCCGGGGCAAGACGCGCCCATCCGGGCCCCGCGTCGTGCCGACCCGCCCCCGCCCGGGGCCGCCTCAAACGCTCCCCCGCACCCGCGGGGAGGGAGCCCTGCGGCCGGACACCAGCAACCGCCGAAAGGACCCTTCGCATGGCCAAGGTACGGGCGTACCTGAACGAGCACACCAACCCCCCCGTCTTCCTCGTCTCGCTGGTCCTGGTCCTCACCCTGGTGGGCTGGGGCGTGACCGCCCCCGCCAATCTCGGCGCCGTGGCCGGCTCCGTGAAGAACTGGATCGCCGTCTACTTCGGCTGGTGGTACCTGTCGTCGGTGCTGGCCTTCCTGCTGTTCGCGGTGATCCTGATGTTCAGCCCCTACGGCCGCATCCGCATCGGCAAGGACGACGACCGCCCCGAGTGGGGCACCTGGGCCTGGTTCTCCATGCTGTTCACCGCCGGCATGGGCATCGGCCTGGTGTTCTTCGGCGTGGCCGAGCCCATCTTCCACTTCCAGAGCATGCCGGTGCACCTCGACGGCCAGGGCGAGGCCGCGGTGCGCGCCATGCACATCACCATCTTCCACTGGGGCCTGCACCCCTGGGCCATCTATCATCCTCGGCCTGTCCATGGGCTACTTCTGCTTCCGGCACGACCTGCCGCTGCGCCCCGCCTCGGCCTTCTATCCGCTGATCGGCAACGGCATCTACGGCTGGATCGGCCACCTCATCGACATCCTGGCGGTGTTCGGCACCCTGTTCGGCCTGGCCACCTCGCTGGGCCTGGGCGCCACCCAGATCAGCGCCGGCCTGCACGAGGTCTTCGGCCTGCCCGCGGGCGCCACCACCCAGGTGGTCATCATCGGCTGCATCACGGCGGTGGCCGTGGCCTCGCTCATGCTCGGCCTGGACAAGGGCATCCGGCGGCTGTCGGTGATCAACATGTACGGCGCCATCCTCCTGGCGCTGGTGGTGTTCCTGGCCGGACCCACCCTGTTCATCCTCAACTACATGGTCCAGTCCACCGGCTACTACCTGCAGCACCTGCCGTGGACCAGCCTGCGCACCTTCGCCTTCTCCGACGAGGGCACCCAGTGGCTGGAGGACTGGACCCTGTTCTACTGGGGCTGGTGGATCTCCTGGTCGCCGTTCGTGGGCATGTTCATCGCGCGCATCTCGCGCGGCCGCACCATCCGCGAGTTCATCCTCGGCACCCTGCTGGCCCCGGTGGGCGCCTCCATCGCCTGGTTCTGCATCTTCGGCGGCACCGCCATCTACGACATCATCCAGGACGGCAACCCGGCCCTGGCCGGCGCCGGCAAGACCGACGCCATGTTCATCCTGCTGCAGCAGCTGCCGCTGACCCACGTGGTGATCACCGCGCTGTCGCTGCTGGCCATCCTGGTGGTGGCCATCTTCTTCGCCACCTCCTCGGACTCCGGCTCGCTGGTGGTGGACATGCTCACCAACGGCGGCGACCCCCATCCCATCTGGCAGCAGCGCCTGTTCTGGGCCCTGATGGAGGGCGTGGTGGCGGCCGTCCTGCTGGTGGCCGGGGCCATGGACCCGCATGGGCACCCCCTGTCCGCGCTGCAGACGGCGGCGGTCACCTCGGGCCTGCCGTTCTCGGTGGTGCTGGCGCTGATGTGCTGGGGACTGGTGCGCCAGCTGCGCCATGAGCACATCCGGGACGCGCCGCTGGCCACCTGACCCGCCAGGCCGCGCCCACCGCAAGGCCCTCCTGCGGGAGGGCCTTTTTGCGCCGGGCGCAGAATGAAATTATGATGCTTCCTCAAACATCCTGGGATCCGGACCACCCCGCGCAGGTTTGTCCATGCCACACCGCGTAGGCCGCACCCCCACCGGCCGACCGCTCACCTTCAACGCCGATGACCCCGCCGAGCTGGACCGCGCCCTGCAGCAGCAGGAGGTCTTCTTCTCGGCCATTCTCGACGACCTGCCGGTGATGGTCTCCCGCTTCCTCCCCGACGGCACCCTGACCTTCGTCAACGAGCCAATCTGCCGCGCGTTCGGCACCTCCCGCGAGGACCTCGTCGGCAGCAGCCTGTTCGACCGCATCCCCGGCGACCAGCAGGCGGCCATCCGCGCCGGCATCGCATCCCTGTCCCCCGAGTGCCCGCAGTGGACCAGCGAGAACCGCGTGCTCGGCGCCGACGGCGGCAGCCGCTGGCAGCGCTGGACCAACCGCGGGCTGTTCGACGAGCAGGGCCGGCTGCACGAGATCCAGGCCGTCGGCGAGGACATCACCGAGGCGCGCAGCGCCGAGGAGCGGGCGCGCGGCGTCCTGCGCGCCCGGCGCAGCCTGGGAGCGGTCACCGAGGCCGTGACCCGGGCCGCCACCGAGGCCGAGCTCCTGGAGCGGGTGTGCGGCGCCATGGTCAGCGAGACCGGCTACGAGATGGCCTGGATCGGCTTCCCCGGCCGCGACCCCGCCGGCTCCCTGCGGATCGCCGCCCACGGCGGCGACCACGGCGGCTACCTCGACGACCTGGTGGTGAGCACCCGCGCCGACCGCCCCGAGGGCCAGGGGCCTAGCGGCCTGGCCTTCCGCACCGGGCGGGCGGTGACCACCGCCGACCTCCAGGGCGACCCCATGACCGCCCCCTGGCACGACCTGGCGGCCCGCGCCGGCATGCGGGCCGCCGCCTCGCTGCCCTTGCGGGAAAGGGATCGGGTGTTCGGGATCCTGGCGGTGTACTCGGCCAGCCCCTGCACCTTCGCCGACCAGGAGCTGGGCCTGCTGCAGGAGCTCGCCGACGAGCTGGCCTTCGGCATCCTCTCCCTGCGCGCCTCCGCCGAGGCCCGCACGGCGAGCGGCGAGCGCGACCGGCTGGCGGCCATCCTGGACGCCACGCCCGACTTCGTGGGCATCGCCGACCCCCAGGGCCACATCCTCTACCACAACCAGGCCGCCCGCCGGATCCTCGGCCTCGGCCCCGGCCAGTCCGCCACCCGGCGGCAGGTGGAGCATTCCCACGTGCCGTGGTCGGCGCGCAAGGTGATGGAGGAGGGCTTTCCCGCCGCCATGGCCGACGGCGTCTGGACCGGCGAAGTGGCCCTGCGCGACGCCGCCGGGCGGGAGACCCCCTTTTCCCAGACCATCCTCGCCCACCACGACGAATCCGGTGCGGTGGCGTACCTCTCCACCATCGCGCGCGACATCTCCGCCCAGAAGGAGGCCCAGGAGCGGCTGCGCAACCAGTTCTTCACCGCGGTTGAGGTGTTCGGCAACCTGCTGGAGCTGCGCTCCGAGCACCTCGCCGGCCACTGCCGGCGGGTAGCCGACCTGGCGGTGGCCATGGCCCGGGACATGGGCTGCGACGGCACCGAGGTGGACGACATCCGGCTCGCGGCCCTGCTGCACGAGGTGGGCAAGCTCGGCCTGCCGGAGACCACGCTGAGCAAGCCCGAGTCCCTGCTCACCGACACCGAGCGCCGCCAGCTCAAGCGCCACCCGGTGCTGGGCGAAGCCGCGCTCATGGCCCTGGAGCCGCTGGACCGCCCCGCCCGCCTCATCCGCCATCACCACGAGCACCTCGACGGCTCGGGCTACCCCGACGCCCTCCTGGGCCGGGCCATCCCGCGCGGCGCCCGCCTCCTGGCGGTGGCCAACGAGTTCGACGGCCTCTGCCACGGCCACATCTTCATGCAGCGGATGGCCGCGGAGGAGGCGCTGGGGCACCTGCGCGCCCGAGCCGGCAGGGCTTACGACCCGGAGGCGTTGGCCGCCCTGGAGCGTGCTGTGCGGGAGGGGTATCCGCCGGCCGCTGGCGGCCCGCCAGCGGAGGAGCCGGCTTCCGCCCGCCTGAGCGGCAAGGGGCTGCGTCCCGGCATGGTGCTGGCCGCAGACCTGCTGACCCCGGAGGGAGTGCCCCTGCTGAGCGAGGGCTGCACCCTGGACGAGCGTGCCGTGAAGAAAATCCGCAAGCTGGAGCGGCGCCTTCGGCACCCGGTGCGGGCGACCGTGTATGCTGCCGGGCAGCGTCCCGGAACCGACTGAGGTCCCTCCATGGTCGGCCTGCTCGAGGCCATCGGCCGCAAGGCTCTGAACGCCGCCGGCATCCTGCGGGAGATGGCCGGGACCACGGGGCTGTGCGGGGTGCGCGCGCTGCTGCCCGCGAGCTACAACCCGGCAGTGCGCCTGGTGCTGACCCGCCAGGTCTACTTCACCGCCGTCCAGATCCTGCCGCTGTTTCTGACCGTGGCCCTGCTGTTCGGCGTCGGCGTGGTCGGGGCCGTGGTCGCCGGCATCCTGCGCCTGGATCTGGTGAGCCAGGCCGGCACCCTGGTGGTGGACCTGCTGGTGCTGGAGCTGGCCCCGCTGATCACCGCCCTGCTCATCGGCCTGCGCTCGGGCTCGGCCATCAACGCCGAGATGGCCGCCATGGCCCTGGCCGGGGAGTTCCGCACCCTCGACCTGTTCGCCATCGACCGCACCACTTACCTGATGCTGCCGCGGGTGCTGGCCGCCATGACAGCGGTCCCCCTGCTCACCGGGATCTTCGCCCTGGTGGCCCTGATCAGCGCCTATCTGTACCTGTTCGTGTTCGACCAGACCGCCCTGGGCGCCTATCTGGACGCCGTCACCGCCGCCCTCACCGGGCCCGTTGCCGGCCTGCTGCTGGCCAAGAGCCTGCTGCTGGGCTTCCTGGTGGCCTTCATCCCGCTGTACAGTGGCAGCCATGCCCCGGCCGGCCTGACCGGGATCTCCATCGCCGTGCTGCGCGGCATGGTCCGGCTGTTCCTGGCCCTCTTCCTGGTGGAGATCGCGACCCTGGGGGTGCTGTGGCTGTAGAGCTGCTGGACGACACCGCCGCCATCCGCAGGCGGCTGGACGAGCTGGCCGGCGAGGGACCGCTGGCGCCGGTGGCGCCCGAGGCGCCGCTGCTGGCCAACCTGTCGGCGCGGGAGAATGTCGCCCTGGTGGGCGCCTTCCACGGCAGGCTGCCGGAGGCGGAGCTGGACGCCGCCGCCGATGCCCTGCTCCAGCGGCTGGGTGTGGGCGGCAGCGGCGGCCGCCGTCCGGCAGAGCTGGGCGACCGCGAGGCCTTCCTGGTGCAGATGGGCCGCGCCGCCATGCGCCCCGAAGCCCGCCTGGTGGTGGTCACCCCCTTCACCCTGATGCCCGAGCTGGAATCGGACGCCCCCGTGGCCGAGGCCCTGGCGGCGGTGGGCGCGGAATCCTGGGACATCCTGGACTACGCCACCAACGCCCACCGCTACCGCAGCCTGGCGGAGGCCCTGCCGTGAACCAGCGCCGCATCCGCATCGCCGTGGGCCTGTTCCTGGTCACCACGCTGGGTCTGATGACCGCCGCCGCCGGCTACGTGCTCTACCGCAAGGGGCTGTTCGAGGAGCATGTGGCCTTCACCCTGGTGGCCGACTCCGGCCAGCACCTGTCCGCCGGCATGCCGGTGAAGTTCCAGGGCCTGCAGCTGGGCTCGGTGGAGGCGGTGTCGCTCAACAACCGGGGTCAGGTGGAGGCACGGGTGGTCATCCCCGCCGACCAGCACCGCTGGGTGCGCACCTCCAGCACCTTCACGGTGGAGAAGCCGCTGCTCGGCGGCGCCCGCATCGTGGTGGCCACCGACGACATGGACGCCCCGGTGCTGCCCGAGGGCGCGCGCGCCCCGACCCGGGTGCAGGACGACATCAACCGCCTGATCGAGAAGGCCCAGCCGGTGGTCCAGAACCTGCAGGGCATCGTCGACCACATCAGCCGCCTCAGCCAGGCCGCCGCCGACCCCGAAGGCAACTTCCGCCAGACCCTGGCCCACCTGGAGCGCTTCAGCGACCGCCTGGCCTCCGAGCCGGCCCTGCTCACCCTGCTCACCGACGACCCGGCCACCGCCCGCCACCTGAACCGGCTGCTGGCCCGCGCCGAGGCGGGCACCGGCGAGGCCGAGGCCACCCTGGCCGAGCTGCGCCGCACCATCGCCCGCGCCCGCGGCCGGCTGCTCGGCGACGACGGCACCGTGACCCGCGTCGACGCGCTGCTGGACGACGTCCACGGCAAGCTGGCGGTGCTGGACCCGGCGGTGCGCCGGGCGGCGGACTCCACCGAGGGGCTGGAGGGCATGCGCGACGAGCTGCAGATCACCATCGAGGACACCCGTTCCATCCTCAAGCGCATCGAGTCCCTGGTGGGCGAGGACTCCCCGAAGCGGGTGCCGCTGCCGTGAGGCGCGCCCTGCTGGCGCTGACGGCGGCGCTCCTGCTGGCGGGCTGCTTCGGCGGGCCGCCGCCCGGCCCCGAGTGGCGCCTGCGCGCCGCCGATGCCAGCCAGCGCTACTACCACGCCATGCTCGCCGGCGATCGCCAGCGCGCCGCCAGCAACCTGGCCCGGGCCCTGGAGGCCGCCAGCCGCAGCGACGACCTCACCGTCCTGGCGCGGGTCCACCTGGGGCGGGCGGCCATGCACCTGGCCCTGCTCCGGGACCCGGATCTGGCGCGCAGCGACGAGCTGCTCGAGCTGGCCGGCGACCCCGCGCTGCACGCCTATCGCCGCTTCCTGGCCGGGCAGCCCGGGGCGCGCGACGCCGACCGGCTGCCGCCGGGCCTGGGCTTGCCGGCCCGGCGGCTGCGGGCGGACAAGCCCCGGGCGCTGGCGGAGGCGGTCCAGGCCATCGGCGAGCCGCGCCGGCGGCTGGTGGCGGCGGCGGTGGCCCACCGCCGCTACCCCCGCAAGCGGGCCTTCACCGATATCGCCGTGGACGCCGCGTCGCAGGAGGGGTGGCGGGCGGTGCTGCTGGCCTGGCTGCCGGTGCAGGCGGAGGCTGCCGAGCGGGCGGGGGAGAGCGCCGAGGCGGCGGCCATTCGCGACCGCTTGCGCTGGCTGCGCGACCCGGTGGCGGGCCGGCCCGGCGCCGGCTGAGCGGGCCGGATCAGCCCCGCCAGGCGGCGGCCGCCAGCAGCACCCAGGCGACGATGAAGGCGGTGCCGCCCAGCGGCGTGATCGCCCCCAGCCAGCGCGGCCCGCCCAGGGCCAGGGCGTAGAGGGTGCCGGGGAAGATCACCAGGCCGGCGAGCATGACCCAGCCCGCCCCGCGCAGCCAGGCCGAGCCCCCCAGCTGGAAGGCCGCCAGGCCCACCGCCACCAGCCCCAGGGCGTGCACCAGGTGGTAGCGCACCCCCGTCTCGAACACCTCCAGCATGTCCGGCGTCAGGCGGTCCTTGAGGCCGTGGGCGCCGAAGGCGCCCAGGATCACGCCCAGGGCCGCCAGCAGCGCCCCCAGGCCCAGGAAGAAGCGGGCCGTGCTCATGCCATGCCTTTCTTTTCCAGGTAGCGCTGGTGGTACGCCTCGGCCGGGTAGAATGCCCCGGCCGGGGTGATCTCCGTGACCACCGCGCCGGACGTGCGCTCCTGCACCCGCGCCAGCGAGGCGCGCGCGCGCTCGGCCTGGTCGTCGCCGTGGACGAACACCGCCGAGCGGTACTGGGTGCCGACATCGGGGCCCTGGCGGTTGAGCTGGGTGGGGTCGTGGATGGACCAGAACACCTCCAGCAGGTCGTCGTAGCCCACTCGCTCGGGGTCGTATTCCACCCGCACCGCCTCGGCGTGGCCGGTGCGGCCGGTGCAGACCTGCTCATAGCTCGGGTCGGGCGTGCCGCCGCCGGTGTAGCCGACGACCGCGTCGGCCACTCCTTCCACCCGGCGGAAGGCCGCCTCCACCCCCCAGAAGCAGCCGGCGGCGAAGGTCGCGGTGGCCATGGTGTTACCTCCTCGGTTGGTCGGTCCCTCATGCCAGCGGCGGCAGCCGCTCCATCAGGTAGCACAGGCAGTCCTGGCGGATGATGGTCGGATCACGGGTGAGCATGGAAGGCATCAGGCGCAGGCGGGTGCGCAGCTCGCCGCCGTCGATGCGGAAGTAGCGTTCTCCCACCTCCTCGCCCTGCTCGTTGCGGGTGTCCAGCAGCGCCTCCGGACCCTCGGCGGGGGTGCGGACCTGGCCGAAGCCGGTGCCCGCCGGCAGCTCCACGAAGTTGAGCCGGTCCAGGTCCCCGCGCAGGACCAGGTCGCCCGTTTCGAACCCGAAGGCCACGTCATCGCGCACGTTGACCGTGGCCACGGTGTGGTAGAGGTCGTAGTCGTGGGCCGCCACCGGCGTATCGGGCAGGCTCGAGAGATGCAGCACCGCGTCCAGGAAGCGGGCGGCGTGCTCCACGCCGTGGGCCTGGCCGGGCTGGCCGCACTCCACGGTCACCGCCGGCGCCAGCTCGGCGAAGGCGTTGGACTGCACGGAATCCGGCCGGGTGAAGTAGACCACGGTGCGCCCGAACAGGGTGGCCAGGCGCAGGAAGCGGTGATCGAGGCGGTTGATGCAGGCGTAGTGGGGATTGCGGCCGCTGTTGTTGTGGATGTCGATGCTGGCGAACACGCCGCGCTCGGCCATGCGGCGGGTGACCGCCTCGGCCATGGCGTGCTCCGGACCCTCGCCGCCGCGCCACAGGCGGTTGAAGTCGGGCTGGCCGGGTAGCAGGCGCAGCCCCTCGGCGGCCGCCGCCACATTGGCCACGAACAGCGACAGCGCCCGCGGCAGCTGCGCCTGCTCATACTGGCGCAGGACCGCGCGCGCCGCCGCCCAGCCGGTGGTCTCGTTGCCGTGCATGAGCACCGCGGCGAACACCGGCGGCTCGACCCGGCCCGGCAGATGGATCAGGCTCGGCCCGCCCAGGACCCCGGCCAGCTCGTGCGCCTCGCAATCCAGCAGGCCCGCGGGCAAGCCTTCCAGCTCCCGCAGTCCGGCGCCGGCGGCCTCCCTATGGATGGCCTCCGTATCCACGTCCCGTCTCCTCGTCGATTGGGTGGCTACACCGGCCACTCGTGGACCGGCGCGCCGCTGTCCTGGTTGCGGCGGTAGGCGCCCACCAGGGCCGGGAGATCCCGGCCGTGGGCGTCGGCGTAGGCGATCTGCCAGGCCGCCCCGGTGCGCCCGGTGCGCCCGGTGCGCACCCGCTGTTCGATGATTCCCAGGAAGCGGTCGCGGTCGCCGGCGTCGCAGCCCAGCTCGGTCAGCCCCTCGCGCGCCGCCGGCAGCAGGCGCTCGCGCAGCAGG
The DNA here is from genome assembly GCA_035267605.1 of Gammaproteobacteria bacterium. Classification (GTDB taxonomy): domain Bacteria; phylum Pseudomonadota; class Gammaproteobacteria; order Thiohalorhabdales; family Thiohalorhabdaceae; genus Thiohalorhabdus. The sequence goes on from DATFLO010000020.1 coordinate 17,883, forward strand.
GCCGCCAGCGGCCAGTGGCGGCCGTCCAGCCAGGTCACCCGCGCCTCCAGCCCGTGCTTGGCGGCGTTGTAGAAGTTCTCGCGCGCGGTGGCGAACTCCAGCGCCGCCTCCGGCGGCTCGGGATCCTCCGCCAGGGCCTGCGCCAGGCCGAAGAACAGCGCGGCGTTGGCCAGGCTGTCGGCCACGCTCGGCCCCGCCGGGACCACCCGGTGCTCCAGGCGCAGGTGGGGCGTGCCGTCGTCGTCGAAGTCCACCAGCGGCCGGTTCCAGCGCCACAGGGTGCCGTTGTGCAGGCGCAGGTGGGGCAGGCTGGCCGGGTCGTCGTCCAGCGCCACCGGCAGCAGCGCCGGGTAGTGCTCAAGGTTCTCCTCGAACACCTCCATCAGCGAGGCGCGCGCGTAGCCGCTGCCGAAGGTGGCGCGCTTGACCGGACCGAAGGCGGCGCCGCCGATGCCGCCGGCGGCCACCGACTGCTCGAACAGCGGTACCCGCGTCTCCCGCCACAGGCGCTTGCCGAACAGGAACGGCGAGTTGGCGCTCACCCCCACCATGGGGCCGGACAGGACGATGCCGGCATTGTAGTAGCGCACCGCCCGGGACGCGGCCACCTGCAGGTGGACCTGGAAGGAGGTGGTGGCCGCCTCCAGCATGACGTCGCGGTGCTCGGTGTGCAGGAACTCGGCGCCCTGGATGTCGAGGACGATGGGCCGGCCCTCGCGCAGCCGCAGCACCTGGTCGTTGAGGGCACGGTAGCGGGCCATGCCGGACATGTTGGCCACCCCCAGCATGGCGTCGGTGACCGTGGGCAGGATGCCCACCATCACCGGCGCCGCCGCCACCTCCGCGGCGGCCTCCCGGCAGCGCTGCCAGTTGGCGGCGAGCTCCTCGAACATGTGCCCCAGCGCGCCGCCGGTGACCGCCATGGGCGTGGCATTGAGCTCGAAGTTGAAGCGGGCCAGCTCGGGGGTCACGGTGCCCGCCGGCATGCGGGCCATGAAGGCCTCGTTCACCGTCGCCGGGCAGTTGTCCCGGCCCACCAGCCACGCCTCCAGCTCGAAGCCGCCGACGCCGTGGCGGGACGACAGCGCCCCGGCCTGGAAGTGGCCGCGCAGGGTTTCGGTCTCGCTCCGCAGGCGCTCGCCGAAGCGCTCGAAGTCCGCCTGCGAGAATCCGCCGCCGCTGATCTCCCGGCCCATAGACCGCCTATCGCTTTACCCGGGCTTGCCCGCCAGTATACGCCGCACGCAGGCGCTGTCCTCCCCCCTTGGAGGGCGAACCCCCGCCCACAATTCCGGCCGGTGACCGGCCACCCGGGGATAAGACGGCCCGGCGTGACGAGAAACGGCCTCGTTCATGGTCTAACCCATACAGGGACCCGCGGTCCCGCAACCGACATTCCGGTCCGCAAGGAGGCAGGAGCATGTTTGAAGCCCGCTTGATCCGTGCCCTGTATCCCCATCCCATCCCCGCCCGGTGCCTGCGCATGACCGAACGGGGCTATTGCGTCGGGGGGGCGCTGCAGTGCTATGTGGAAGGACGGGAGGTGCCCAGCGGCGGCGCCTTCCCCAGCCCGCACACCCTGAGCGGGGTGCTGTGCCGGGCCAATCCGCGCCTCAACCGGTTCGAGGCGCGCAGCCTGGCGGGAAGGATCACCTCGGCCAACGACACGGGGGATTTCGACCGGGCCTGGGACCACCTCGAGGAGGCCCTCAGCCGCCACGAGGAGCCGGCCCTGGAGCGGCTGCCGGAGACCGTGGCCGGTCCCCCTGAGCCGGAGGTCAGGAGGATCCCCGAACGGGCCTGAGCCTCCCCAGCGCGAAGGGAGCACGCATGCTGTGGCGCACCATCCTTGCCTACTTCCTGCCCTCGGCCCACCCCGGCCTGCGCCCGGTGAAGGACGGCCGGGGCGAGGAGTTCCACCCCAAGATCAACGAATGGGGCCGGCGGGTGGACGAGGGCGACTGGGGCAACGTGTGGGAGGGCTACCAGGCGGACAAGATCCGGGAGCACAACCGCGCGCTGGTGCGGCCCTACATGGGCCTCTACATCCGCCGCTGGGCGGTGACCGGGGGCCTGCTGTGGCTCCTCAGCCAGGGACTCGGCGCCCTGGGGCTGCGGGCGGGCGCCTGGACGGCCTTCGCGCTGGCCGTGCTGTCCCTGGTCATGGTGGTGATGCTGGTCCTGCTCCGGCAGGAAATCCGCAACTAGCGCATCGCGCCCCGGCGGGCGCGGCAAGGGGAGCCCCGGCATGGACGACGCCTCCGGACCCACCGCCTACCTCACCGTCTTCATGGACTACATCTGTCCCTTCTGCTTCATCGGCGCCCTGCGCCTGGAGCGGCTGCGCCGGGAGATGCGCCTGCGCATCCACTGGCAGCTGCTGGAGATCCACCCCGACATCCCCGCCTCGGGCCGTCCGGTGGCCGACATCGGCTACGCACCGGAGCAATGGCGTGCCATGATGACCAGCCTGGAGGCCATGGCCGAGGAGGAAGGAGTGGACCTGGCCCGGCGCGAGCGCACCGCCAACTCCCACGACGCCCTGCTGCTGGCGGAGTCCGCCAAGGACGACGGCGCCGCCGCCTTCTACCCCCTCCACCGGCGGCTGTTCCGCGCCTATTTCGTGGAAGGGCGCGACCTCGGCGACCGCGCCACCCTGAACGAGCTGGCGCGCCAGGCCGGGGTGCCCGCGGCCACGCGCGAGCGGGCCTGGAGCGACGGCAGCTACGAGCACCGCCTGCAGAAGAACCTGGCGACCGCCCGCAAGGCCGGCATCACCGGCACCCCCACCATCCTGGTCGGCAACCGCCGGCTGGAGGGCGCCCTGCCCCTCGATCACCTGCGCGCCGCGGCCCGGGAGGCGGCCGGTTGAGGAACGAGCGCGGCAACCGCTGCGGACCCGCCCTCTGCGGTATGGTGCTACTGGCATTGGCGGTGGTGGGAGCGCGCACGGCGGACACGGTGCGCGTGGGCTACTGGGTCCTGCAGTCCGGCGATTCCCAGACACGCATCCTGCGCGCCCTCGGCCGTCCGGATGCCAGGGAGGCGCTGCGTTCCCCCTCCGGCACGCATGTGGGGGAGCGCTGGTACTATTCCCTGCGGCATCGAGACGGTCCCAAGCTGGTGACCGTCACCCTGCGCGGCGGCCGTGTCGCGGCCATCTCACAGGAGCTGCTGCCCGAGCCTGCCGCGGGGGAACCCGGAGCGGACTGGCGGATCTATAAGCCCTGAACCCCTACCCGCCGGTCCCGCCCGGCCCGAGTCGCGATCTTGAGCCAGCCCGCCCAGACCCGCACCGACGACCTGCAGCTGCTGCTCGACACCCTGCCCCCCAGCCTGCGCGAGGCCCTTTCCGGCCTGCCGGCGGAGGAGCTGGTGGAGGTGGTGCTCGATCTGGGCCGCCCGCCCCAGGCCCGCTTTCCCCACCGCGCGGCGGACCTGGCCACCGAGCCCGTGACCCGCGAGCAGCTGGAGCGGGTGGTGGCCGCCGTGGGCGAGTTCACCGCCGACAACCGCGCCGGCATCGAGGGCACCCTCCACCGCATCTCCGCCCTGCGCAACCGCCGCGGCGCCATCATCGGCCTCACCCTGCGCGTGGGGCGGGCGGTGTTCGGCACGGTGGAGCCCATCCGCGACCTAGTGGAGTCGGGCGCCAGCGTCCTCCTGCTGGGCCGGCCCGGCGTCGGCAAGACCACCATGCTGCGCGAGGTGGCGCGCATCCTGGCCGATGACCACGGCAAGCGCGTGGTGGTCATCGACACCTCCAACGAGATCGCCGGCGACGGCGACATCCCCCACCCCGCCATCGGCGGCGCCCGGCGCATGCAGGTGCCCCACCCCGAGCGTCAGCACGCGGTCATGATCGAGGCGGTGGAGAACCACATGCCGGAGGTGGTCGTCATCGACGAGATCGGCAACGCCGCCGAGGCCGCCGCCGCCCGCACCATCGCCGAGCGCGGCGTGCAGCTCATCGGCACCGCCCACGGCAACAGCCTGGAGAACCTGGTGGTGAACCCCACCCTGGCCGACCTGGTGGGCGGCGTGCAGACGGTCACCCTGGGCGACGACGAGGCGCGCTGGCGCGGCACCCAGAAGACCGTCAACGAGCGCAAGGCACCGCCCACCTTCGACGCCGTGGTGGAGCTGGTGAGCCGCGACGAGGTCATCCTCCACCGCGACACGGCGCGCGCCGTGGACGACCTGCTGCGCGGCGTGGCGCCGCGCGGCCGGCGCATCCGCGGCGACGGCAACGTGGCGCCCGAGGCCGAAGGGCCGGCGGAGGCCCCGGTCGAGCCCCAGCGGCCGGCGCCCGCCCCGGCGGAGGCGGCGGCCCCGGCGCTGCAGGGGGACACCGGCCCGGTACGCATCTACCCCTACGCCCTGTCGCGCGACCACCTGGAGCGGGTCATCCGCGACCTCAAGCTGGACGCGCGCACGGTGAACCGCCCCGAGCAGGCCACCCTGGTGGTGGCCCGGCGCTCGCGCGCCGACGACCCGCACCTGCGCCAGATACTGGAAAAGACCGGGGCGCCCGTCCATGTGGTCAAGAAGAACACCACCGCCCAGATCCGGCGGCTGCTGGAGAAGGTCTTCAGCGTGCTCAAGGGGCTGGAGGACGAGGAGGTGGACACCGCCCTGCAGGAGGCGGAGAACGCCGCCCACCGGGTGCTCACCGAGGGCGAGCCGGTGTCGCTGCCGCCCCATTCGGGGCCGGTGCGCCAGCTGCAGCACGAGGTGGCGGTGCGCTATGATCTGGTGGCCGAGAGCGTGGGCAGCGAGCCCCTGCGCCACCTGGTCATCCACCCCTGAGCACCGATCCGGGAGCTGCCGTGCCCGCCGATCCCGCCGCGGGCAGCGAGCTCGCCATCACCACCAACCCCGGCCTGGAGGACCTGACCGCCGCCGAGCTGGGTGAGCGCCTGGCCGAGGACGGCCTGGACCCGGCCGCCCTGGAGCGGCTGCCCGGCACCCTCAAGGGCCGCCTGCGGGTGCGCCACCCCGCCGATTTCGGCGCCCTGCGCGCGGCGGCGGGGCGGCTGCGCGCCGCCCACCACCTGCTGCGCCCGGTGACCCGTCTCCATCTGCCCGAGACCGACCCCCTGGCCGCCATCGAGGCGGCCCTGGCGGCGGCGGATCTGCGCGAGCTGGCCGGCGGCGCCTCCTTCCGCGTGAGCTGCGACAGGCACGGCAGCCACCCCTTCACCAGCCCCGATGTGGAGCGCGCCGCCGGCGCCGCGCTGGTGGCCCGCTACGGCACCCCGGTGGACCTGACCGGCTATGCGGTGCACGTGCGCGTGGACATCGCCGCCGACCGCTGCGCCGTGGCCGTGCAGCTCACCCGGCGCGCCCTGTCCCGCCGCTTCGACCGCCTCTACGGCCCGCGCGTGGCGCTCAAGGCCAACGTGGCCTACGCCTGCCTGCGCGTGGCCGGGGTGGGCGCCACCACCGGCCGCCTGCTGGACCCCTTCTGCGGCTCCGGCACCATCCTGGCCGAGGCCGGCTGGCTGCTGCCGGCGGCCGAGCTGTGGGGCCTGGACCGCCAGGAGCGGGCGGCCGAAGGCACCCGCGCCAACCTGACCGCCGCCGGCCTGGGCGACCGCCTGCACGTGCAGCCAGGCGACGCCCGCGAGCTGGCCCAGCTGTTCCCCACCGGCCACTTCGACGCCATCGTCACCAACCCGCCCTTCGGCGCCCGCCTCGGCCGCGGCATCCGCTTCGCCGACTTCTATGCCGACTTCCTCACCGCCGCGGCGGCGGTGCTGCGCCCAGGCGGCCGGCTGGCGCTGCTCGCCCGCGAGCACGGCGCCCTCCACCGCGCCCTGCGCCGCACCGGCGGCTTCCGCGTCCGCCACGAGCAGGTGATCGAGACCAACAAGGTGTATCCGGCGATCTTCGTGCTGGAGCGGCGTTAGTTTTCAGTTTTAAGTGTTCAGTGTTCAGTGTTCAGTGTTCAGAAGCGGAGGATGGCCGGGTTTAGGGAGAGGGAAACTGGGAAGGAAGGACAACCCAGGGGGCTTGGCCCAACCGGCAGACCGCGAGCAGCCGTTACTGAACACTTAACACTGAACACTATTCCGTCTCCGCCAGCTCGGTGCGCGGCAGCAGCTGGTTGGCCCAGGCCTTGGGGGTGTCCAGCACCAGGCGGCCGTGGCGGACCCAGCCGCGGCCGAGGGTCCCAAAGGGGGAGCGGATGGCGTAGGGGCCGCCGCGGTCGTCGAGGGGGTCGCGCTCGATCTGGTGGTTGTACATCAGCCGCAGGGCGGTGTCCCAGTCCACGTCGACGCAGCTGCGCGTGGCGGCGAAGCCGAAGCGGCGCAGGAAGGCGTTGGTGGGGAAGCCGCGCGGCAGGGGCTGGCGCAGCACGGCCAGGCCGGGCCAGTCCACCTTGATGTCGGTGGCCGGCTCGGCGGCGGCATGCAGCAGCCACACCCCCTTGTGCGCGGCGCGCTGCCACAGACGGTGGTCGGCGAAGGCGGCGGGGTCCATGCCGAAGCGCTGCTCCAGGTAGGACCACACCGCCTCGGCCTGCGGGTAGGGCTCAAAGACGTCGGAGGCGGGCGACAAAGAACCCTCCGGTATCGTTGTGGTGGGGCCAGAAGCGCACGGCGTTGGCCGTGTCCGCCCGGAAGCGCTCGCCCTGCCACTCGGCCACGCCCGCATCCACGGTCACCTCGGCCGGCAGCTCGATGGGCTCGATGGCCGCCTTCTCGGGATAGATGCCGTCGAGCACCGCCTCGTTCTCCTCGGGGGCGTAGGTGCAGGTGCTGTAGACGATCACCCCGCCCGGGCGGGTGAGCTCCACCGCCCGCCGCAGCAGGCCCTTCTGGACGGCCTGCAGCTTGTGGTAGTCGTTGCGCAGCTCGGGGCTGCGGCCGCGCGCCTTGCGGGTGGTGCCCTCGCCGGTGCAGGGGGCGTCCACCAGCACGCGGTCGAAGCGGGCCTGGCCCGGCAGCTGGCCGCCGTCGCCGTGGCTGGCCATGACCGAGGTCAGCCCCATGCGCGCGACGATGTCCTGGATGCCCTGGATGCGCGACCATCTGCGGTCGTTGGCGAGCACCGAGCCGGCATCCGACATGGCCACCGCCATGCGCGCGGTCTTGTTGCCGGGGGCGGCGCACAGGTCGAGGACCGCCTCGCCGGGGCGGGGGTCGAGCACCGTCACCGGCCACAGGCTGACCTCCTCCTGGGTGTGGATCAGGCCCAGGGTGAATTCCGGCCACTTGCCCGGGCGCGGGCCGTCCGCCGGCACCCGCCAGGTGCCGTCCAGATAGGCCAGGGGCTCGGCCTGGGGACAGCGCCGGCCCATGAGGTCGGCCATGGCGTCGTCGCCGATGCGCACGCGGTTGGCCCAGACCACGCGCGGCAAAGGCGTGCTGGCGGCGGTCAGGAAGGCCTCGACGTCGTCGACGATGGGGGCGTAGCGGCGCAGGGTTTCCATGGGAGCGCGGGCCGGTGGCGGGAAACGCCACAACCTAGCGAAGGCCGCGGGGTGGGGCAAGGAGCCGCCCTTCCCCTAGCCGGAACCCGCCGGCGACGACTCCGGCGGAGCGGTCTCCACCCGGTTGCGGCCCTGGCGCTTGGCCCGATACAGCGCGGCGTCCACCCGCCGCACCAGCTGACCCGGCGTATCGTCGGCCTGAAACTCGGCCACGCCGAAGCTGGCGGTGAGGTCCTCGCCGTCTCCGGGGAAGGGGTGGGCCTCCACCGCCGCCCGCAGGCGCTCGGCCAGCCCCAGCGCGCCCTCGCCGCCGGTCTCCGAGGCCAGCACCATGAACTCCTCGCCGCCCCAGCGGGCCAGCAGGTCGCTGCCGCGCAGCAGCGGCCAGGCCACCGTCACCGCCTGGCGCAGCACCTCGTCGCCCACCTCGTGGCCGTTGTGGTCGTTGACCCCCTTGAAGTGGTCGAGATCGAACATGATCAGCGACAGACCGCGGCCATAGCGCGCGGCCTTGGCCATCTCCCGGTCGAGGTGCTGCTCGAAGTGGGGGCGGTTGGGGACACCGGTGAGGGCATCGGTGGTGGCGCGGCGGGTGAGCTCATCCTCCAGGGCCTTGCGGTCGCTGATGTCCATTCCCATGCCCGCCAGGCAGGGCTCGCCCTCCAGGTCCACCCGGGCGCCGGTCCACAGGAAGGGAATGGTGGCGCCCGATTTGGTCACCAGGTCGGCCTCGATGCGGTCACTGCCCTCCTCGAACACCCGGGCCACGGTGTCGGCGGCCCGCTGCTGGTCCTCGGGGCGGAAGTAATCCGTCGGGCGCATGGCCGCGATCTCCTCGCCGCTGTAGCCGGTGATCTCCTCCAGGTTGCGATTCCAGCGCAGGCAGCGCCCCACCCGGTCGAGCAGGTAGAAGGCGCCGGGCAGGCTGTTGATGACGGCGTTGGCGAAGCGGCTCTCGTCCTCCAGGCGGCCCTCGATCTCCTTCTGGGCGCTGACATCGCGGAGGATGCTGATGAATTGCCGCCGCCCCCCGACCCTCACCTCGCTCAGGGACATCTTCAGGGGAATGGCGTGGCCGTCGCGGTGCCGGCCGCTCACCTCGTAGCCGGGCAGGCCCATCAGCCGGGCCTCGCCCGTATCCAGGTAGCGCTGCATGTAGTCGTCGTGCCGGCTGCGGTGGGGCTCGGGCATGAGGATGCGGACATTCTCGCCGACCACCTCCTCCGCCCGGTAGCCGAAGATGCGCTCGGCGGCGGGATTGAACGACTCGATCCGGCCCTTTTCATCGGCCGTCACCAGGGCCGCGGGCATGCTCGCCACCAGCGTCTGCAGCTGGCGCTCTCCGGCCTGCAGGCGGCGGAGGCGGCGCACCAGGAGCGCCACCCACAGCAGGAGGGGGACCGTCACCAGCAGCAAGGCGGCGGCCAGGGTCCAGGCGGAGAGCCCAGCCGGGGCACTTTGCGGGGGGGCCCCCGCGGCGGGGGCGGCGGCTAGGGCGGCTGCGGCGATGGGCCAGGCGCTGGGCGGCACTCCCTTCTCCCGGGTTTAGGGGTTCCCCCTTGATTCACCATGGCCCATCCCCCGGGAGGGGACAACCGGGGTTTTCCCTTACCCCACTCCCAGGATCCAGCCCTCGCGGGCCGCGAGGGCGGCTTCCCCGGCGGTGAGCGGCGGCGCCAGATAGCGCTCCAGGCGGCCGAGGTCGTCGGCCTCCCCCAGCCAGCGCGCCACCGCGTAGGCGTCCTGCTGATGGCTGTCGCGGCCGGCGTGCGGGTAACGGCGCTTGAACTGGGCCGGGTAGACCTCGGCCACCAGCGAGCAGCCGGATGGCGGGCGCCAGCCGTCGAAGGGCCAGCAGTGGACGGCGTCCCCCAGCTCCCGGCGCAGGCGCAGCAGCCACGGCAGGCCGGCGTGGCTGGACTTGGCCACCGCGCCCTGGACGTCGAAGCGGAACACGCTCTTGGCCGACGGCGTCCAGCGCTCGCACAGGCGCAGCTCGTGCGCTGAGCCGGCGCGGGGATTGCCGGCGCGCAGGGCCTCCACCGTGGCGCCCGGGGCGTCGGTGGGCCAGTGGTCGCGAAAGTCCGTCAGGAAGGCGTCCCAGTCGGCCAGGCCGTGGCGGTCCAGATAGGCGGCGGGGAAGCCGAAGGCGAAGTCCAGGCCGGCGAGGGTGGGCTCCGCCGCCAGCTGCCCGGCGAGCCAGTGGTGCAGCTCGGCCCGGGTCCAGTTGCGGCCGGCCGGCGGCGCCACCGGCGCCGGCTCGCCGCCGGGCTCGGCACGGTAGACGGCCAGGCCCGGCAGACGGGTCTCCGGGGTGGCCGCCCCGGAGTAGTCGATGCCCACGTAGGCGGCGAACCCGGCCACCGCTCAGAACCTGCGGCGCACGCCCAGGGTCGGCACGTTGGAGCCGCCGTGGTCGGCCACCAGGCCGAAGGCCCCGGAGCGGTGGTGGAGGCGCAGCACCATCCGCCACGGTCCCCAGGCGCGCGGCGCGGCGGCCGCCTCCGCGTACCAGTAGGTCATCAGGCGATAGGACTTGCCCGCCGGGTCGCCCTCGGCCTCCAGAACGGGCCGGCGGCTGGCCCAGGACGGTCCGAGGCCGAAGGCCAGCGACGAGCGCACCGGCGCCCCGCCCCCGGTGAGGCGGTAGCGCGCCGCCACCAGGGCGTTGACCTCCCAGTTGCGCTGGTCGCCCACATAACGGGCCAGCTGGCCCTCGACCTCCAGCGACAGCCGCGGCCAGGGCCGGGCCGCCCGCCACGACGGCGCCACGGCCAGCAGCCAGGCGTCGGCGAATTCGACGCCGCCCGGATCCAGGAAGAAGTCCTCCCAGGGGTCGGCGGAGAAGCGTCCGGCGTAGACGGTCAGCGCCCCCGTCGCCGCGGCGGGGGCGGGCACCGCCAGGACCGCCAGCAGCGGCATCACCGCCGCCCGCACCCTAGCCACCCTCCCCGTCCCGGCGCAGGCGGGCGGCCAGGTCGCGCTCCAGGGACAGCATGGCCGGCACCAGCACCAGCACCAGCGCGGTGGCGAAGGCCAGGCCGAACACGAGGGACACCGCCATGGGGATCAGGAACTGGGCCTGCAGGCTGTCCTCGAACAGCAGCGGCGTGAGCCCGGCGATGGTGGTCAGCGAGGTCAGGATCATGGGCCGCAGCCGGCGCAGGCTGGCCTCCACCAGCGCCTCGCGCACGGCCAGGCCGTCGTGGCGCAGGTCGCGGTAGAAGCTCACCAGGATGATGGAATTGTTGACCACGATCCCGGACAGTCCGAACAGCCCGAACAGCGACAGCACCGTCAGGTCGATGCCCATCAGCCAGTGCCCGGCCAGCGCCCCCACCAGCCCGAAGGGGATGACCGCCATGACGATCAGCGGCCAGACGTAGGAGGCGAACACCGCAGCCAGCACCAGGTAGATGAGCACCAGGGCCACCACCAGGCCCCGCTGCATGTCCGCCATGGTGTCCGCCTGGTCCTCGGCGCGCCCGACGTAGTCGTAGTCCACGCCGTAGGTGCGGGCGATGCGCGGCAGCTCGCCGTCGCCGAGGGCGGCCAGCACCCGGTTGGCATTGGTCACCTCGCGGTCCACCTCCGCCTGCACGTGCACCGCCAGCCGGGCCTCGGCGTGGCGCAGGGCCTCGAAGCCGCGCTTGGCGCTCAGGTCCGCCACCGAGGCCAGCGGCACCATGGTCCCCCCCGGGGTCTTGATGGGCACCCGGCCCAGCGCGGCCGGGTCGTCGCGAGCGGCCCGCGACAGCCCCACGCGCACCTCCAGCTCGTCCTCGCCGCGGGTGAAGATCTGGGCCAGGTCGCCGGCATAGCCGGCGCGCAGCTGGTCGCCCACCGCGCCCTCGGCAAGGCCGAGGGCGCGGCCTTCGGCGTTGACCCGGTAGATGATCTGCTCGCGGCCGTAGGGCATGTCGTCCTCCACCGCCGACACCCCGGGATAGCCCTCCAGCACCCCCGCCAGGTCGCCGGCGGCGGCCTTGAGCCGGTCGGGAGCGGCGCCGGTGAGGCGGATGCTGATGTCGCGCCCGGGCGGGCCGCCGCTGCGCGCGGTGACGGCCAGCGACTCCAGGCCCGCCGGCCGCTGGATGCGGTCGCGCCAGCGCTCGATGAAGTCGCCGGTATGGACGCTGCGCTCCTCGGGATTGACCAGCTCCACCACCAGCGAGCCGAACTGGTCGCCGCCCTGGGCGCCGCCGCTCTGCTCGGCGCCGGCGGTGGTGCCGTGGCGGGCGATGGCCAGGTGCACCGGGTCGCCGGGGGCGGCGTGCGCGGTCTGCGCCAGGGTACGGCGCAGGTGGTCCAGGAAGTCGTCCACCCGCGCGCGCGGCGTGCCCGCCACGAACTTGGCGTTGGCGTAGATGATGTTGCCCTCGGGCGAGGGGAAGAAGGAGAACGGCAGACGGCCGCCGGCGAGCAGACCCACGGCCGCCAGCAGCAGGGCCACGCCGGCGGCCAGGGTGGTGCCCCGCCAGGCCACGGCGCGCTCCACCAGGTGTCGGAAGGGGCCGTCGCGGAAGCGCGCGAAGCCGGCGTCGAAGCGGGCACGCAGGCCGTGGCCGGCGCGCTCCCGCGCCATGCCGCGGAAGGCCCGCGCCAGGTGCCCGGGCAGCACCAGGAAGGCCTCCAGCAGCGAGGCCAGGATGACGCAGATGACCACGAACGGGATGTCGAACAGGATGTTGCCGATGGTTCCGCCCACCAGCATCAGCGGCAGGAAGGCGGCGATGGTGGTCAGCGACGACGACAGCACCGGCGGCCACATGCGCCGGGCGGCGCCGACCGCGGCCTCGGACGCCCCCTCCCCCGCCTCCTGGTAGCGGGCCAGGGCCTCCTCGCCCACCACGATGGCATCGTCGACGATGATGCCCAGGGTCATGATGAAGGCGAACAGCGAGATCATGTTCACCGAGCCGCCGAAGGCGAAGAGCAGCGCCAGCGCCGCCAGGAAGGACACCGGGATGCCCAGCGCCACCCAGGCCGCCACCCGCCCGCGCAGGAACAGGAACAGGATGGCCAGCACCAGCACCAGGCCGCCGGCGCCGTTCTTGGCCAGGAGCCCGATGCGCTCCTTGAGCAGGCTCCAGGACTCATCGAAGGTGGCCACCCCCACCCCCGGCGGCAGTGTCGGCCGGGTCTGGGCCACCCAATGCCGCAGGATGCGCGCCGAGGCCAGGGTATCGCCGCTCTGGCTGCGCTGCAGCTCCAGCTCCACCGCCGGGCGGCCGTTGTAGGTTACCCGCACCTGATTGTCGCGGTCGGCCAGGTCCACGTCGGCGATGTCGCCCAGGGTCACCCGCCCGCTGTCCGGGCCGCCGCGCACCACGATGTCCTCGAAGGCCAGCGCGCGCCGGCGCTGGGACTCGCTGCGCAGCTGGCGGGCGGCCACGGTCTCGCCCACCTCGCCGGCGGGCAGGTCGCGGCTGGCGGCGGCCACGCGGTCGCTGATGTCCGGCAGGGACAGACCCAGCTGGTAGAGGCGCTCCGGCGGCACGCGGATGGCGATCTTCTGCTCGGGCAGGCCGCGCACCTCCACCCTGGCGATGCCCCGGGACAGCAGCTCGTCGCGCATGTCCTGGACCATCTGGCGCAGCTCGCCCAGGCGGTCGGGGGCGTCCTCCCCGCCGCGGGCGTAGACCAGCACGTGGGCGATGGGATCGAAATGGGTGACGCGGGTCACCTCGGGCTCCTCCGCCCCCTCGGGCAGGTTGCGCACCTGGCCCACGCGCGACTTGGCCTCCTCCAGGGCCTGGCCCATGTCGGTACCCTGCCGGAACGCCAGGGAGATGCGCGAGACGCCCTCGGCGGAGGTGGAGGTGATGCTGTCGAGGTGGTCGAGGTTGCGCAGCTCCTGCTCCAGGGGACGGGTGACGCCGTCCTCCATGTCCGAGGCGGCGGCCCCCTGCCAGGCCACGCTGACGCTGATGCGGCCGAGGTCGAAGTTGGGGAAGAACTGGGTGTTGACCTGATCGAGGGCGTAGGCCCCGGTCAGGATCATGAGGGCCATCAGCAGGTGGGCCGCCACCGGGTGGCGGGCGAAGCGCGCCAGCAGACCGGAGCTTTCCGGCTCGTCGCTCACCCGCCGCCCTCCGCCCCGTCTCCGGTGCGCACGCTCAGGCCCTGGGCGGCGTTGGGCAGCTGGGTGGTGAGCACGCGCTCGCCGGCGCCGATGGCCGGCGAGCGCACCAGCAGTTGGTCCGGGCCGTCCGGCACGGCGCGCTGGCCCACCCGCACCACCGCGATCCCGTGCAGGCGGCCGTCGCGCACCAGGTAGAGGCGGTCACGGCCGTACAGGGCCGAGAACGGCACCGCCACCACGCCCGGCTGCGGCGGCAGCTCCACGGTGAGCTCGGCGAAGCGGTTCAGCGGCAGGTCGGCCGGGGCCGGTCCCTGCACCCGGAACAGCCCGTCGACGCCGGCCGCGCCTTCGGCGCTGCGCCCGCCCAGGCGATCCAGGCGGGCGCGGAAGGCGCGGCCGTCCACCCGCACCTCGGCGGTGACCGCGCGCTCCGCCTCCAGCGCCGCGCGCACCGGCGCCACCCGCGAGGCGGGGATGGTGGCGCGCACCTCCAGCGCCGCCGGATCATAGAGCGCCACCAGGGGGTCGCCCACGCGCGTGCGGTCGCCGGGGGCCACCTCCACCGTGGTGACGCGGCCGTCGAAGGGGGCCTTGACCCGGGTCCGCGCCAGGTCGCGCTCGGCCTGGCCCAGGCGCGCCCGGGCGCGCCGGCGCTGGGCCTTGAGCCGCTCCAGCCGGGCCGGGAAGCCCGCCACCCGCTGGCGCGCCTGGGCCAGGGCCAGCCGCGCCTGCTCCAGCGCCTGGCGGGCGGCATCGAGCTGGGCGCGCGAGCCCACATCCCGGTCGGCCAGGCGCTCGGCCCGGTCCACGCCGCGCCGGGCCAGCTCCACCAGGGCGCGGCGGCGCTGGAGGGTATCGCGGTCGCCGCGGTAGCCGACGCGGGCCTCCTCGATGCGCGCACCGGCCTCGGCCAGGTCGGCCTGGCGCTGGTCGCGCGCCGCCGCCAGGTCGCGCGGATCCAGCGCCACCAGGGTCCGCCCCCGGCTAACGCTCTGGCCCTCGCGCACCGCCACCGCCTGCACCTCCGCCGCCACCGCCGCCGACAGGGTGGTGGCGGAGGGCGATTCCAGGCGGCCGTAGAGGGTCAGGGTGGGGGCGATCGCCCGCGGCTGGACGCGGCGGGTGTCCACCACCCACGCCTTCTCGGACTCGCCGCCCGCCGGCGGCTCCGGACGGCTCATCACCAGGACCGCGAGCACCGCCGCGCCGACGGCGAGGACGGCCAGCGGCGGCAGCAGGGGACGAATCCGGGCAAGCAGGGACATGGTCTCCGGTTCCGGTGGGGACGGCTTCCGCCGCATAGTGGGCCAGGCACCGCCTCACGTCCAGGGCGCGGCCCTGTACCCGAAAGGCGACACATGAATTGTGTCGGGTTGTCCTTGGGGCTATACTCCCTTCCCCTGGTGTCCCCCCTCGGGAAATCGAGCCGGCGGACACTGTCCCGGCAGCGGCCTCGGGAGCCCGCCATGGCCCCATTCCGCTCCTCGCAATCGCGGGGCGAACGCACGGCCCAGCCCATCCGCCGCCGTCTGGCGCTGGGCTTCCTGGCCGTGGCCCTGCTCCCCGTCACCCTCCTGGGCATCGGTCTCTACCACCAGGCCTGGGAGGACGCCCGTCGCGAGGTGTGGGAAAAGCACCGCCTGCTCGCCCAGAACCTCGCCACCCCCATCAAGCTCTACCTGGACAACCACCGCCAGAAGCTGGGCATGCTGGCCGCCAGCCTGCGCGAGGGCATGCCTGCGCACGCCGCGATGGAGGGGGCCCTGGAGGAGGGCGAGGGCTTCGACATCCTGGCCCTGGTGGGGCCGGACGGCGCCGTGCGCAGCCTGGTCAGCCGCACCGACCAGCTGCTCGAGGATCCGCCGCGGTCCCTGGCCGGCGACCCGGCCATGCGGCGCACCGACACCACCGACGGCGTCGCCGTCTCCGGCGTGCGCCGGGGACCCATCTCCGGCAAGCCGGCGCTGGTCATGGCGGTGCCGGTGGAGACCCCGGACGCCGGGCCCGGCGCCGTCCTCCTCGCCGAGCTCGACCGCAGCGTCATCGAGCGCCTGCGCCGCACCATCCGCTTCGGCGAGCGCGGCCACTCCGCCATCGTCGACCAGAACGGCCGGGTGGTGGCCCATCCCAACCCCGACTGGCGCCGGCAGATGAAGGACATCTCCCACTGGCCGGTGGTGCACAAGATGCTCGAGGGCAAGACCGGCGTGGCCGAGTTCTACTCGCCCTTCATCGACGCCCGCATGATCGCCGGTTACGCCGCCGTGCCCGACTACGGCTGGGGCATCATGGTGCCGCAGCCGCGCTCGGAGGTGGCCCACCAGGTGTGGGCCCTGCTCCTGCCCCAGCTGCCCCTGGTGCTGGCCGGCCTAGCGCTGGGCGTGGTGCTGGCGCTGCTGCTGTCGCGCTGGATCACCCGGCCCATCCACCAGCTGGCCG
>DATFLO010000021.1:0-3648 GCA_035267605.1 Gammaproteobacteria bacterium
TGGAAAAACGCGTCGACAAGCTGGAATTCCAGCGCATGTTCTCCGGTGAAACCGATTCCAACAACGCGTTTGTGGACATCCAGGCCGGTGCCGGCGGCACCGAGGCCCAGGACTGGGCCGAGATGCTGCTGCGCATGTACCTGCGCTGGTGCGAGAGCAAGGGGTTTTCCGCCGAGCTGGTGGAGGCCAGCCCGGGCGACGAGGCGGGCATCAAGAGCGCCATCGTCAAGGTCGCCGGCGAGTACGCCTACGGCCACCTCAAGGTGGAGTCGGGCGTGCACCGGCTGGTGCGCAAGTCGCCGTTCGACTCCGGCGGCCGCCGCCACACCTCGTTCGCCTCGGTGTACGTCTACCCGGAGGTGGACGAATCCCTCGAGGTGGACATCAACCCCGAGGAGGTGCGCACTGACACCTACCGGGCCAGCGGCGCCGGCGGCCAGCACGTCAACAAGACCGACTCGGCGGTGCGCCTGACCCATCTGCCCACCGGCATCGTGGTGCAGTGCCAGAGCTCGCGCTCGCAGCACTCCAACCGCGCCGAGGCCTGGCGGGTGCTGCGCGCCCGCCTCTACGAGCTGGAGCTGCAGCGCCAGCGCGACAAGCAGGCGGCCGAGGCGGCCGAGAAGGGCGAGATCGGCTGGGGCAACCAGATCCGTTCCTACGTCCTCGACCAGAGCCGCATCAAGGACCTGCGCACCGGCGTCGAGATCGGCAACACCCAGGCGGTGCTCGACGGCGATCTCGACCCCTTTATCGAGGCCGCCCTCAAGCAGGGGGTGCAGCCCGGCGAGGCCGGCGACGGCGGGTGAGGGCCATGGCGGCCCCGCCCGATTCCCGCTTGCGACGAGCGAAACCGAACACCCGATTCCGAATAACCTGGGAGCCCGAGCGTTGAGCAACGGGGAAGAGAACGAGCAGATCCAGCAGCGGCGGCAGAAGCTCGCCGCGTGGCGCGAGCAGGGCGGGGCCTTCCCCAACGACTTCCGCCGCAGCCACTGGGCGGCCGAGATCCATGAGCGCTTCGGCGAGCTCGACGCCGGGACCCTGGAGGCCGAGCCCCAGCGGGTGCGCGTGGCCGGGCGCATGATGGCCAAGCGGGTCATGGGCAAGGCCAGCTTCGCCCACCTCGGCGACGGCTCCGACGCCCAGATCCAGCTGTTCGTCACCCGCGACGCCCTGCCCGAGGGCGAGTACAACGCCGGCTTCAAGAAGTGGGATCTGGGCGATATCGTCGGCGCCGGCGGCACCCTGTTCCGCACCAAGACCGGCGAGCTGACGGTGGCGGTGGACGAGGTGGAGCTGCTGACCAAGTCGGTGCGGCCGCTGCCGGAGAAGTGGCACGGCCTCACCGATGACGAGACCCGCCTGCGCCAGCGCTACGTCGACCTGATCATGAACCAGGACACGCGCGCCGCCTTCCGCACGCGCTCGGGCATGATCAGCGCCATCCGCCGCTTCCTCCTGGAGCGCGACTACCTGGAGGTGGAGACCCCCATGATGCAGCCCATCCCCGGGGGCGCCACCGCCAGGCCCTTCGTCACCCACCACAACGCCCTGGACATGGACCTGTTCCTGCGCGTGGCCCCCGAGCTTTACCTCAAGCGGCTGGTGGTGGGCGGCTTCGAGCGGGTGTTCGAGATCAACCGCAACTTCCGCAACGAGGGGGTGTCCACGCGCCACAACCCCGAGTTCACCATGCTCGAGTTCTACCAGGCCTACGCCGACTTCCATGACCTCATGGACCTGATCGAGGCCATGACCCGGGAGGCGGCGGTGGCGGTGCTGGGCAGCCCGGTGCTGACCCACCAGGAGGCGCACTTCGACCTGGGCCGGCCCTACCGCCGGCTGACCATCGAGGAGGCGGTGCTGGAGCACAACGAGGGGCTGTCCAAGGGGGAGCTGCGTGATCCCGAGGCCCTGCGCTACCAGTTGCGCGGTCTGGGTATCGAGGCCCCCGATGACTGGGGCTGGGGCTCGCTGCTGGTGGAGATCTTCGAGCAGACGGTGGAGGACCGGCTGATCGAGCCCACCTTCATCACCCACTACCCCACCGAGGTGAGCCCGCTGGCCCGGCGCAACGACGGCGATCCGGAGGTGGTGGACCGCTTCGAGCTGTTCCTGGGCGGGCGCGAGGTGGGCAACGGCTTTTCCGAGCTCAACGACCCGGAGGACCAGGCGGCGCGCTTCAAGGAGCAGGCCGCCAAGAAGGCCGGCGGCGATGACGAGGCCATGCACTTCGACGCCGACTACATCCGCGCCCTGGAGTACGGCCTGCCGCCCACCGCCGGCGCCGGGCTGGGCATCGATCGCCTGGCCATGGTGCTCACCGACCGCGACTCCATCCGCGAGGTGATCCTGTTCCCGCACATGCGCCCTGCCGACCGGGACGACTGAGTGGCCCCGCTCGAGCTCTTCATCGGCCTGCGCTACCTGCGCGCCAAGCGCCGCAACGGTTTCCTCAGCCTGATCACCATGATCTCGGCGGTGGGCATCGCCCTGGGCGTGGCCGCCCTGATCACCGTGCTGTCGGTGATGAACGGCTTCCAGACCGAGCTGCGCGACCGCATCCTGGGCGTCACCAGCCACATCATCGTCACCGGCTACAAGGGCCTGGAGGGCTCCTGGCAGGACGTGATCGACACCGCCACCGGCCTGCCGGACGTGCAGGCCGGCGCCCCCTACGTCCGCCAGCAGGGCATGATCACCCGCGGCGGCTCGGTGAGCGGGGTGATCGTCCGCGGCGTGAGGCCGGAATGGGAGAAGGGCGTCAGCGACACCGTGCGCCACCTGGTGCGGGGCAGCCTGGACGACCTGCGGCCCGGGGAGTATGGGCTGGTGATCGGCAAGGCCCTGGCCAACAACCTGACCCTGGACGTGGGCGACCCGGTGACCCTGGTGGCGCCGCGCGGCCAGGTGACGCCGGCGGGCATGCTGCCCCGGCTCAAGCGCTTCCGGGTGGTGGGCATCTTCGACGCCGGCATGTACGAGTACAACAACGGCCTGGTGTACGGCAGCATGGCGGATATCCAGAAGCTGTACCGCATGGACGGCGCGGTCACCGGGGTGCGCCTGCGCCTGGCCGATCCCATGGAGGCCCCGGCGGTGGCCAGCCGCCTTCGCCAGCGCCTGACCGGCGGCTATTTCATCCGCGACTGGACCCAGCGCAACCACAACTTCTTCCAGGCCCTGAAGACCGAGAAGGCGGCCATGTTCGTGATCCTGTCGCTGGTGGTGCTGGTGGCCGCCTTCAACATCGTCTCCAGCCTGGTCATGCTGGTGAACGAGAAGCGCGGCGACATCGCCATCCTGCGCACGCTCGGCGCCTCCCCCGGCAACATCACCACCATCTTCATGCTCCAGGGCACCGTCATCGGCCTGTTCGGGGTGGTCCTGGGCGGTATCGGCGGGGTGGCCCTGGCGTTCAACGTGGAGACCCTGGTGGGCTGGCTGGAGCAGGTGTTCCACACCCAATTCCTGCCGGCGGACGTCTACTCCGTGAGCCGCCTGCCATCCCGGCTGGAGTGGAGCGATGTGGCCACCATCACCGGGGCCGGCCTGGTCATGAGCTTCCTGGCTACCATCTATCCCGCCCGGCGCGCGGCCAAGACCGATCCGGTGGAGGCCCTGCGCTATGAGTGAGCCGGTGCT
>DATFLO010000022.1:0-7588 GCA_035267605.1 Gammaproteobacteria bacterium
CCATCCCCGCTGCCGGCTGGACTTCTCCGCCCCCGAGGCGGCCGCCATCATCCAACGCGCCGCCGGCCGCTCCGGCCCCAACACCGAGTACCTGGCCCGGACCCGGGAGGGGCTGCTCGCCATCGGCGTGCGCGAGCCCCATCTCGAGGAGCTGGCCCGACATCTCGGTCTGGTGCAGGCCGAGGCCTAGTGTCCTGTCGCAGAAATTCGTTTCATTTTTGAGCTTCCTGCGCCGGTTCGGAGCAAGGCGCGCCTTTGAGGCCTGGTGGCCCCACATCGAGGAGGCGCAACGCCGCGCCGGGCCGGCGCAGGAGCTCCCTGCGGGCGAGCCGGGAGGGCGGACGGCGCGGCGTCGCCGAACCTTGACGGGCAGGGAGCCCGCCTGCGGCTCGGCTCCTTGCGGCGCCCGCCCTTCCGGCTCGCAGAATTGCAACGAATTTCTGCGACAGGACACTAGGCGGTCAGCAGCCACTCCGCCAGCGCGCCGATGTCCGGGAAGATCCGGGCGCCGGGCAGGACCTCCTCGCCGACGTAGCGCACCCCGCTCAGGTCCAGCAGCACGCCGCCGATCATGCCCTCCCCCTTGCCCGACCGCCTCGGCGCGGCTCAGGCGGTGGCCGGATGGCGCCCCGCCAGGCCCTCGACCCAGCGGCCGTAGATCACGTCCGCCACCTGGCGCAGCCCGGCGCAGCGCTCATCCAGGCGTTCGCTCATGGCCGCGGCGCCCTGCACGGCGTCCCCGGGATGGGCGAGGGCGTCGGCGTTGATCCGGGCCCAGTCGCGGACCAGCTCCGGGGTCATCTCCAGGTGGCACTGCAGGGCCAGGGCCGAGCCGTGCACGAACCCCTGGCAGGCGGTGCGGGCGTTGGTGAGCAGGGGCTCGGCGCCCTCCGGCAGGGCGAACTCCTCGCCGTGCCAGTGGAACACCTCGAAGCTCGCCGGCAGGCCGTCGAGCCAGCGGTCGGCGGCGGACCCCGGCACCCGCTCCACCGGGAACCAGCCGATCTCGCGGCCGGCGCTTGGCGTCACCGGGGCGTCCAGGGCGCGGGCGATGAGCTGGCCGCCCAGGCAGTGGCCCAGGACCGGCAGGCCCCGTGAGTGGGCGCGGGCGATCAGGTCCATCTCCTCGGGCACCCAGGTGAGCGGATCGTTGACGCTCATGGGCCCGCCCATGAGCACCAGGCCGGAGGCGCCATCGGGACTCACCGGGATGGCATCGCCGGCATCCACTGCGATCACGTGGAAGGGAATGCCGCGCTGCCCCAGGAAGGCGGCGAGGTACCCCGGGCCCTCGTGGGCCGCATGGCGAAGGATCCAGACCGGCTTCATGGGGCCTCCCGGGCCGTTGCGGCGGCAGCGCCGCCCGTGCTTTCCCTCTTTGTACCGGAAGCGCCCGCCCCCCGGCATTGATCCGGCTCAACCGGACCGGCCGCGGCGCGGACGTTGCGCGCGCGCCGTGCCCGCCCTACCCTTGACCCATCGATCCGGGAGCTCCCCATGGACGGCCTCTATACCGCCGAATCGGTGGCCGCCGGCCACCCCGACAAGGTCTGCGACCAGATCTCCGACCGCCTCCTGGACCGCTTCCTGGAAGCCGACCCGGAGGCGCGGGTGGCGGTGGAGACGGCGGTCAAGACCGGCCTGGTGGTGCTGCTGGGCGAGGTCACCGCCGACGCCCGCGCGGACTATTCGGGCTGGGTGCGCGAGCTGCTGACGGAGATCGGCTACGACCGCGACGGCCTGGGCTTCAGCGCCGAGGAGGTGGGGGTGGTCAGCGCGGTGGAGGCCCAGAGCCCCGACATCGCCCGCGGCGTGGCGCGCGGCGCGGCGCTGGGCGCCGGCGATCAGGGCATCATGATCGGCTACGCCTGCGACGAGACGGACGCCCTGATGCCCGCGCCGCAGCACTACAGCCACCGCATCATGGAGCGCCAGGCGGCCCTGCTGAGCTCCGGCGAGCTGCCCTGGCTGCGGCCCGACGGCAAGTGCCAGCTTTCCGTGCGCTACGCCGGCGGCCGGCCGGTGGGGCTGGACAAGGCGGTGGTGTCGCTGCAGCACGAGCCGGACGCCGATCCCGTCCGCGAGCGGCAGGCGGTGGTGGAGCATCTGCTGCGGCCGGTGCTTCCGGAGGGCTGGCTGCCCGCGCCGGAGGGCCTCCTGATCAATCCCACCGGCCGCTTCGTCATCGGCGGCCCCAAGGGCGACGCCGGGGTCACCGGGCGCAAGATCATCCAGGACACCTACGGCCCGGCCACGCCCCACGGCGGCGGCGGCTTCTCGGGCAAGGATCCGACCAAGGTGGACCGCTCGGCCGCCTACATGGCCCGCTATGCGGCCAAGAACCTGGTGGCGGCGGGGCTGGCGCGGCGCGCCGAGGTGCGCCTGGCCTACGCCATCGGGGTTAGCGCGCCGGTGATGGCGGCGGTGGACACCTTCGGCACCGGCGCCGCCGACGACGAGCGCCTGGGCCGGGCCATGCAGGCGGTTTTCGATTTCACCCCGAGCGGCTGCATCGAGGCCCTGGACCTGCGCCGGCCCATCTACACCCCCACCGCGCGCTTCGGCCACTTCGGCCGCGAAGGGCTCCCCTGGGAGCGCACCGACCGCGCCGAGGCCCTGCACGCCGCCCTCACCTGAGCCCGCCCCCAGCCGCCGGGCCCGGGAGAGCGGTCATTGCGAGCGCAGCGAAGCAATCTCCGGGATGGGGCTTCGTCGCGGAGACCGGCGCATCCCGCCACCAAGCCCCGGCGGGACCGTATCTGGGCTTCAGCCCCCAGGCAGGCTTGGTGACGGGGCTCGCGATAACGGCCGGGGGAAGGTCCTCCTCAGCCCGCCAGCCAGGTCTTCACGCCGTATATGAGGGCCAACGCCGCACCCAGGCACAGGGCGCAGGCCAGTGCCACCTTGACTCCCTTGCTCATGGACGTCCCCTCCCTGATCGACCTGTCGCGGCATACCGGGATATGACGGACAGGGAAACCCCGGATTGCCCAGCCCCGGACTCGGTGCTATTCGGGAAGAATGCCCAATGCCCACCCTTCCCCGAACCCGCCGCGTCTCACCACCGGATCCGCCCTGGGTCTGCTGGTGGCGGTACTCGTCGTCCTGACCGCCTACCGTCTGACCGTCCTCCTCACCACCGACCTGGGGCTGTACGGCGACGAGGCCTATTACTTCACCTGGTCCCTGCATCCCGACTGGGGCTACTACTCCAAGCCGCCCATGGTGGCCTGGCTGATCGCCGCCTCCACATCCCTGCTGGGCGCCACCCCGCTGGGCGTGAAGGCGCCGTCGCTGGTGCTGTATCCCGCCACCGCCCTGGTCCTGTTCGCCATTGCCCGACGCCTGTACGGACCCGGCACCGGGCTCATCGCGGGCGTCACCTTCGCCACCCTGCCCGGGGTCTTCTTCGGCTCCATGGTGATCAACACCGACGTGCCGCTGCTGCTGTTCTGGGCCCTGGCGCTGTGGGCCTTCCTGTGGGCCCTGGAGCGTGACCGCCCGGTCGCCTGGGCCGCCGCCGGCGCGGCCACGGGGTTGGGCCTGCTCAGCAAGTACACCATGGCCGTCTTCCCGCTCACCGTCGTCCTCTACCTGCTGGCCGACCCCCGCCTGCGCCGCCACTTGGCGCGTCCGGGACCGTGGCTGGCCGCGGCGGTCGCGCTCGCCCTGTTCATGCCGAACCTGATCTGGAACGCTCGCCACGGCTTCATCACCGTCGCGCACACCGCGTCCATCTCCCATCTGGACGAGGCCGGCGCCCATTCCGGCGGCCTGGCGGCCTTCCTGGCGGCCCAGTTCGGCATGTTCGGCCCCGTGTTCATGGGCGTTCTGACCTTCCTCGCCGCCGGCTGGGGCGGCGGCTACCGCCGCGAGCCGGAGCGCATCCTGCTGGCCTTCGCGGCACCCCTGCTGGTCCTAATCAGCCTGCAGAGCTGGCTGGGGCAGGCCCATGCCAACTGGGCGGCACCGGCCTATCTGGCGGGCACGGTGCTGGTGGCGGGCTGGCTTCTGCGGCGCAGCCCCCGCCTGCTGGCGACGGGGCTGGCGGTGAACGTGGCCCTCGGCCTCTTCCTCTACCACTATCAGGGCATCGCCCATACCGCCGGCATCCAGCAGGTCCCCTCGCCGCTCGATCCGCGTGCCCGGGTACGCGGCTGGGACCGTCTGGCGGCGGCGGTGGAGCGGGTGCGCGCCACCTTTCCCGGCACCCCGCTGCTGGCCGACGACCGCTTCGTGGTGGCGGAGCTGCAGTTCTACCTGCACCCGAGACCGGCGGACATCGGCTACTGGAACCCCGGCGGCAAGGTGCGCAACCAGTACGCCCTGAGCGCGGACATCGGCGACCGCCAGGGCCAAGACTTCCTGCTGGTGGCCCGCGGCGCGGAGGCCGGCGCCAGCGCGGCGCCGTATTTCCGGGAATGGGCCGGGGTCGGCTCCGTCACCATCCGGCGCGGTGCCGGCAAAAGCGAGGTCTACCGTTTCTGGATCATGCGCGGCTTCCGCGGCTACGGGGCGGTAGCGGAGGGCTCAGCCGACCAGTGACAGCACCAGGTTGACCACGCCGACGATCACCAGCACGAACACCGCGGTCATGATCAGGCCGGCGACGATGTAGGCGCCGGGGCGCCCGCTGGTGAAGTCGCGCTCCTGGTTGCGGCGGCTCTGCACGCCGAACATGGCGGCCAGCACGCTGCCGATGATCTGCAGCGGGCCGGGGCTTTTGTCCGTCTCGGTCATGGCTTCCTCCTCGCGTTGCCCCCCAGCATAGCCGCCCGCGGGCGGCGTTTCACCCCGCCCCCGGCTCCCGGTGGCGCTCGCTGTACAGCAGGGTGGAGCCGGCCACGGCGGCGGGCATGGCGGCCAGATTGACCAGCGGGATGGACATGGCCACCAGGGTCGCCAGCCCGAAGCCCAGCGCCAGGGCCCGATGGGCGGCGACCGCCGCGAGCTTCTGCCGGAAGGAGTAGCCGCGCGCGCCGAGCGGGTAGTCGGCATACTCCACCGCCAGCAGCCAGGCGTTGAGCACCAGCCACAGCAGCGGGGCCGCCAGGTTGACCACCGGCACCAGGGTCAGCAGCACCAGCGGCACCGCCCACATCAGGGCATAGGCCAGGGCGTGCGCGGCGCTGGCCAGCGCGCGCGGGCCTTCCCTGAGCATGGCGAGCCAGCCGCCTCCCGGCGGCGGCCCCGCCCCGGCGTGGCGCTGCACCTTCTCCGACAGCAGGTCGTTGAAGGGCGCCCCCACCAGGAAGGTGAGCTGGACGAAGGTGAACACCCACACCAGGGCGACGACCACCGCGAACAGCGGCCACAGCAGCCACTCCAGCCAGCCCCAGTTGTCCGGCAGCAGGGCCTCCATCCAGACATCGAAGCCCCAGCCGAGCAGGGCGGCCAGGGCCAGGAACACCACCAGGCTGGCGGCCACCGGGGCCGCCGCGTAGCGCCGCCAGCCGGGGCGGCGGATGAGGTCGAAGCCGCGCAGCAAGTAGCCGATGCCGGCCAGGAAGTCCCTCACGACCGATCCTCCCGGAGGACGTCGCGGTAGCGGCCCATGAGCGGGCGCAGCACCAGCGGCGTGAGCAGGCAGGTGCCGGCGGTGACCACCACCGCCGCGGCGTAGACCTGCGGCGGCACCACCCAGTCGCCCAGGCGCCGCCCCTGGTCCACCACCACCATGGTGATCTCGGCGCGCGGCACCATGGACACCCCGATCAGCACGCCGCCCGCGGAGCCGGAGGCGAGCCAGGCCGGCAGGCCCGCGCCCAGCAGCTTGGCCGGGACGGTCACCGCCAGCAGCAGCGCGCCCAGGCCCAGGCCGCTCCACAGGGCGCCGGGATCCATCTGCAGGCCGATGCCGATGAAGAAGAACGGCACCAGGAACTCGTAGAGATCGGCGAAGTTGGCCTCGGTGCGCACCGCCACCGGGTCGCGGCTGAAGGTGAGGCCGGCGAACAGGGCGCCGATGGCCAGGGAGAAGCCCAGCCAGCCGGCACCGGCGGCGATCAGCAGGCCCAGGCCGAGCACGATCAGCATGCGCCCGGGCGCCGGCTCCCGCCGGATGGCCCAGCGCGTGATGTGCCCTTCCAGGTACTGCGAGAACGCCCAGCACAGCGCGGCGAAGGCAGCCAGCTTGAGCAGGAACCAGCCGCCCACCTGGCCCACCAGCGGCCAGGGGATGCCGCTGCCGTCCTGCAGCACCGGCACCACCGACAGCAGCAGGGCCATGATGGCCACCCCGGAGAGGTCGTCCATCTCGCCCACGTCCACCAGCAGCTGGCCGTTGGCCGAGCCCAGGGCGCGCGCCTCCTGCCACTGCGGCACCGCCACCCCCAGGCTGGTGGCGGTGAGCGCCGCCGCCACCACCAGCGACGGCACCAGCCCCAGGTCGGTGAGGTAGTAGGGGGCGGCGAAGCCGGTCACCGCCGACACCGCCACGTCCCCGACCCAGATGAAGCTGGCCCGCGGCAGCTTCTGCATGAGCTTGCGCGGGCTGCTGTCCAGCCCCACCCGGAACAGCAGGGCGATGATGCCGAGATCGGCCAGGAACTCGAAGGCGTGGCGGGCGGGCTCGTCGAGCACCTCCCAGCGGGCATCGGCCAGGGCCATGCCGAAGCCGAGACCGAGGTAGCCCACCAGGGCCGGCAGCCCCAGCCGATCGAACACCGCCTTGACCACCGCGGCGGCCACCACCGCCGAGCCCACCAGCAGCACCCACAGGGAATGCGTGGGAATGCTCGCCAACAGGGCGGAAATGCCCATGCCTTGCTCTTCCACGCCGCCGCCTCGCTCTCGAAGGGGTCCGGGACCCGCCGGGGCGCTTCAGGCGCCGAGGCGGGTGGGGATGTCGCCGGCGCGGCTGAGGCCCACGCGGGTCAGCACCGGACCGAACAGCTCGAACAGGATGGTGGAGCCGACCACCACCGCCAGGATGGTGTCCCCCCAGTCGGTCAGCCCGTCGCTGGCCACCAGGGCCATGCCCAGGGCCACACCGGCCTGCGGCATGATGGCCGGACCCAGCCAGCGCCGCTGGACCTGCGGGGCGCGCCCCAGCACCCCGCCGACCCAGGCGCCCGTCACCAGGCCGAGGGCGCGGGCCGCGACGTAGATGGCGCCGAGCCAGCCGATGGCCATGAGGGTCTCGGGATGGGAGCCCGCCCCGGTCAGGATGAAGAAAAGGGCCAGGATGGGCCAGTCCAGGGCCTGCACGGTGTCGAAGGGGCGCGGATCGCCGCGTCCGGTATTGACCAGCACGGCGCCCAGGGCGATGGCCGCCAGCAGGTACGAGGCGCCCACCCACAGCGCCAGCCCGCCGCAGGTGAGGATCAGGCCCAGGACGGCCAGCTGCATGGATTCCCCCGCACGCACGCGGGCCAGCAGGCGGCCCGCCGGCAGGCCGGTCACCGCCCCCACCAGGACCGCCCCGACCAGCCCGCGCCCCCCTTCCAGCAGGGGGCCGATCATGGCCTTGCCCACCACCAGGGTCTCGGCCCCGGCCAGCAGCAGGTCGAAGGCGATCAGGGCGAGGGCGTTGTTGATGGCCACCACCGCCAGCATGGTCTCGGTGTAGGTGCCCCGGGCCTCGTTC
>DATFLO010000023.1:0-6876 GCA_035267605.1 Gammaproteobacteria bacterium
GGGGTAGCAGGATTGGCAATCACCAAGGCGGACCTGGTCGAGATGCTCCACGACCGCATCGGCTTCTCCAAGAAGGAGGCCCGCGAGCTGGTGGAAACCAGCCTGGACGAGATCCGGGCCGCGCTGTCCCACGGCGAGGAGGTCAAGCTCTCGGGCTTCGGCAAGTTCGAGCTGCGTGACAAGCCGCCCCGGCCCGGACGCAATCCCAAGACCGGTGACGAAGTGACCATCTCCGCCCGCCGCGTGGTCAACTTCCGCCCCAGCCAGGTCCTCAAGACCCGGGTCAACGAGGAGGGCTGAGCGGGGGGCGGACTCCGGTCATCGCGAGGAGCCAAGCGACGAAGCGACCTCCCGGCAGGTGCGCGTCGCAGAACCGGGCCCTCGCGAGTGTGCCCGGGGCACACCAGCCGCAGCCGGCGAGGCGCGGGCCGTCAACCGCACCGGAGGAGCCATGGGCGTCGAGGATCCCCTGCCGGACAAGCGCTACTTCGGTATCCGCGAGGTGGCCGGGCTGTGCGCCGTCGAGCCGCACGTGCTGCGCTACTGGGAGGAGGAGTTCCCGCCCCTGTCGCCGGTGCGCCGCAGCGGCAACCGGCGCTACTACCGCCCGGCCGACGTCCACCTGATCCGCCGCATCCGCTATCTGCTCAAGGACTGCAAGTTCACCATCGAGGGCGCACGCAAGCAGCTGCAGGCGGACAGCGACCCGGCCGGCTCGGTGGAGGTCCTGCGCGATGTCCGGCGCGAGCTGGCGGGCATCCTCGAGGAGCTGGACGGTCCGCCGGCGGACGGCTCCCGGTCCTGACGGCCCCACCGCACGGACCGATTGACCGGCCGGACGGGCCTGCCTAATGTCCTGTCGCAGAAATGAAACGAATTTCTGCGACAGAACACTAGAATCCCAGCGGCCCTCATCCGAGGGGCCTCGCGCCTTCCTTCCGGGGAATTCCGGTGATCCTGATCAGCAACGACGACGGCTATCGCGCCCGCGGCATCCAGGTCCTCGCCGAGCACCTGCGGGGCGTGGACGAGGTCTTTACGGTCGCCCCCGAGGCCGACCGCAGCGGCGCCAGCAACGCCCTCACCATCCTCCATCCCCTGCGCGCCCGCCAGGTGGACGACACCACCGTCGCCATCGACGGCACGCCCAGCGACTGCGTGCACGTGGCCCTGGGCGGGGTGTTCGGGGTGGAGCCGTCGGTGGTGGTCTCCGGCATCAACCACGGCAGCAACATGGGCGATGACGTCCTCTACTCCGGCACCGTCGCCGCCGCGGTGGAGGCCCGCCACCTGGCCAAGCCCTCCATGGCCGTCTCCCTGTGCGGGCGCAATTCCCGCAATTTCGAGACCGCCGCGAAAGTGGCCGCTCACCTCACGAGGCAGCTGCTGTGTCCGCAGGAGCTGCCGGCGCAGCTGGTGCTCAATGTCAACGTCCCCGACCTGCCCCTGAGCGAGATCCAGGGCATCCGGGTCACCCGCCTGGGCAACCGCCACGCCAGCGAGCGGGTGGTGGTGGACACCGACCCGCGCGGCGAGACCATCTACTGGATCGGCTCGGCGGGACCGGAGGCCGACGCCGGTCCGGGGACCGATTTCGACGCCGTGCGCAACGGCTACGTGTCCGTGACCCCGCTGGGGCTGGACATGACCCTGTACGCGGCCCGCGAGGAGATCGAGGGGTGGCTCCAAAGCGCCCCCATGCCGACGGCGTAGGCATGACCTCGGCGCGCACCCGCGAGCGCATGGTCGCCGGGCTGCGCGAGCGGGGCATCGCCGACGAGCGGGTGCTCGACGTGCTCGGGCACCTGCCGCGCCACCTGTTCGTGGACGAGGCCCTGTCCAGCCGCGCCTACGAGGAGAGCGCCCTGCCCATCGGCTACGGGCAGACCCTGTCCCAGCCCTGGGAGGTGGCGCGCATGACCGAGGCCGTGCTCGCCTTCACCCCGCAGCGGGTGCTGGATGTGGGCGCCGGCTCCGGCTTCCAGAGCGCGGTGCTGGCCGAGCTGGTGGAATCGGTGTGGGCGGTGGAGCTGGTCCCCGAGCTGGCCCGGCGCACCCGTGAGCGCCTGCGCCGGCTGGGCTATCCCAACGTCCACCTGCGCACCGGCGACGGCCGCACCGCCTGGGCCCACAAGGGGCCCTTCGACGCCGGCGTCATGGCCGCCAGCGCCGACGAGCCGCCGCTGGCCATCCTCGAGCAGATCCGCGTCGGCGGCGCCCTGGTGGGGCCCCTCGGCACCGGCGACGAGCAGCGCCTGATGTGCTGGGTGCGCACCCCCCACGGCGTCGAGGCCCAGGACCTCGGCCCCTGCCACTTCGTGCCCCTGCGTGGCGGGGAAGGCTAGGTGGGCACGAATCTTCCCCGCCTTCGTGCAGGAGCGGCGGTCCCCGCCGCGACCCGTGCCGTCATCGCGAGCACAGCGAAGCGATCTCCCGACCAGGGCTCCGTTCGGCAGATTGCCGCGGGCCCTTGCGAGCCCTCGCCATGACGGTCGCGGCGGCCGCCGCCGCCCCTGCCGGGGCTCGAATGAACGGTTTGCCCGCATGATCCGCCGCCTCGTCCGCTGGGCCCTGGAAAAGGCCGCCCACCCCCGGGCCCCGGCCTGGCTGGGAGCGGTTTCCTTCGCCGAGTCCTCCTTCTTCCCGCTGCCGCCGGATGTGCTGCTGGCGCCCATGACCCTGGCGCGCCCGGACCGGGGCTGGTACTTCGCCGCCCTCACCACCCTCACCTCCGTCCTCGGCGGGCTGCTCGGCTACCTCATCGGGGCCCTGCTGTACCAGGCGCTGGCCGCGCCCCTGCTGGCCTTCTACCACGCCGAGGGCGAGTACCAGCAGGTGGTGGACTGGTTCGGCACCTACGGCGGCTGGGCGGTGTTCCTGGCCGGCCTGACGCCGGTGCCCTACAAGGTCTTCACCATCGCCGCCGGCAGCCTGGCCATGCCGCTGTTCCCGTTCGTGGCCGCCTCCTTCGCCGGGCGCGGCCTGCGCTTCTTCCTGATCGCGGGGGTCATCCGTGTCGGCGGCGAGCGCCTCTACCGCCAGGTGGAGCGGTGGTCGCCGGCGCTGTTCTGGGCGGGGGTGGCCGCCATCGCGGCCCTGATCGGCTACGGCCTGCTGGGATAGGCGTCGGTGCCGCCGTTCAGCGGGGCGGGAATCCGGTTCAGGCGGCCCGCCGGCTGGCGGCGGACCGCCTCCACTGAGCGCTCGCAGGCCTCCAGGAAGTCCTCGAACCGCTGCAGGTTGAGCTCGAAGGTCACCAGGACGAAAACCGCGTCCGGGGTGCCGTCGCCGCCGTCGCCCGCCCGCGCCAGGGCGCGCTTGATCTGCTTGTAGAGCCGGCGGGCCAGGGCCGCCGTTCCGCGCACGTCCGTCTCGCAGGGGATGACCAGGAACTCGGCATCGGCGAACTGGCAGGCCAGGTCGGGCATGCGCAGCTCCTCGCGCAGGATGCGCCCGGTTCGGCTCAGGAGCTCCGCGCGGTGCTCGGGGTTGTCGTCGGGCAGGCCGCGCAGGGCGATGAACAGGGGGCTGGGGAGCTGGCCGCGGCGGTGGGTGCGCTCGAACTCCTCGCGCAGGCGCTGCACGAAATGGGTGCGGGTGTAGAGACCGGTGTCCTCGTCCCGGGTCTGCAGGGCGCGGGCCTCGGCCAGGGCCAGGTCGCGCTCGGAGGCCAGCCGGTCGTTTTCCCGCAGGGCCTCTTTCCCCTGGCGGGCGAGCTCGGCGTTCTCCTCGCGCAGGCGCTCCAGGCGCTGGCGCTCGTAACGGATGCCCGCCTCCAGGTCGGCGGCGCGCTGCTCGTACTCGTCCCAGCCCTCCAGGCGCCACAGCCGGGCCAGGAAGGCCGCCATCAGCAGCAGCGCCAGCGGCGCCGTGAACAGCTGGCCGGTGCGCACCCACCCCATGTCGGCGGCGGACACGAAGGGGCCGGCGAGCAGGAGCAGGCCGCTGGTGCCGAGCAGGAGGGCGAAGGCCCAGCCGATGGCGATATCCCCGGAGCGCGTCCAGCGCCGGGTCCAGCCCGCCACGCCGACCGCGACGCCCGCGAATAGCAGGCCGGACAGGCCGGCGTACAGGGTGTCCCAGGGGAGGCCCGCGGGGCCGTCGGCGCCCGTCAGCCAGCCCGGCAGTGTCATGCCAGCTCCGTCCTGTCCATTGACCGCTCCGCAGGGACCCCGGGGAAGGGGAAGGATTCGTATCCTGTTTGTATCAGGCTCGGCGGTGCCGGCCAAGGGCCCGGGGGCTGAATCGCCCCGCCAAGTGCGGTAGGCTCGGCATTGGCACCTCAGTGGAAGGAACCGTGGCCGAACGCATCCCCCCGCGCCCAGCCGCCCTGGCCCTCGCTGCCCTGCTCCTCGTCGCGGGATGCGGGATGCCGCCCCCCGTCTACGCGCCCCACTATTACGGTCCCACCCCGACCTACTACCAGGTCCGGCGCGGCGACACCCTCTACAGCATCGGCCAGCGCTTCGGCATCGATCACCAGAAGATCATGCTGTGGAACGATATCCGCGACCCGGGCAATCTCCGGGTGGGCGAGCGCCTGCGCCTGAAGCCGCCGCCGGGGCAGGATGGCGGCACGGCGGTGGCCTCCAAGGGCGAGCCGCGGGCGGGCAAGGCCAAGGTGAGCGACGATTCCGGATCGGCCTCCGGGGACCGTGGTGCGAAGATCAGCGGCGACGCCCCGGGGACCTGGCAGTGGCCGGTGAAGGGCCGCATCATCAAGCAGTTCGGCGGCACCCGCCGCCACCGCAGCAACGGCATCGACATCGCCGCCGCCGGCGGCACCGAGGTCCATGCCGCCGCCTCCGGCAAGGTGGTGTACTCCGGCGACGGCCTGCGCGGCTACGGCAACCTGGTCATCCTCCGCCACAGCGGCGGCTATATCACCACCTACGGCTACAACCGGGTCAACCTGGTGGCCGAGGACGACCAGGTCGAGGCCGGCCAGGTGGTCGCCCGCGTCGGCGAGACCGGCGCCGCCAGCCAGACCTCCCTCCACTTCGAGGTGCGCCGCCGCACCGAGCCCATCGATCCCCTGAAGGTGCTGCCGAGCCGGTAGGGGGGTGTCCCCGCCGCCCGCCGTCATTGCGAGCGCAGCGCAGCAATCTCCCGGCCAAAGCCCCCGCTCCGGGAGATCGCCACGGTCCCTGCGGTCCCTCGCGATGACAGCCGGGAAGGCACGGCCCCGCCCCACGCCCCCCTGCCGTCATTGCGAGCGTAGCGAAGCAATCTCCTGGAGCGGAGCCCCCGCTCCGAAAGATCGCCAGGGTCCTTGCGGTCCCTCGCGATGACATCCGGGAAGGCACGGCCCCCTCCCACGCCCTCCCGCCGTCATTGCGAGCGCAGCGAAGCAATCTCCGGATCGGAGTCTCCGCTCCTGGAGATTGCCACGCCCCGCCACTAAGCTCCTACGGGGCTATGGCTAAACCCCTGACTCCCGGGCAGGCTTAGTGGCGGGGCTCGCAACGACGGCCGGAAAGGCACGACCCCGTCCCACGCCCCCTGCCGTCATTGCGAGCGCAGCGCAGCAATCTCCCGGCCGGAGCCTCCGCCCCGGGAGATCGCCACGATCCCCCGGGGCGTCGGCCAAACCGCCTGCTACAGCAGCTTATCCAGATCCTCGGACAGCGCCTTGGGCGAGTCCGGGTTGCCGCCGGCCAGGGTGGCGAGCAGGCGGATCCGGCCCTCGGGGTCGAAGATGTAGACCTGGGACGAGTGCTGGACCTGATAGTCCGTGTCGTCGGGCCCGTCCTTCTGCAGCTTGACGAAGATGTGGAAGCGCTTCTTGAGGGCCTGGTAGCCGTCGCCCTTGCCCACCACGCCGTAGGCGTTGGGCAGGTGGAAGTTGGCCAGGTAGCTGCGCAGGTGCTTGGGATTGTCGCGGGCGGGGTCGACGCTGACGAAGATCACCGCCGTGCGGTCCGCCTCATCGTCGGGGAGCTTGTCCAGGGCCGATTTGATCCGGCTCAGGGTCATGGGGCAGACGTCGGGGCAGTGGGTGTAGCCGAAGTACAGCAGCACCGCCTTGCCCTTCAGGTCATCGGCGGTGAGGGTCTGGCCGCGGGCATCGGTCATGCGGAACTTGAGGTCCGGCATCTTGCCGGTGACGTTGTCCAGGTTGAAGTCCGGCTTGTCCTGGCTGCAGCCGGCGAGGAGGGGAAGGATCAGCGCCGCCGCCAGCAGCGTGCGGACGGTTCGGTAGCGGGTCATTGCGGGCCCTGACTGTAGGCCGGTTGCACGGAGAACGGCACGGACAGCGTGGTGCCGTCGGCGAAATGCAGGGTCACGGCCAGCTCGTCGCCCACCTGCGGCGGATCCTTGGGCTGCATGAGCATCAGGTGGTAGCCGCCGGGGGCCAGCTTGCGGGTGCCCCCCGGCGGCACGCTGAGCCGGTCCACGTGCTCCATGCGGGAGGTTCCCCCGGATTCGGTGCTGCGGTGCAGCATGACCTTGCCGTAGGCGGCGCACTCGGCGCCCACCAGCGCCACCGGGGCATCCCCGCGGTTGGACAGGGTCAGGTAGGCGGCGGAGGGGCCGCCGCCGGGGATCAGCCGGATCCAGGCGTGGCTGATGTCGAGGTTGCCGGCCCAGGCGGCGGGCGCGGTCAGCAGCGCGGCGAGAACGAGCAGACGCTTCATGACGTGACCTTTCGTAAGGCAAGACCATGGCAAGGGGGGCCGGGTTCCGACCCTGGCAGGCCGTTGAAAACTGCTGCGGAGGCCATCTGCGGCGTTGCGCACTGCTCGCTCCTTCATCTATCTACTTGATAGGCCTCAGTGTGCGCCTTGCATATGGCCTCCTCGCGACGTTTTTCACGTTCTGCTGGTGTCCTGTCCCAGAAATGAAACGAATTTCTGCGACAGGACACTAGCACAG
>DATFLO010000024.1:0-11119 GCA_035267605.1 Gammaproteobacteria bacterium
CCATCAGGTCTCCTCCGAGGTCCTGACTGTGCCCCGCGTGGCCGCCGGCATGGTGTTCGTGCGCACCGCCGACGACTTCCTGTGGGCCCTGCGCACCGCCGACGGCGGCAGCCGCTGGTCGTTCAACGTCGAGGGGCGCAGCCTGGCCCTGCGCGGGGCCTCCCGTCCCGCCTACGCCGATGGCCGGGTCTATGCCGGCTTCTCCTCCGGCGAGCTGGTGGCCCTGGAGAGCGGCGAGGGCAAGCCGGCCTGGCGCGAGACCATCGCCAGCCCCAGCGGCCGTACCGAGCTCGAGCGCATGGTGGACGTCGACGCCTCGCCCCGGGTGGTGGATGGCGTGGTCATCGCCGCCGCCTACCACGGCGCCGTGGTGGCCCTCGACGCTACCGACGGCCAGCAGCTGTGGAAGCGCCAGTTCTCCGTCTACAACGACCCGGCGGTGGCCGGCGAGCGCGTCTTCGTGACCACCGCCGACGGCAAGGTGATCGCCCTCGACCGCAGCGGCGGCGGCACCGTCTGGACCCAGAAGGCCCTGAGTCGGGCCGGCTCCCTTTCGGACCCGGTGCTCACCGGGCGGGCCGTGGTGGTGGGTGACGGCGACGGCCGGGTGACCTGGCTGGACCGGGAGACCGGACGCGTCATGGGTCAGATCGACCTGGGGCCGAGCCCCGTGCACGGCGCCCCCCTGGCGCTGTCCGATGGCGCCGTGCTGGCCCTGACCGACGAGGGTACCCTCAATCGCATCGGGCTGCCGCAGGGCGGAGAATAGGGAGCGCCGGCCCCCGAGCCGGCGCTCGCACTGTGGTACCCTGCGCAGGCGAAGCCGCCGACCCGTTCCCTTGCCGCCTTCCCGCGCCGAGCCCCTGAGACCATGAAACCGCTTGTCGCCCTCGTGGGCCGCCCCAACGTGGGCAAGTCCACCCTGTTCAACCGGCTCACCCGCAGCCGGGACGCCCTGGTGTCCGACACCCCGGGCGTGACCCGCGACCGCATCTACGGCCACTGCCGCTACGGCCAGCGCGACTTCCTGCTGGTGGACACCGGCGGCCTGGAGAGCGAGGCCGCCGACGGCGTCACCGGCCTGGCCGCCGAGCAGACCCGGCAGGCCATTCGCGACGCCGAGCTGGTGGTGTTCCTGGTGGACGGCCGCCTGGGCCTGCATCCCGAGGACGCCGCCATCGCCGAGGAGCTGCGGCGCATGGCGGTGCCCGTGCTGCTGGCGGTGAACAAGAGCGAGGACCTGGACACCGGGGTCACCACCGCCGAGTTCCACGGCCTGGGCCTGGGCCGGCCCCTGGCCGTATCCGCCAGCCACGGCCGCGGCGTGGGGCGGCTGGTGGACCTGGTGGAGGAGCGCCTGCCGCCGCCGTCGGCGGAGGAGGGCGAGGACCTGCCGGGCATCCGCATCGCCGTGGTGGGGCGCCCCAACGTGGGCAAGTCCACCCTGGTCAACGCCCTGCTGGGCGAGGAACGGGTGATCACCTACGACCGGCCGGGCACCACCCGCGACGCGGTGCATTCGGTGCTGGAGCGGGCCGGGGAGACCTACACCCTGGTGGACACCGCCGGGGTGCGGCGGCGCTCGCGGGTCAAGGAAGGGCTGGAGCGGTTCTCCACGCTCAAGGCGATCCAGGCCATGGAGGCCGCCGACGTGGTCTTCCTGCTGGTGGACGCCCACGAGGGCATCACCGATCAGGACGCCCGCCTGGCGCGGCTGGTCCTGGACGCGGGCCGGGCCACGGTGCTGGCGGTGAACAAATGGGACGGCCTGGACGAGGAGGCCCGGCACCGGGCGCGCCGCACCCTCGACCTCAAGCTCGCCAACCTCCTGCATTTCGCCCCGGTGCTGCAGATCTCCGCCCGCTACGGCACCAATGTCGGTCACCTGCTGGAGACCGCCGGGCGGGCCTACGCCAGCTTCACCGCCGAGCTGGCCACCACCGAGCTCAACCAGGTTCTGCACCGCGCCACCGAGGCGCACCCGCCTCCATTCCGGGGCGGCTTCCGGCCCAAGCTGCGCTACGCCCACCAGGGCGCCAAGCGCCCGCCCGCCATCGTCATCCACGGCTCACGCACCGGCACCCTGCCGGGCAACTACCTGCGCTACCTGGAAAAGGCCTTCCGCGACGCCTTCGGCCTGGAAGGCAGCCCCCTGCGCCTGGAATTCCGCGCCCAGCAGAGCCCCTACAAGGGCCGCGCCCGCCACAAGAACCCGCCCAAGCGGGTGGCGCGGAAGAAGGGGAAGAAGTAATAAAAACAGTTTTAAGTTTTAAGTATTAAGTTTTAAGTTACTGCAAAGAAACTACTGCGGACGGCCGGATCCGGGGAGTTCTCGGAAAATTCACCTTCCAACCCACTTAAAACTTAAAACTTAAAACTTAAAACTTAGCTTTTCCCCTCCACCAAACAATCCAGGCTCCCTTCGCCGAGCTGCACGTTGAGCTCGTCGCCGACCTCGGTCTGGTCGGCGCGGCGCAGGATCTCGCCGTCCTTGCGGGCGATGGCGTAGCCGCGGGCGAGGGTGCCCAGGGGGCTGACGGCCTCCAGCTGGCGGGCCACGGCGCGCAGCTGGTGGCGCCGCCGGGGCAGGGCCTCGTGGTGAAGGCTGCGCACCAGACGGGTGCGCAACCGGCTCAGATGCTCGTGCTCGCGGGGCAGGCGTGCGGCCGGGCCCGCCCGGTGGAGGCGGGTGGTCAGGGCGGCCAGGCGCTGCTGCCGGAGCTCCCGGTTACGCAGCAGGGCGCGCCCCAAGCGCTCGCGATGGCCGCTGGCGCGCTCGCCCAGCTCGCGCAGGCGCCGGCCCGGGTGGACCAGGCGGCGGCGCACCTGGTCCAGGCGCTGGGCGCGGTCCTGCAGGCGGCGCTCGCCGGTGCGGGCCAGGCGCTGGCGCAGGGTGGCCAGCTGGCGCGCGAGCACCGCCCGGTCGGGGGCCACGCGCTCGGCGGCGCCGGTGGGGGTGGGGGCGCGCAGGTCGGCGGCGAGGTCGGCGATGGTCACGTCCACCTCGTGGCCCACGCCCACCACCACCGGCAGGGCGCTGGCGCGGATGGCGCGGGCCACCTCGGCCTCGTTGAACGACCACAGGTCCTCCAGGCTGCCGCCGCCGCGGGTGAGGACCAGCACGTCGCACTCGGCCCGGCGGTTGGCGGTGGCCAGGGCGGCGGCGATGGCCGGTGCCGCCTCTTTCCCTTGCACCGGAACCGGGTAGACCACCACCGGCAGCCCCGGGAAGCGGCGCCCCAGGGTGGTGAGGACGTCCCGAATGGCTGCCCCGGTGGGCGAGGTGACGACGCCGATGCGCCGGGGCAGGGCAGGGATGGGGCGCTTGGCCTCGTCGGCGAACAGGCCTTCGGCGGCCAATTTCCGCTTGAGCTCCTCGAAGGCCCGCTGCAGGGCGCCCTCGCCGGCCTCCTCCATGTGCTCCACGATCAGCTGGAAGTCGCCGCGGGCGGCGTACAGGCTCACCTGGGCGCGCACCAGCACCTGCATGCCGGCCTCCGGGCGGAAGTTCAGCAGGCGGTTGCGGCCGCGGAACATGGCGCAGCGCACCTGAGCCTGCTCGTCCTTGAGCGAGAAGTAGAGGTGGCCGCTGGCCGGGCGCGAGACGTTGGACAGCTCGCCGGCCACCCACAGCAGCGGGAAGCTGGCCTCGAGCAGGCCGCGCGCCTCGTGGTTGAGGCGCGCGACGGTGTAGACGGTGCGCTCCTGGTCGGGCGGTTCGCTGGCGGCCACGGCGGTTTCCTCCTGATCACCCGGGCGGCCCTGGTGCCGGCACGGCGGGCCCCGACTCTAGCATGCTCGCCGCCGCGTTGCCTGCAGCCCCCGGAGCCACTAAAATGACTCGTTTATCTCGACCCTGCCGGTGCGATGGAGACTGCCCCTATGCGGCTGCGTAGCCAAACTGCGCTCACCTTCGACGACGTTCTGCTGCTGCCCGCCTATTCCGAGGTCCTGCCCAAGGACGTGGATCTGGCCGCCCCGATCACCCGCGACATCCGACTCAACCTGCCGCTGGTGTCGGCGGCCATGGACACGGTCACCGAGGGCCGCGCCGCCATCGCCATCGCCCAGGAGGGCGGCATCGGCGTGGTCCACCGCAACATGACCGCCGCCGAGCAGGCCGCCGAGGTGCAGAAGGTCAAGAAGTACGAGAGCGGGGTCATCAAGGACCCGGTCACCATCGCCCCCGACGCCCAGCTGCACGAGGCCGTGCGCCTGATGAAGGAGCACCGCATCACCGGCATCCCGGTGACCGAAGGGGATCGGCTGGCCGGCATCCTCACCAACCGCGACCTGCGCTTCGAGACCGGCCTGGACCGCCCCGTGTCCGAGCTCATGACCGGCGGCGGGGAACTGGTCACGGTGCGCGAGGGGACCACCCTGGAGGAGGCCAAGCGCCTGCTCCACGAGCACCGCATCGAGAAGCTGCTGGTGGTCAACGACGACTTCCACCTGCGCGGCCTGATCACCGTCAAGGACATCGAGAAGTCCACCGAGCACCCCCTCGCCGCCAAGGACGATCAGGGCCGGCTGCGCGTGGCGGCGGCGGTGGGCACCTCGCCGGGGACCGCCGAGCGCGTCGAGGCGCTGGTCTCCGCGGGCGCCGACCTGATCGTCGTGGACACCGCCCACGGCCACTCGCGCGGGGTCATGGACTGGGTCACCTGGGTCAAGAAGCACTTCCCCGACGTGCAGGTCATGGGCGGCAACATCGCCACCGGCGACGCCGCCAAGGCGCTGGTGGAGGCCGGCGCCGACGGCGTCAAGGTGGGCATCGGGCCGGGCTCCATCTGCACCACGCGGGTGGTGGCCGGCGTCGGCGTGCCCCAGATCACCGCCATCGCCGAGGTGGCCGCGGCCCTCGAGGGCACCGGCGTGCCCATGGTGGCCGACGGCGGCATCCGCTTCTCCGGCGACCTGGCCAAGGCCATCGCCGCCGGCGCCCACACGGTCATGGTGGGCAGTCTGCTGGCGGGCACCGAGGAGTCCCCCGGCGACGTGGAGCTGTTCCAGGGCCGCTCCTACAAGACCTATCGCGGCATGGGCTCCATCGGCGCCATGCAGGCGGGCTCCAAGGACCGCTACTTCCAGGGCGAGGTGGAGGACGCCAACAAGCTGGTGCCCGAGGGCGTCGAGGGCCGCGTCCCCTACAAGGGGTCCCTGGTCAACGTCCTGCGCCAGCTGGTGGGCGGCCTGCGCTCATCCATGGGCTACACCGGCTGCCACGATATCGAGCAGATGCGCACCAAACCCGAGTTCATCCAGATCACCGGCGCCGGCTTCCGCGAGGGCCACGTCCATGACGTGACCATCACCAAGGAATCCCCCAACTACCACACCGACTGAGCGCGGCGACCCTCCATGGCCCAGCAGACGGACCGCCTGCACGAGGAGCGCATCCTCGTTCTCGATTTCGGCAGCCAGTACACCCAGCTCATCGCCCGCCGCGTGCGCGAGAGCCGGGTCTACTGCGAGATCCACCCCTTCAACGAGTCCCTCGAGGCCATCCGCGCCTTCGCCCCGGCCGGCATCATCCTCTCCGGCGGGCCGGAGTCGGTGCTCGAAGCCGACGCGCCCACCGTGGATCCCGGGGTGTTCGAGCTGGGCGTGCCGGTGCTCGGCATCTGCTACGGCATGCAGCTCATGACCCACCTGCTCGGCGGCCGGGTGGAGGAGGCCGCCCGGCGCGAGTACGGGCGCGCCCTGCTGCACGTGGACGCCGCCGAGGGGCCGTTCCGCGGCCTGGACAGCGGCGAGGGCAGCGAGGTGTGGATGAGCCACGGCGACCGCCTCAAAGAGCTCCCGGACGGCTTTCACCGCATCGCCCATACCGACAACTCGCCCCTGGCGGCCATCGGGGATACGGCCCGCCGCCTGTACGCCCTGCAGTTCCACCCGGAGGTGGCGCACACCCCCCGCGGCGCGGAGATCCTGGAGAACTTCGTGCGCGGCGATTGCGGCTGCCACGGCCAGTGGACCATGGGCTCGTTCATCGAGCTCGAGGCCGAGCGCATCCGCGCCCGGGTGGGTGACGGCAAGGTGATCTCGGCGCTGTCCGGCGGCGTCGACTCGGCGGTGGCCTCGGTGCTCACCCACCGCGCCATCGGCGACCAGCTCACCTGCATCTTCGTCAACAACGGCCTGCTGCGGAAGGGCGAGGCCGAGCGCGTGCAGCGGGTGTTCCGCGAATGGTACGAGATCCCGCTGCGCTACGTGGATGCCTCCGACCGCTTCCTGGATCGCCTGGCCGGGGTGGAGGATCCGGAGGAGAAGCGCCGCATCATCGGTAACACCTTCATCGAGGTGTTCGAGGAGGAGTCCGAGGCCCTCGGCGGCGCCGATTTCCTGGTCCAGGGCACCCTCTATCCGGACGTCATCGAGTCGGTGTCGCCCAGCGGCGGGCCGAGCGTCACCATCAAGTCCCACCACAACGTGGGCGGGCTGCCCGAGCGCATGCAGCTGGCCCTGGTGGAGCCGCTGCGCGAGCTGTTCAAGGACGAGGTGCGCGAGCTCGGCCGCGAGCTGGGCATGCCCGAGGAGATGGTCAACCGCCAGCCGTTCCCGGGCCCGGGCCTGGCCATCCGCTGCCTGGGCGCGGTCGAGCGCGACAAGCTGGAGCCCCTGCGCGAGGCCGACGCCATCGTCCTCGAGGAGATCAAGGAGGCCGGCCTGTACGAGCGCATCTGGCAGAGCTTCGCCGTGCTCCTGCCGGTGCAGAGCGTGGGCGTCATGGGCGATCAGCGCACCTACGAGAATGCCGTGTGCGTGCGCGCGGTGGAGTCGGTGGACGGCATGACCGCCGACTGGGCGCGCATCCCCGACGACCTGCTCGGGCGCATCAGCACCCGCATCATCAACGAGGTCCCCGGCATCAACCGGGTGGTCTACGACATCTCGTCCAAGCCGCCGGCCACCATCGAGTGGGAGTAGGGCGGGCGGTCGCCCAGCGCAAAAAAGCCCCGCCTCAAGGCGGGGCTTTTTTGCGTCACGGGAGGGCGGATCAGTTCAGGGTTTGGTGGACGGTGTAGCGGCCGTGGTGGAGCTCGCCCAGGAAGCTGGCCATGGCCGGATGGTTGACCGGCTCCTCGGACTCGTCGGCCTCCAGGTTCTCCTCGGCCACGTAGGCCACGTGCTCGGAGTTGTCCACCAGCAGGCTGTACCAGGGTTGGTGGCGCTGCGGCCGCTGCGCCGAGGCATCGGCGTACCAATCCTCCGGCCCCTCGAATTCGGGGTCCACGTCGACGATGACGCCGCGGTAGTCGTTGCCGCTGTGCCAGACGATGTCGCCAAGGGTGAAATGGGCGGTTTGCGCACGCATGGCTCGTACCCTCCTGGGGGGATTGCACTAACCTAGATGGGGGCGCGCCGGTCGGCTTTCAAGGGCCGTCCGGCTCAGGAGGGCGGGACCTCGTCCAGCAGACGCCCGGCGGCGGCCAGGTAGCGGCCCCGGCCCAGCAGCAGCTGCCAGCGCCGGCCGCCCTGCTGGCGCCACAGCACCGCCGAGCGCAGGCCGGCGAGCAGCAGTGCCCGCACCCGCGATACATTGGTGGGCTCGGTGAGCACGTCGCTGTCGCCCCGGACCACGATGCGCGCCCCGAGCGGGCTCACGTGCTCGGCGTAGAGGTCGGCCAGGCGGCCGGCGACGCTGGCGTGGTCGGCACCGAAGTGATCGTAGGTGCGGCGGGCGTCCTCGATGCCCTCGCCGAGGGCCTTCAGGGTATCGGGCCGGGCGGCCAGCTTGCGTTCCAGGACGGTGAGCGCGATCACGTAGCGGGCCACCTCCAGGTCCTCGGCCTGGCGGCCGGCGCCGGAGCCGTGCAGCTGGTCGCGCAGCAGGGTCAGGCCCAGGCGCAGGTTGGCCGGGCCGCCGTAGACCGCCGCCACCGACTCCGGGTTGGTGGCGAAGATGCTGGCGATGCTGGTGTCGCGGGCGCTGGCGTGGGTGATGGTGCCGCGGCGGGCAACCTCCTGAACCAGACCGGCGGCCTGGAATACGCCCGCCAGCGCCAGGGTGCGGCGGAGCCGGGGATCCTCCAAACGGCCTTCCTCCTGGGCGAATGGGCCGGGGAAGTCTACAGGAGACGTCCGGCGCTGGCGAAAGGCGGCGTTGCAAACGCCTGCCGGCGGCCCCATATGGAAAGGAACGGCAAAGGAGGGAAGCGTCCATGGATCAAGCCGGCGAAACCCTGCACATTCCCTGTCCCGCCTGCGGCGGGCTCAACCGCGTGCCCGCCGCGCGCCTGCAACAGGGCCCGGTGTGCGGGCGCTGCGGGGCCTCCCTGTTCCCCGACCAGCCGGTGGAGGTGACCGACGCCACCTTCCAGCGCCAGGTGGGGCGCAGCGACCTGCCGGTGGTGGTGGACTTCTGGGCCGGCTGGTGTGCCCCCTGTCAGACCATGGCCCCGGTGGTGGAAGCCGCCGCGCGCAACCTGCGGCCCCACGCGCGCGTGGCCAAGCTGGAGGTGGACGCCAATCCGCAGACGGCGGGCCGCTTCGGCATCCGTTCCATCCCCACCATTGTCCTGTTCCGGGACGGCCAGGAGCTGGACCGGGTGGCCGGCGCCATGCAGGCCAACCAGTTCGAGCCCTGGGTGCGGCAGCACCTGTGAGCCGGGGCAGCGCAGGGGACCGGGACGACCGCGCCTGGATGGAGCGGGCCCTGGCCGAGGCGCGCGCCGCCGGGGCCGCCGGCGAGGTCCCCGTGGGCGCGGTGGTGGTACGCGACGGCGCGCTGCTCGCCGCCGCCGGCAACGCCCCGGTGGGCGAGCGCGATCCCAGCGGCCACGCCGAGATCCGCGCCCTGCGCCGGGCCGCGGCGGCCGCGGACAACTATCGCCTGCCCGGCGCCTGCCTCTACGTCACCCTCGAGCCCTGCCTGATGTGCGTCGGCGCCCTGGTCCATGCCCGCATCGAGCGGGTGGTGTTCGGCGCCGCCGACCCCAAGAGCGGGGCCGCCGGCAGCGTCGTTGACGGCTTCGGCCTGCCGGGGCTCAATCACCGGCCGCAGGTGACCGGGGGTCTGCTGGCCGAAGAGTGCGGCGCCCTGCTGCGGGCCTTCTTCCGCGGGCGGCGGGAGGGTTAGCCGCCGCCGGTGGGGCGGCCCAGCCATTTGCCCAGCAGGTGGATGGCGCCGCCGGCGATGAGCACCCCGCTGAACATCGGAATGGGGGTCTTGATAACGTCGGCCCCAAGCCAGGCGTAGCCCAGCAGGTCGATCACGAAGGCCGCCGCCACGGCGCCGGCCATGCCCGCCAGCAGGTAGGGGATGGCGATGACCCGCCGGGTCACCAGCACGAACACCAGATACAGCACGAAGTAGGGCACGACCGTGAAGCCGATCGCCACCCCGAGCAGGTACTGCGGCCCTTGCTCGGCCATGCGGAAGTCCTCGCCGGGTTGCCGGGTGTTTGGGGACGGCGGCGGCGGCCGGGTATACTTGCGGCCGGTCCGTTGCGGACCTCCGCCCCGGTAGCTCAGCAGGATAGAGCAGCAGCCTCCTAAGCTGCAGGTCGGCCGTTCGAATCGGCCCCGGGGCGCCACCTTGAAGCCCCCCGGATCCTCCCCCGGGGGCGTCCCCGAGTAAAGCCCCGGGCCGGGGGCCATGGCGGCCCCCGCCTTGCCGTCAGCCGGCGGACTCCCCGCCGCCGGCCTCCGCCCCCTGCTGCTGAGCCGGACGGCTCAGCAGCAGGGCCATGGGCCGCAGGGCGGGGATGTGATCGCAGATGATGATCAGGGTGGTGGTCAGCAGCACCCCGATCAGGGCCCCGATGAAGCCCCACACCCAGCCCCAGAAGACGATCGACACCAGCACCACCATGGGCGAGATGGACAGCGTGCGGCCCTCCATGCGGGGGCCGACGAGGTTGCCCAGGATCTGCTCGAACAGGGCCATGCCGCCGATGGCCAGGAGGGCATGGCCCGGTCCCAGCTGTAGCAGGGCCACCAGCGCCGGCGGGATCAC
This sequence comes from Gammaproteobacteria bacterium, assembly GCA_035267605.1. Lineage (GTDB taxonomy): Bacteria > Pseudomonadota > Gammaproteobacteria > Thiohalorhabdales > Thiohalorhabdaceae > Thiohalorhabdus. The sequence goes on from DATFLO010000024.1 coordinate 9,962, forward strand.
CGCGATGATCGAGCCGATGTTGGGGATGAAGTTGAGCACGAAGATGAGCAGGCCCCACAGCACCGCCAGGTCCACCCCCAGCAGCCACAGCCAGAGCCCGGAGGCCAGTCCGGACAGGGCGCTGATCAGGGTCTTGATCAGCAGGAACTGACGCACCCGCACCTCCACCGAGCGCACCGTGTCCACCACCTCCGAGGCCCGATGCGGGCCCAGGCCCTGCTCCAGCTTGGTCTCCCACTCCTCGGTCTCCAGCAGCATGAGCAGCACCAGGAAGAACAGCAGGACCAGCAGCAGGGTGAACCACCATAGCCGGGAGAAGCCGGTGGTGAGCAGGCCCAGGCCCTGGCTGGCCAGCTGGCGGACGGGCGGCAGCAGGTTCTCGACGGGGATGTCGCGGCGGTGTGCCCAGCCCTGTAGGCGGACCCAGAGGTCGCTGCCGGCCTCGGCGTAGGCGGGGGCCTTCTGCAGGACGAGCTCGAAGCTGTAGCCCACCAGGGCGGCCAGGAGCAGCAGGACCAGCACCAGGACGAGCACCGTCAGGCCCAGGCTGAGGAAGCGCAGGCGCCTGGGGAGCCCGCGGTAGAGCCGGATCTGGAGCGGGCGCAGGATGATCGCCACGAAAAAGGCCAGGGCCAGGGGCATGGTGACCAGGTAGGTGGCCTTCAGGGCCCAGCCCACCAGGATCACCATGATCACGGCCAGCAGGAAGGTCCGCGTCCGGCCGTCGTCGGTGGCTGGTGACTCCGCCATGGTCAGGGCTCCTCGCGGGGCGTCTGGGGAGACCGTAACACTTCCCCGCCCGCCGGGCCCGGGCGGCCCCGCCCGTTGGGCGCGGGTTTGTGGCGCCGGCGCAATTGTCCTACTTTGGGAGGGGACATGGGCGCGTCCGAAGGAGACAGCCAGTGGCCGAGAGCAACCAGAAGAGCAGCCAGAACCTCCAGGAAGAGATCGACGCCCTCAAGGCCGATCTGTCCAGCCTGCGTACGGACATTTCGGATCTTGCCGGCGCCATGCGCGACCTGGGCTATGCCAAGGCCGGGGAGTGGCGCTCGGACGTAGAGGACGAATTCAACGAGCGGCGCGAGGACTTCCGGCGCGCCATGGGCGCCGCCCGCGACCGCGGCCAGCGGGCGGAGGACGACTTCGAGCGCCGGGTGG
>DATFLO010000025.1:0-4348 GCA_035267605.1 Gammaproteobacteria bacterium
CCTGGCAGGGCGTCTACCTGTGGGAGCACCGCTATGCGGGCTTCCGGCGCCGGATCACGGTGACCGTCCAGGGGGAGTAGCCGGGGAGCCGCCCGCTTCTTCCGCCGCGTCAGGAAAGAGGAAGGAAACCCCATGGCCGACAGCCGACAACAGCAGCCTCCCCAGCCCGTTCGGCTGGCGGATTACCTGCCGCCCGCCCACGTGGTCGATTCCGTTGACCTGCACTTCGAACTGGGGGAGGAGTGGACCACGGTACGCTCCCGTCTCGCCGTGCGTGCCAATCCCGACCGGGCCGAGCCGGGCGCCCTGGTCCTGGACGGACGGGAGATGGAACTGGCGGAAGTGGCCGTGGACGGCCACCCCCTTTCCCCGGAGGGCTTCCGGCAGGACGAGGACTCCCTGACCATCCCGGAAGTGCCCGAACGGTTCACCCTGGAGATCACCACCCGCATCCGGCCCCAGGAGAACACCGCCCTGGAGGGGCTCCACAAGTCCAGCGGTACCTTCTGCACCCAGTGCGAGCCGGAGGGCTTCCGCCGCATCACCTACTTCCCCGACCGCAGCGACGTCATGGCCACCTTCACCACCACCATCGTGGCCGACGCCGGGCGCTACCCGGTGCTGCTGTCCAACGGCAACCGCGTCGCCGGGGGCGACCTGGGCGACGGCCGCCACTGGGTGCAGTGGGCCGACCCCTTCCCCAAGCCGGCCTACCTGTTCGCGCTGGTGGCCGGGGACCTGGCGGAGGTGGCCGATTCCTTCACCACCGGTTCCGGGCGCGAGGTGGCGCTGCGCATCTATGTCGAGCACGGCAACCAGGACAAGGTCGACCACGCCATGCGCGCGCTCAAGGAGGCCATGGCCTGGGATGAGCGCGCCTACGGCCGCGAGTGCGACCTGGACATCTACCAGATCGTGGCGGTGGCCGACTTCAACATGGGGGCCATGGAGAACAAGGGCCTCAACATCTTCAACACCTCGGCCGTGCTGGCCCGCGCCGATACCGCCACCGACGCCGACTTCCAGCGCATCGAGGCGATCATCGGCCACGAGTACTTCCACAACTGGTCGGGCAACCGCGTGACCCTGCGCGACTGGTTCCAGCTCTCCCTCAAGGAGGGCTTCACCGTCTTCCGCGAGCAGCACTTCACCGGCGACGTCTACTCCGAGGCGGTGCAGCGCATCGAGGACGTGCGCCGCCTGCGCTCGGCCCAGTTCCCCGAGGACGACGGGCCCACCGCCCATCCGGTGCGGCCGGACAGCTACATGGAGATCTCCAACTTCTACACCCCCACGGTGTACGAGAAGGGCGCCGAGGTGATCCGCATGATGTGGCACCTGCTCGGTGCCGAGGGCTTCCGGCGCGGCACCGACCTGTACTTCGCGCGCCATGACGGCCAGGCGGTGACCACCGAGGAGTTCGTGCGCGCCCTGGAGGACGCCACCGACGCCGACCTGGCCCAGTTCCGGCTGTGGTACACCCAGGCCGGGACGCCGCGGCTGCACTGCAGCGGCGAATGGGATGGCGGTGCCGGGACCTACACCCTGCGGGTGCGCCAGCAGGTGCCGGATACCCCCGGACAGACGGACAAGGCCCCCATGCACATCCCCCTGGCGGTGGGCCTGCTGGACGCCGAGGGCAACGACCTGCCCCTGCGGCTGGCCGGCGAGGACGCCTGGAGCGGCGGCCCCACCCGCGTCCTGGAGGTCCGCGAGGCGGAGCATGCGTTCACCTTCACCGGCCTCGAGCGCGAGCCGGTGCCCTCCCTGCTGCGCGGCTTCTCGGCGCCGGTGCGGCTGGCCTTCGACTACAGCGATGCCGACCTGGCCTTCCTGCTGGCCCACGACACGGACCTGTTCAACCGCTGGGAGGCCGGGCAGGAGCTGGCCCAGCGGGCGCTGTTCCGGTGCGTGGCAGCCCACCGCGAGGGCCGCGAGATGGCCCTCGACCAGGGACTGATCGACGCCTTCGGCGCCCTGCTGCGCGGGCCCGCCGACGACCGCGCGCTGGTGGCCGAGGCGCTGACCCTGCCCGACGAGGGCTACCTGGCGGACCTTTTCGAGGCCCCGGTGGACCCCGAGGCCATTCACGCCGCCCGCGCCTTCGCCCGCCGCCGCCTGGGCGAGGCCCTGTCCGCCGACCTCGAGGCCGCCTACCACGCCAATGCCGACAGCGGCGAATACCGGCCCAGCCCCGAGGCCATCGCCCGCCGCCGGCTCAAGAACGTCTGCCTGGCCTACCGCGTCGCCGCCGGCGACGAGGCGGGCCGCGCCCTGGCCACGGACCAGTTCGCCGCGGCCACCAACATGACCGACCGCCTGGGCGCGCTGCGCCCCCTGGTGGCCGAGGGCCACCCCGAGGCCGAGGAGGCGCTGGCGGCCTTCTATCGGCAGTGGCGGGGCGATGCCGAGGTGGTGGACAAATGGCTCGCCCTCCAGGCCACCTCCCCGGAGCTGGGGACCCTGGAACGGGTGCGCGGCCTGATGGAGCACGAGGCCTTCAACGTCCGCAACCCCAACAAGGTGCGCGCCCTCCTCGGCGCCTTCGCCCGCGGCAATCCCGCCCGCTTCCACCAGGCCTCCGGGGCGGCCTACGCCTTCTTCGCCGACCAGGTCCTGACCCTGGACGGCATCAACCCGCAGATGGCGGCGGCCATGGCGCGTGCCTTCAGCCGCTTCGCGCGCTACGACGAGCCCCTGCGCAGCCGCATGCGCGAGCAGCTGGAGCGCATCCGGGGCACCGCCGGCCTGTCCCGCGACACCTACGAGATTGCGGCCCGCAGCCTGGGCGAGGTGGCGGGGGACTAGTGTCCTGTCGCCGGCGGGGCACACCGGCTCCCTGGCGCGTCGCGACCCGTATGCGCCTGCTGCGGCGGCGAGCGGCCGGCGCGCCGGCCGCACGGTCTGTCGGGCCGAGGCGACGGCGTCCGGCGCCGCAGGGGCCGTCGGGGCCCCGCGGCGGCGGCTCGGGAGGTCTGGCACGGCCCATGCATTATTACCCGCCGGGACCGCACCGTTCGTTAGGCGGGACAAGGGGGGAGCCCGCTCCATGCTGACGGCGGAGGTGGTCGATCAGGCCCGGGCCCAGGGCCTTCCCGAGGGGGTGGCGGCGCTCTACGAAGGCCTGGAGCCCCCGCTGGAGGGGGCGTCGCCGGAGCCGCCGGATCCCCGCGATCGCGAGGCGGCGGCCTTCCTCTGGAAGGCGGGCGGCTACCGTTGCGGGATCACTGCCTATGCGGTGTTCTTCCTGCTCGGTGACTTCGTCGCCCATGCCCGGCGCATGCGCCCCCGCCGCTTCGGCTCCCTGGTCCCCTTCGCCCGCTCCTTCGACTTCACCGACCGCTTCATCAAGCGGGTCACCGATTCCGGACGGCGACCCGGCGGCCTGGCGGACCCGGAGGTGGTGCGCCTGCTGCGCCGCATCCAGGCCGCCCACGACCGCATCCGAGTGCCGCACTGGATGATGGTGCATTTCGGCTTCACGTTGGTGGAGCAGCTGGAGCGGGACCTGGGCGAGACGGATCCGGAACTGCTCCGGCGCCACCTGCGCTACATGGCGCGCCTCTTCCGCAGCATGGGCCTGCCCTTCGCGGCCGATCGCGAGCTGATGGCGGCCTTGTGCCGGGGCATCGAGCGGGAGCGGCTGCGCTGGGAGCCGTGCGCCGGGCCCTACGGCCGCCGGCTTCTGTTTCTCGGCCAGGCGGTGGGGGTGCGTCCCGACCGCGAGGAGCTGGCCGGTCTCCTGCCGGAGACGGTGCGGCCGCTGTTCCGGGCCCGCTTCGAGGAGATGCGTCCGGGCCCCGCCGCCCGGGTGCTCGCCCGGGTGGTCGGGGCGCTGGTCTACCCCGCCCGCCGCTGGCGCAATCCCCGTCCCGGGGAGCGGCCGGCATGGGCGGGCGGCAAGGCCGGAGCCGCATCCGCGGATCCGGCATGACAGGAATGGAGGGCGGGCCCCGCGCGGGGTCCGCCGCACAGGAAGCACGACAATGAGCCTCAAGGGGGGATTTCCATGCAGGCACAGCAGATGAAAGCGACGTTCACCGCCCTCGGTCTGGCCTTGCTGCTGGCGGCCGCCGGGGTGCGGGCCGAGTCCGCGATGGATGCGCCAAGCGCCGACCAATCGGCCGGCGACGGCCAGCAGGCCCAGCAGGCGACCAAGGACGACGGCGCCGACCAGACCGTGGAGACCAAGGACGGCACGGCCGGGAAGCAGTCGGCCGACGCCGGGGAGGACGGCATGAGCGGCGAAGGCGGTGACCAGGCCAAGGACGAGGCCGGTGCCGCCAAGCAGGGCGAGGCCCAGGCCAAGGACGCCTCCGCGGAGAAGGGCCAGGCGGCGTCCGGCGAG
>DATFLO010000026.1:0-12074 GCA_035267605.1 Gammaproteobacteria bacterium
TCTTCTCGTGGTCGCGGTTCCACACGGTGACCGCGTGGCCCTCCTCCAGCAAGCGGCGGGCGAGCGGCTCGCCCATCAGACCGGTGCCCAGGAACGCGATGTTCATGGCGGCTCCTCGTTGGTGCGGTAAGTGGCGGGCCGGCATTCGGCCCTATCGGAATTAGGGGAATCCCCCATTGCTTTTCGGACTCGCTTCAAGGATCCTACGGCCGGTTTTTCGAGGGGGGAGTCGGCCGGCTCCCGTTGCCGTTTGCGGAAGGGCCCGGAGCGGGCCGCAGGAGCGCAGTGGATGCCCCAGGAAGCGAGCTGGAACGATGTGGTGCGCGAGGTGTGTCAGGCCCTCGCCCGGCGGGATGCCATCGATTGCCGTCCGGGACGGGACCCGGCCTCGGCGGAGGCCTGCCGTCAGCGCCGCTTCTGGCAGGGCCAGGCGCGTTCCCGCCTGGGCGACCTGAAGGCCATGGTGGAGCGGGCGCCCAATGCGGAGATGGCGCGCGAGACCCTGGCCGAGCTGGAGGAGTGGGCCGACCGCGAGCCCGCCGCCGCGCAGGCGGAGCGGGCGGCGCAGGGGGCCTGAGCCCCTCAGCCCGCGGTCAGCCGGTATACCCGCTCGTGCAGCCGGGTCAGGCCCTGGGCCTTGAAGCGCGGGCTCTCCTCCAGCACGTCCCAGTCGCGCAGGCACGCCACCCGGTAGCCCCCGCCCAGCAGCGCCGCCACCTCCTCGCCGGTGACCGCGAACGGCGGGCCGTCCATCTCGTGCTGCGGGTAGTCCAGCGTCACCAGCAGCCGCGGCGGCCGCTCCGGCAGCAGCGCCGCCATGCGCTCGGCGTAGGCCGGGCGCATGGCCGGCGGCAGGGCGATGAGCGAGCCGCGGTCGAACACCGCGTCCACCGGGCCCAGGGTGGCGGCGTCCAGATCGAACAGGTCGCCGCACAGGATCTCCACGCCGCCGGCGCGGTAGCGGGTCCATTCCCCCGCGGTCGTCACCTCCGGCGTCCAGCCCGGCTCGTCGAAGAACTCCGCGCAGGCCTGTTCGCTGATCTCCACCCCCACCACGGCGTGGCCGCGCTCGGCCAGCCAGCGCATGTCCACGCTCTTGCCGCACAGCGGCACCAGAACCCGGCCGTCGCCGGCCACCGGCATGTCCGGCCAGAACGCCGTCAGGTGCGGGTTGACCTCCTCCAGGTGCCAGCCCAGGCGGCGGCTGCGCCAGCGGTCCAGCCAGAATTCGCGGTCCATGCGTCTGCGTTCTCCGATCCGGTTTGCCCGAGGATAGCAGGAGGCCCGGGCGGGCTCAGACCCGGTTGCGCAGCATCAGCTCCGCCGGGTGCGGCTGCAGGTAGACCTGGCGCGCCACGTAGGGGTGCGGGTGGCGCCGGAAGTGGTGGTTGAGCAGGGTGATGGGCACGATCAGCGGCACCCGGCCGGTGCGGTAGGACTCGATGAGCTCGCCGAGCTCCGCCTTGTCCTCGCCGTCGAGCTTCTCCTTGAGATAGCCCATCAGGTGGTAGAGGACATTGGCGTGGCCCTTGCGCGTGGCCGGCTTGCGCAGGGCGGCCATGAGGCGCTCGAAGTAGGTGCTCACCGTCGCCGCGATGTCGCCGCTGCCGGCCTCGGCCACCAGCCGGCCGAGCTCGCGGTAGGCCTGCTGGTCGTGGGCCATGAGCAGCAGTTTGTGGGCGCTGTGGAAGTCCACCAGGGCCTTGGCCGAGGGCGCGGCGGCCACCTCGCGGTGCCAGCGCTCGTGCACGAACACCCGCTCGATGAAGTTCTCGCGCAGCACCGGGTCGCCCAGGCGGCCCTCCTCCTCCACCGGCAGGTCGGGGCGCTCGGCCATGAACGCCCCGGCGTAGGCGCCGGCGGCGGTGGTCAGGGGGTGGCCGTCGGGCTTGTAGACCTTGACCCGCTCCATGCCGCAGGAGGGCGAGCCGCGCTTGAGGATGTAGCCGTGGATGTCGCCCAGCTCGCCGGCCATGCGCCGGCCGTAGGCCTGCAGCTCGTCGGTCACGTCCTTCTCGGGGCTCTTTACCCCCACCACCCGCACCGGCTCGCCCTTGTCCGCCACCAGCCGGATGGGCTCGCGCGGCACGCCGAGGCCGATGGCCACCTCCGGACACACCGGCACCAGCTCGAAGAACTGCGCCAGGGTGCCGTTGATGTAGGCGTCGCGTTTGTGCTGGCCGTCGAAGCGCACCTCCTCGCCGAGCAGGCAGCTGGAGATGCCGACGCGGATGGGGGCGGAGGCTTCGGCCGGGTCGGAGGCGGCGCTGTCCGGCAAGGCGGGCTCCTGATCGGGGACGCCGCAAGGGGCGTCTGGAGTTTCGTCCGCGCGATGGCGTGCGGGGTTCCGTCGCCCGGCAGCCCCTAGTGTCCTGTCGCAGAAATTCGTTGCAATTCTGCGGGCCGGGAGGGCGGTCGCCGCAAGGAGCCGGGCCGCAGGCGGGCTCCCTGCCCGTCAAGGTTCGGCGACGCCGCGCCGTCCGCCCTCCCGGCTCGCCCGCAGGGAGTTCCTGCGCCGGCCCGGCGCTGCGTTGCCCCTCCTCGACGTGGGCCCACCACGCCTTCGTCGGGGGCGCCTTGCTCCGAACCGGCGCAGGAAGCTCAGAAATGAAACGAATTTCTGCGACAGGACACTAGCAGGCCGTTGAAAAACTTCTGCGGAGGCCATCTGCGGCGTTGCGCACTGCTCGCTCCTTCACCTATCCACTTGATATGCCTCAGTCGCTGCGCGGTCGCCGCTAAAGCGCCGCCGCGTTATTTCTTAAATCGGCGGGACCGGGCCGCGGTGTGCGCCTTGCATATGGCCTCCTCGCGACGTTTTTCAACGCCCTGCTAGCCGGGCAGCGCCAGGCGCAGGCCGCCTTCGCCGTCGCGCTCGAAGCGGGCGCCGAGGGCCTCGCCCTCCCGGTTCAGCCGCTGCCGCAGCCAGTCGGCGTCGTCGCTGCCGGCGTCGGCCAGCTGCAGCCGGCGGATGCGCATGGGGCGCAGGGTGAGCCCGGCCAGCCGGCCATCGGCCGGATCCAGGTCGGCGAAATACATGGCGGTCAGCTCGGGGCGATAGCCCTCCTCGCCGGGGATGCCCTCGTAGTCGTTGAGGAAGTCGCCGCAGCCGTACAGGATCAGCCGGCCGCGGTGGACCTCCAGGGGCCGCGGGTGGTGGGCGCTGTGGCCGTGGACCAGGTCCACGCCGGCGTCGTCGATCAGGCCGCGCGCGAAGCGGCGCTGCTCGGCGGGGACGGCGTAGCCCCAGTTGCCGCCCATGTGCACCGAGGCCACCACCACGTCGCCGGGGCCCTTGATGGCGGCCACCTGCTCGGCCACCGCCGCCAGCGCGCGCCCGCTGCCTTCGTCGATGCGCCAGATCCCCGCCCGGTCCGCCTCCGCCGCCCACTCGGCCGGCACCCCGCTCGACCCTGAGCCCATGGCCAGCACGATCACCCGCCCCTTGCCGGGGGCCTCCAGCACCGCCGGCGACTGGGCCGCGGCCAGGCGCTCGCCGGCCCCCGCGGTCGCCAGCCCGGCGCCGTCCAGGGCCGCCAGGGTGTCGTCCAGGCCGGGGTAGCCCCAGTCCAGCACGTGGTTGTTGGCCAGGGCGCAGCAGTCGATGCCGGCGGCGGTCAGGACCGGGGTGTTGCCGGGGTGCATGCGGTAGTGCACACCCTTGCCCCGCCACCAGTGGTCGCTGCAGGTGACCGCGGTCTCCAGGTTGATCAGCCGGCGATCCGGGGCGAAGCGCGCCAGCCAGCGCAAAGCGTCGCCCCACACGTAAGCGTAGCCCACCGGCGCCGGCACCGGCCCGCTGACCCGCTCGGCCAGCTCGCGGTAGTGACGGGCGTCGTGGACCCAGGGCTCGTGCAGCGCCGGGTCGCAGGAATGGGGCAGCACCTGGTCGATGGCGCGCCCGGTCATGACGTCGCCGCACAGGAACAGGCGGATGGGTGCGCTCGGGGCCATGGCCGCCACCTCGGCAAGGGATCCATCCCCCATTTCACCCCGTCGCCGCGCCCGGGGCCAGCCCCGGCGATTGCGGGGCGGGTGGCGGGGGCCGATGTTGGGCGGGTCTGCCCCTCCGCGAGGGCTGCATCATGTGGCGCTGTCATGGGCTGGCGTGGCAGCAGTGCTGACCCCTAACCCCCGCTCCCCTTTCAGGGGACAGGGTCGGGCGAGGGGTGAGGAAGAGCGGGGCGCCTACCCCTGCCATGCCCTCCAACCCGCGATCACCGGGAAATACAGCCCCAGCCGCAGGGGGCGGTCCTCGAGGCCGGCCAGGAGCGCGGCGTAGCGGGCCAGCTGGTCGCGGTAGAGGGCCTGCTGGCGGTCGAGGAAGGCCGCGGCGGGCTCGTCCCCGGCGGGGGCGGCCGTCTTGTAGTCCACGATCCAGCGGGTGCCCTCGGCATCCACGAAGGTGCGGTCGATGACGCCGTCCACCAGCTGGCCGTCGGCCAGGCCGCTCACCGGGTACTCGCAGCGGGCCTCGGCGTGGCCGGGATCGAGCAGCCAGCGCCCGGTGTCATCGGACAGGGTCCGCTCCAGCGCGGCGACTACCCGCTCGGCGGCGGCGTCCTGCTGATCGGCGGCCACGCCCAGGGCGGCCAGCTCGCCGGTGAAGGTGGCGCGCCGCTCGGCCACCCGGCCGTCCCAGGCCGCCGGGCCCTGCAGCGCCATCACCCGCAGCATGCGGTGGACCAGGCTGCCCACGTGGCGGGCGGTGGCGCTTGCGGCCGGGTCCTCGGCGGGGGCGGCCTCGGCGGGCTCGGGCACGGGGGTCTCGGGCTCGCTCTCGGGGGCCGGCTCGGCGGGGGCGCGCCGGCCCTGGCGGAAGCCGGCGGGGGGAGCCGGCGGCTCCCAGCCGGCGGGCAGGCGGCGGATGCCGGCGGCGGCACTGGCCGCCCGGGCGGCGGACGGGGGCTCGGTGTCGCCGCGCGCGCGGGCGGCCTCGTAGGCGTCCGCCGCCATCGGCCACAGCTGGCCCAGCAGGCTGGCGCCGGGCGGGGCCAGCTCGTCGGCGTCGGGCTTCCACGGGCAGTGGCCCACCAGGTGCAGGCGGCTTTTGGCGCGGGTGGTGGCGACGTAGAGCAGGCGGGCCAGCTCGTTGCGGTCGCGCTCGGTCTCGATGGCGCCCAGGTAGTCGTAGATGGGGTCGGACTCGGAGCCGGTGGGGTGCACGGGGGCCAGCAGGAAGTCGGGGCCGGTGGCGGTGGGGCGCTCCAGGTGGCGCAGCAGCCGGCCGCCCTCGCCGTGCGCCAGCTGGCGGCCCAGGCCGGGGAGGATGACGGTGTCGAACTCCAGGCCCTTGGCCTTGTGGATGGACATCACCTGGACATGGCCGCCGCCCCCCTCGGGGCGGGCGTAGAGGCGCTCCATGCGCTCGGCCAGCTGCTCCGGGTCGGGCAGCTCGCCGCCGGCCTCCAGCGATTCCACCAGGGCCAGGTACTCGCGGGCGTCCTCCAGATCGGTGGTGCGCTGGACCGTGGCCGGGCCGCCCAGGCGCCGCCAGACCCGCTCCAGCTGCCGGCGCAGGCCGCCGCGGCGGCGCTCGCGCACCGCCTCCCGCAGCACATTGCGGACACCCTCCAGGCGTGTCCGGCCGTCCCCGGACAGGCCGGCCAGGACCTCCTCGTCGGCCAGGCGCCAGGCCAGGGGCGCGCGGCCGTCGGCGAGGTGGTGCAGGTCGGCCAGGGTCAAGCCGGTCCACGGGGCGCGCAGCACCGCCAGCCAGGCGGCGCGGTCGGCGGGGTGCAGCAGGGCGCGGGTGAGCGCCAGCAGGTCCTGGATCACCGGGCGCTGCGCCAGCGGCTCGATCTCCACCGCCTGGTAGCCGATGCCGGCCGCGTGCAGGGCGGGCAAAATGCGGTCGAGGTGGGTGCGGGCGCGCACCAGCACCGCCACGCTGCCCTCGGGGTCGGCGGCCAGGGCCTCGCGGACAAGGCCGGTGACAATGTCCGCCTCGGCGGCCAGGGCGGTGTCCTCGGCGGCGCGGTTGGCCTCGGACTCGCCCGCTTCCTTCGGATACAGCACCGGGTGGGCGTCCACCGCTGCGCCGTCGGCGGGGTCGTGATGGGCGTCGGCCGCGGCGAAGGGCACGGCGCCGGTGGCCACGTCCTCGGCGGCCGGGAGAATGGCCGGGAAGGCGGCGTTGACCGCGTCCACCACCGCCGGGTCGGAGCGGAAGTTGACCGTGAGCTCCAGCGGCTCCGGCGCCAGGTCGCCGATGCCGTGGCTGCGCGCGCGCAGGAACAGGCCCACCTCGGCGTCGCGGAAGCGGTAGATGGACTGCATGGGGTCGCCCACCAGGAACAGGCTGCGCCCGTCGCCGGGCTGCCAGCCGGCGGTGAGCCGGCGCAGGATGGCCATCTGCAGGTTGGAGGTGTCCTGGAACTCGTCCACCAGCAGGTGGGACAGGCGCTGGTCCAGCACCAGCGCCAGGTCGGTGGGGGCCTCGGGATCGCCCAGGGCGTCGCGCGCGGCCAGGCCGATGCCGGTGAAGTCGATTTCGCCGCGCTCGCGGCAGACCACCTCCAGCTGCGCCGCCGCCAGCGGCAGCACCTCGATCAGGGCGTCCAGCACCTGCCACTGCTCTTCCGTGTAGCGCGGCTCCGGCAGCCGCGCCACCGCCGCCAGGCGCTGGGCCAGGGCGTCGTCCCCGCGCAGCTCGTCGAGCAGGGCGGTCAGGTCGGCCTTGGCCGCCTCATAGGCGCCGCCCTCGCCCGCGGGGGCGTCCTTGGCGGTGGGGAAGCCGTCGCGCTTGGTCACGGACTTGCGCCAGGTGCCGCCGCCGGTGAGCAGCAGGGCGGCCAGTCCCTGCCACACCGGCAGGTCGGCGGGGTCGTCGCCGGGCGGCAGGGCCAGTCCCGTCAGGTTGCGCACCGGCGATTCCTTACCGGCCTCGGCCAGGCGCGCGGCGGCGAAGTCGCCGGCCTTGAGGGCGCGCGCCAGGGTGTCGTCCGGGAAGGCGTCGCGCACGGCGGCCAGGGTCTCGGACACCGCACGCGCCAGCGCGCCTTCCAGCACGGCGCGCGCCTCGCCCGGGTCGCGGCGGTGCCCCACCAGCGGCCCCAGCCACTCCTCGCGGCGGGCGAGCAGGTCGGCCAGCAGCTCCTCGGCGCGCCCCCAGTTGTTGTCCAGGTGGCGCACCAGCGCCGCCACCCGGTCGGCGCGCTCGGCGTCGCGGTCCTCCAGCAGGTCGAGGGTGGCGCGCGCCGCCTCGGCGTGCAGCGGCCCGGCCGCCTCGGTCACCGCCGGCGGGCTGCCGAAGCGCGACAGCACCGGCAGCTGGCGGGCGAGCGAGGCGCACAAGCTATCGATGGTCTGCACCCGCAGGCGGTTGGGATGGCGCGCCAGGTGCCAGCCCTGCTCGCGGTCGCGGGCCAGGGCCTGCTCCGCCGCGTGGCGGGTGATGGCGGCGGCTTCGTCCCTGGGCGTGTTGCCCTGCTCGGCGTCGCGCAGGGCGGTGGCGATGCGTCCGCGCATCTCCTCGGCCGCCTTGCGCGTGAAGGTGATGGCCAGGATCTCCTCGGGCTCGGCGACCGCGGCCAGCAGGCGCAGGAAGCGGTTGACCAGCAGGCTGGTCTTGCCCGAGCCGGCGGGGGCCTGGACGATGAACGAGCGCGCCGGGTCCAGCGCCGCCGCGCGCGCCGCGCCGTCGGCCAGGCCGGCCTGGAAGGGCGGCGTCTCAGCCGTCATCGCCGTCCCCCGCGGCCGCCTCGAAGATGCGGCACAAGGCGTGCAGGTGGCAGTGGCGGCAGGGGCTGCGGCTGGCCCCGGGCAGGGCGCGCGGGTCCACCGCCGCCTGGCCGTCCCGGACATCCCCGGCCAGGCCCTCCAGCAGACCGCGCCACTGCCCCACCAGCTCGGACCACGAGGCGCCGTCGAGCTGCTTGACCTGCGACGCCGGGCGGATGCCGCGGCCGCTCATGCCCTCGGCGATGCCCTCGTCGGCGATGCCGGAGAAATCCAGTAGGTCCGGCTTTAGCCGGACATAGGTGATGCCCGCTACGCCCTCGCCCAGGGCCAGGGCGTACAGCGGCAGCTGCGGCTCCTCGGGGCGGTCGCCCAGCCACAGCTTGTAGTCGGCCTCGCCGGTCTTGTAGTCGATCACCAGCCGGCGCCCGTCGCTCAGCTCGTCCACCCGGTCCACCCGCAGACGCACCCGGACCCCGCCGATCTCCGCCTCGGTGGCCGCCTCCAGGCCGGCGGCGCGGAACGGCAGGCGGCGGCCCCGCTCGTGGTTGAGCCAGGCATCGATGCGCTCGGCCAGGCGCTCGCCCTCCAGGGCCGCGGCGCGCTCGCCGTACAGACCCGGCCGCCGGCGGCGGGCCGCCGCCACCGTGGCCTCGGCCACCTCGCGGCACAGGGCGGTCTGCCCGTCCGCGTCCAATGCCTGCAGGGCGGCCTGGTCGCCCACGCGCTCCCACACGTCGCGCAGGGCGGCGTGCAGCAGCTGGCCGTGCTCCAGCGGGTCCGGGCGGTAGGCGGGGGCCTCGGGGGCGTCGGCGGCCAGGCGGTGGCTGGCGAAGGCGCGGAACGGGCAGTCGGACTGGTGCTTGAACAGGGCGGCGCCGCCGGGGACCGGGGTGTCGCCGCTCAGGGGCGGACCCTGGTCGTCGGCGAGCCGCTCGGGGGCGGCCTCCTCCAGCAGGCGGCGCTCCCACGCCCGGGCCGGCAGCTCGGCCTCGGCGCCGTCCTCCCCGGGCAGGTGGGCCACCAGCGGGCTGGGCGGGTATTCCTCGTCGCGCGGTCCGCGCTGCGGGTAGCTGACCACCACCTCGGGGGCGGCGGCCAGCAGGCGCTCGGTGGCGCCCTCGGCGAAGGCCAGCTCGCCCTCGGGGGTGGCGCGCGGCACGCCCTGGCGCCTTTGCAGGCGCCGCGGCAGGAACGGGTTGGGGCGCGGCGGCTGCGGCCAGGCGGCCTCGTGCACGCCCAGCAGCCACAGCCGCTGGAAGCGGTGGCCGGCGGCCTCCAGCAGGCCCAGCACCTGCACCGGGGCGTCCGGGTCCGAGCGCGGCTGGAACACGGTCTCGCCGGCCAGGCGCCGCAGCCGGGACAGGGCGGCGCGCGCGTCCACCGCGCCCAGCACCGGGTCGAGCCCGGCCAGGGCCTCCAGCACCCGCTCGCGCCAGGCGCCCACCGCCTGGTGCTCGACGCTGTCCAGCGGCCGCTCGCCGGCCCAGCCCAGGGCGTTCAGACAGGCGGCGAAGGTGGTGCCCCAGGCGCTCGGCGCCTGGCGGTGCGGCGCCTCGTCGAGGATGCGGCGCACCTCCTGCAGGGCGCCGGCCAGCTGCGGGCAGCCGTAGGCGGCGGGCCCGCCGTCGCCCTCGGTGTGCGCGGCCAGGCGCGTCACCTCCCAGCGGCGGACGCGGTCGCCGCCGCGCTCGCGCAGGCGCAGGTCCAGCTGCAGGCGGGGCACGGCCTCGGCGGCGGCGCCGGCGAGGTGGGGCGAGCGCGCCAGGGCCCCGGCCTCGGTCACGGGCAGGTCCTCCACCGCCAGGGCCAGCGCCTGCAGGGCGTCGTGCAGCACCGGCACCTCGGCCAGCGGCTGGCCCAGCGACAGGTTGAAGGCGAGGTCGGCCGGCGAGCGCTCGGGGGCGGCGGCGGGCTCGTGGAAGGTGTCGAGCAGGGCACGCTCGAGCTCGTCGCGCACCTCGCCCAGCTCGGGGGCGACGATGGCGATGGGGCCCTCGGCCCCGGCCTCCAGCTCGGCGCGGGCCCAGGCGGCCGCCGCCCGGATCTCGGCGGCGCTGTCCGGGTAGCGGGCCAGCCGCGCCCGCCCCGGCTCGCGGACCGGCTCGGCGGTGACCACCTCGGTGCCGCGCCCGGACAGGGCGTCGAGCAGCGCCGCCTGCTGCGGCGCCACCGTCTCGAACCCGGCCAGGTGGAGGCGGTCGGGGACGGCCAGGGTGCCGTCGGCGACCAGGGCCGCCAGGCGGTCGGGGAGCTGCGCCGGGGCCACCCAGCCGCCCTCGGCCAGGCGGGCCTCGAAGGCGGCGCGCCAGCGGCGGAAGGCGGCGGTGTCCTCGCCGGCCCCGGCGTCGGCGCGGTCGGCGGCGGTCTCGGCCTCGTCCAGGCGCCACTGCACGCTCAGGGCCCAGGCCTCGCGCGCCTCGGGGGCGGTGCCGGCCACCCGCAGCAGGCCGGGGATGCGCTCGGCGGCGATGTCGGCCTCGATCACCTGCTCCCACAGCGCCAGCTCCTGGGCCGGGGTAAGCAGCACGCCGGGGGCGCCGGCCAGGTCGCGGGCGTCGTTCCAGGCGCGGTGGAGCCAGGCGGACCACGGCAGGACATCGGGGGTGGGCCAGGATCCCCGGCCGCCGTCAAGCTGGCGGCGGTGGTAGGCGCGGCGCAGGCTGCGCGCCAGGCGGTTGGTGACCGTGGCCACCGTGGCGCCGCGCTCGAGGGCGTCGAGCCAGGCCTTCACCGGGTCCGGCCCCGATTGGATGGTAGGGGGGCGAGCGGGGTCATGGCCGCATTGTGGCCCATGCCCCCGGGGTTGTCAGGAGGCGGCGAGCTGGTCGCGGACGCGGTGCTCCACCTCGTTCACCGGGGCGAGCACGCCCTGGGCGGGATCGGCGAGCATGCGCCGGCTGACGGCCTGCAGGTAGGCGCCGAGGCGGTCGCGCAGCTTGGGCCGCAGCTCGGCCTCGGTGCTGGCGTAGTCGTAGGCGTCCCAGGCCAGGAAGCCGGCCAGGGCGGCCAGGCCGAGGACGCGGCCGCCCACGCGGGTGCCGGTCCTGGCCGCCTGGCGCCCGCCGGTGCGCGCCACCTGGCCGCGCAGGCCGGCACCCACCAGCGCGGTCTCGCCGGCGGCCCCGGCGCGCGGCACCAGCCGGCCGGCGGTGGCGCCCACCCGGCGGAAGGCGGAGCCGCCGCGCAGCAGCACGGCGGTGGTGCCGGCGGCGCCGACGGTCACCAGGCCCTTGAGGGTGGTGGGCACCTGCTCGTCCTGGGTGGCCGCCTCCTGCAGCTGCAGGCCGATCTGGGCCAGGTGCTGCTGCCAGTCGTCGCGCGGCACGTGGTACTTGTCGGAGATGTCCGGGAGCTGCTCGCGGGCGTGGCTCAGGTAGACGGTGAGGGCCTCGCGGGCGATGGCCTCCATGCGCAGCTGGGTCTCCGCCGGCGGCATGACGCGGGCGGCGAAGGCGTCGCGGAAGTCGGCGATCATGGCAGCGCGCGCGTCGGCCAGGCCCACCCAGTCGGCGGCCAGGTAGCCGGCGGCCTTGAGGTCGCGCCACTCCTGGTTCCAGAAGCCGAAGTACCAGGGCAGGAAGTCGCCCTCCACCCGCCCCATTAGCTTGGCGTGCCAGGCGTCCAGGCGGGCGCGGGCGGTGGCCTGCGCACGGTCGCGGGCCTCGCTGAACACGCGCCGGATGTCGGCGTCCACGCCGCTCCAGTCCACCGGGGCCTCGACGGTGAAGGTGCGGTCGGGGTCGTTCCAGGACCAGGCGGTGCCGGGCGGCGCCAGGTAGCGGCCGGCCAGCAGGGCGGCGGCCAGGGTCGCGAGCACGAGCAGGGTGGCCCACTTGGCGGCGCGGTAGAGCCGCACCAGCAGGAAGCGGTCCGTGGACAGCCGGGGGACAGGGGTGGATGCGGGCATGGGCCCTCCCGGATAGGGGTATCCCCTATTGGACCGCGAGCGGGCGCGGGGGTTTAACGGCCGCCGGTCAGGCCGGCTCCCCGCCGCCGCGGTCGGCCAGCTGGCCGCTGTGGGCGGCCCAGGACTCCACCTCGATGAACACCCGCCGCACCTCGGGGAAGCGCTCCTTGATGGCCCGGTTGAGCGCGTCCACGGCGGCCTCGACCTGGCCGGCGGGGAGGTCGTCGCGGAAGTCCAGCGACAGGGTGACGAGGACGTCCTCGGGACCCATGTGCAGGGTCACCAGCTCGTTGATCCCGGCCACGCCCTGGGCGTGGCCGGCCAGCTCGCGGATGCCCTCGCGCACCCGCGGGTGGGCCGCCTCGCCGATGAGCAGGCCCTTGGTCTCCACCGCCAGCCAAACCGCCACCACCCCCAGCAGCAGGCCGATGACGATGGTGGCGGCGGCGTCATACAGCGGGTTGCCGGTGACCTGGGACAGGGA
>DATFLO010000027.1:0-4839 GCA_035267605.1 Gammaproteobacteria bacterium
ATTTCGAGAGCCGCATCATCGCCAAGCCCGAGGCGCCCCGGCTGCTGGAGCAGGAGCTGGCGCACCCGGATTACCGCTGCGCCCCCATGGCCATCGGCACCAACACCGACCCCTACCAGCCCATCGAGAAGTCCTACGGCATCACCCGCGGCCTGCTCGAGGTCCTCCACCGCTGCCACCACCCGGTGTCCATGGTCACCAAATCGGCCCTGGTGGAGCGCGACCTGGACCTGCTGGCGCCCATGGCCGAGGCCGGCCTGGCCTCGGTGACGGTGTCGGTGACCACCTTCGACCGCGACCTGTCGCGGCGCATGGAGCCGCGCGCCGCCGCCCCCAACCGCCGCCTGCGCACCATCCGCACCCTGCGCGAGGCGGGCATCCCGGTGGGCGTGCTGGTGGCGCCGGTGGTGCCGGTGCTCACCGACGGCGAGATCGAGATGATCCTGGAGGCGGTGGCGGAGGCCGGCGCCACCAGCGGCGGCTACGTCCTGCTGCGCCTGCCCCACGAGGTGGAGGGGCTGTTCCGGGAATGGCTGGCCAGCCACTACCCGCTCAAGGCCGACCACATCATGAACCGCCTGAGCGAGGCCCGCGACGGCCGCGCCAACGATCCCGAATTCGGCACCCGCATGACCGGCACCGGCGCCTACGCGGAGATGATCGCCCGCCGCTTCAACCTGGCCTGCCAGCGCCTGGGCCTGACCGGGCACGACTTCGCCCTGGACACCCGCCGCTTCACCCCGCCGCCGCCGCCGACCGGCACCCAGCTCAACCTGTTCTGAGCCCGGCCCTGGCGGCCGGACCGCTCAGAAGAAGCGGCCCACCTCGACCAGATGGCGCCGCCAGTAGGGATTGTCGAGGCTGGCGATGGAGACCCGGGAGCCGCTGTTGGGGGCGTGCACGAAGCGCCGGTGGCCGACGTAGATGGCCACGTGGCGGACCTTGCCGGACAGCCGGAAGAACAGGAGGTCGCCCGGGCGGGCGTGGGCAGCCTTGACCGGGAAGGCCACCTCCCGCAGCTGGCGCACCGTGCGCGGCACGGCGATGCCCACCCGGTGGTAGGCGTAGTAGACCAGGCCGCTGCAGTCGAAGGCGGTGGGGCCATCCTCGCCGTACTGATAGGGCGCACCCACCCGCGACTTGGCCACGTCGGCCACGTGCGCCAGCTGCACGCTCCCCGGCCCGCCCCCGCCCACCTGGCTGGTGTCGGGCGGCGGACGCAGGGGGGTCGGGGCGCAGGCCGCCAGCGCCACCACGGCCAGGGCCATGGCGGCGAGCACGGCGGCGGTGCCGATGGAATCCCGGAAGGCGGCGGCCACGGGCGTCTCCGCTGGAATCGCTCCCCCCTTTCTTACCACAGGCCCGCCCGCCGGGCGAGCCCGGGGCCGCGCCAGCGGCGCTCCGGGGCGCCCTACCCCTCGCGCTCGTAGTGGCCCTCGAGGCCGGCCTCGGCCAGCAGGTGCTCGCGGGCGGCCTCCTCCACCTCGGCCACGGGCGTGCCCTCCGGCACCGCCAGCCGTTCCGCACCGAGGGCCAGCAGCCGGAAGCGGTAGCGGTGGCTGCCGTGCTGCGCCGGCGGGCACGGCCCGCCGTAGGTGGCGCGCCCGAAATCGTTGGCACCCTCGGGATGGGGGCTGGCCGAGGTCCGGCTGGAATGCCCCCCTTCCAGGAAGGTGACCCCGGCGGGGATGTTGTAGACGGCCCAGTGGGCGAAGGTGCCGCCCGGGGCGTCGGGATCGTCGCAGAACAGGGCGAAGCTGCGGGTGCCCTCCGGGGCCCCGGCCCACTCCAGGGGCGGCGAGCGGTCGTCGCCGTCGCAGGTGTAGGACACCGGGATGCGCTCCTCGTTGGCGAAGGCCTCGCTGTACAGGTGCAGGCTCATGGGCGCCTCCTCCGTTGGGTCGTCCGCTCCCCGGCGGACGCGGGGGTGAATCACACGCCGCCGGCGGCCTCGAAGGCCCGGCGGTAGGAACGGGGGTGGACCGGCAGGCGACGCGGGCCCCAGTGGCCCGGCTCGCTCTCGAACACCCCCGCGCAGGGCGTGCCGCAGGCACTGCAGCGGCCGCTGGCGTCAAGGTTCCACTCGGACAGCTGGTACCAGTCGCGGCCGATCAGGGCCTGGCCGCAACGGTGGCAATACGTGCTCTGGCCGGTCTTGTCGTGGACGTTCCCGGTGTAGGCATAGCGGATGCCGGCCTTGAGGGCGATGGCGCGCGCCCGCTCCAGGGTCGCCGGCGGCGTGGCCGGATAGTCGAGCATGCGGAAGTCCGGATGGAAGGCGGTGAAGTGCATGGGCACCTCGGGGCCCAGCTCGTCGCGCACCCAGGCCGCCATGGCCTCGATCTCCCCGTCGCTGTCGTTCTCGCCGGGGATCAGCAGGGTGGTCAGCTCCATCCACACATCGGTCTCGTGGTGGATGTAGCGGATGGTGTCCAGCACCGGGCCCAGCTCGGAGCCCGTGAGCTTGTGGTAGAAGCGCTCGCTGAACGCCTTGAGGTCGACGTTGACGGCATCCATGTGGGCGTAGAACTCGGCCCGCGGCTCCGCCGTCACGTAACCGCTGGACACCGCCACCGACCGGATGCCGCGCCGGCGGCATGCCTCGGCGATGTCGATGGCGTACTCGTGGAAGATGATGGGGTCGTTGTAGGTGAAGGCGATGCTGCGGGCGCCCGCCTGCTCGGCCATGTAGGCCACCAACTCCGGCGAGGCCTGGTCGGCCAGGGTATCCATCTCGCGCGACTTGCTCATGTCCCAGTTCTGGCAGAACTTGCAGGCCAGATTGCAGCCGGCGGTGCCGAAGGACAGCACCGAGGTCCCCGGCAGGAAGTGGTTCAGCGGCTTCTTCTCGATGGGGTCGATGCAAAAGCCCGAGGAGCGCCCGTAGGTGGTCAGCACCATGCCGTCGTGGGCGCGCCCGCGCACGAAGCACAGGCCGCGCTGACCCTCCCGCAGCTTGCAGAAGCGGGGGCACAGGTCGCACTGGACGCGGCCGTCCGGCAGCCGGTGCCAGTAGCGGGTGGCAACGCCTTCGATGGGCTCGCGCTCGCGCAAGGGGATCCGCCTCTCTATTCCGCAAACCGCAAGGGGGTATTCCCATTAGATCCGGTCGCGCCGGGAGAATTTCAACCCCCGGCCGCATCCCCGCCTTGCCAACGGTCCCGAAAACCCGTCGCCCAAACCCCGGGCTTGAAAAACCCCGGCTCCGTCCCGATGTCTATGGGAAGATGGGAGGGCCGCCTGTGGCGGCCCGGCAAGGCAGAGGAGCAGGCATGACGGAAAGCGAGCGCCCCCCGGCGGTGGCCGGGACCTTCTACAGCGGCGAAGGCGCCGCGCTGGCGCGGCAGGTCGATGACCTCCTGGCGCGCGCCGGGGCAAACGAGGGCCCCGCGCCCAAGGCGGTGATCGCCCCGCATGCCGGCTTCATGTTCTCGGGGGCGGTGGCGGCCCGCGCCTATGCCGGGCTGGCTCCGGCCCGGGACCGCATCGAGCGGGTGGTGCTGGTGGGGCCCTCCCACTACGTGCCGCTGCGCGGCCTGGCCGTGAGCAGCGCCGGGCGTTTCCGCACCCCCCTCGGCGAGGTCGCGGTGGACACGGAGGGGGTGGCGGCGGCCCTTGCCCAGCCGGGGGTCCGGACCCACGACGCGGCGCACGCGCGCGAGCACAGCCTGGAGACCCAGCTGCCCTTCCTGCAGCGGGTCCTGGGCGACTTCCGGATGGTGCCGCTGGTGGCAGGGGACACCCCGGCAGCGGAGGTCGGCGGCGTACTGGAGGCCCTGTGGGGCGGACCGGAGACCCTGATCGTGATCAGCTCCGATCTCTCCCATTTCCACGACGACGCCACCGCCCGCGCCCTCGACGCCGCCACCGCGCGGGCCATCGAGGCCCTGGATGGCGAGGCCCTGAGCCCCGACCACGCCTGCGGCGTGCGCCCGGTCCAGGGCCTGCTCTGGGGCGCCCGCCGCGGCGGCGGCCGCATCCGCACCCTGGACCTGGGCAATTCCGGCGACGCCGGCGCCCCCCGCGACCGGGTGGTGGGCTACGGCGCCTTCGCGCTGGAGGAGCGGGCATGACCGGAGCCGCCGTGGACGGCGCGCAGGAGGCCTCGCTGCGTCCCCATGCCGACGAGCTGGTCGGCCTGGCGGAGGCCGCCATCGATCACGGCCTGGCTCGGGGCGAGCCCGCGGCGCCCGAACTGGACGGGGTCCCGGAGGCGCTGCGGGCGGTGCGGGGGGCCTTCGTCACCCTGCGCCGGGAGGGCGAGCTGCGCGGCTGCATCGGCACCATCGAGGCCCACCGCCCGCTGGCGGCGGACGTGACCGCCAATGCCTTCGGCGCGGCCTTCCGCGATCCCCGCTTTCCGCCCGTGAGCGCCGAGGAGCGCTCCGGCCTGACCCTGAAGATCGAGGTGCTCACCACGCCCGAGCCCCTGGCCTTCGCCGGCGAGGAGGATTTGCTGGCGCAGCTGCGCCCGGGAACGGACGGCCTGCTGATCGAGGCCGCCGGCCGCAAGGGCACCTTCCTGCCCACGGTGTGGGAGCAGCTGCCGGAGCCCCGCGCCTTCTGGACCCACCTCAAGCGCAAGGCGGGCCTGCCCGCCGATTATTCCTCCGCGGCCATGGCGGTCTACCGCTACCGCACGGAGGTGCTTCCCTGAGGGTCCGGGAGACGCGGGCCGGGCGCGGAAGTCCAAGGGGGAAAGGACCGCGACGCCGGAGGTCGCTGCGGCGGCCGCGGCAGACGCCAACGCTTCGGAGGGATTGGGGCGATGACCCAACGGCTGGCACAGGGTGACGCGCTGCTCATCGTGGACGTCCAGAACGACTTCTGCCCCGGCGG
>DATFLO010000028.1:0-9546 GCA_035267605.1 Gammaproteobacteria bacterium
GTCCTTGTAGAAGCCGGCGATGGCCAGGGTGTCGGGCACATAGACCTGGTCCACGAAGGTCTGCATGCGCTCGATGACGCTCTTCACCTTCTGCAGGCCGACCAGGTCGATGGCGGTGCCCCCGCCGCCTACGCCGTCCCCCCCGGTGCCGGTGCTGATGGCCGACGGCGCGCCGCCCACCAGGAAGTTGGGATGGGGGTTCTTGCCGCCGAAGATGGTGTGCAGCTGGACCACGTCGCGCTGCCAGGACAGCGCCTCCAGGTAGTGGGCCACGGCCATCAGGTTGGCCTCGGCCGGCAGCTTGTAGGCGGGGTGGCCCCAGTAGCCGTTGGCGAAGATGCCGAGCTGCCCGGAATCGGCCAGGCCCTTGAGCTTCTTGCGGGTATCGGCGAAATAGCCGGGCGAGGACTTGGGCCAGCTGGAGATGGACTGGGCCAGCTCCGAGGTCTTCTTGGGGTCGGCGTCCAGCGCCGAGATGACGTCCACCCAGTCGAGGGCATGCAGGTGGTAGAAGTGCATGACGTGGTCGTGCACGAACTGGGCGGCGATCATCAGGTTGCGGATGAGCTGGGCATTGGGCGGGATCTCGTAGTCCAGGGCGTCCTCGGCGGCGCGCACCGAGGCGATGCCGTGGACCAGGGTGCACACGCCGCAGATGCGCTGGGCGAAGGCCCAGGCGTCGCGGGGATCGCGCCCCTTCAGGATGGTCTCGATGCCGCGCACCATGGTCCCGGCGCTGTAGGCCTGGCTGATGGCATTGTCGGCGTCGGTCTCCGCCTCGATCCGCAGGTGGCCCTCGATCCGGGTGATGGGGTCGACTACCAGGCGCTCGCTGGTCATGGGGTCAGTCCTCCAGGTGGTCGGCCACCAGCTCGACAAGGCTTTCCACCTTGCGGTCCCAGTGGAAGTGATCGCTGTCGTCGTCGAAGGTCATGCGGCAGTTGGAGCAGCTGGTCACCCAGGCATCGGCGCCGGTGTCCTCCACCTGCTGCTGCTTGATGCGGAACACCTTGTGGCGGATGTCGTCGGCCCGGCTGATGGTGACCACCCCGCCGCCGCCGCCGCAACACCAGTTGAGATCGCCGGTGTCCTCCATCTCCCGCAGCTCGACCCCGAGCGCCGCCAGCACATCGCGCGGCTCCTGCGTGGCACCGCCGCGGCGCGACACCTGGCAGGGGTCGTGAAAGGTCACCGAGCGGTCCATGCGCTTGAGCTTGAGCCGCCCCTGGCGCACGCCGTCAGCCAGGTACTCGGAGATGTGGCGCACCTTGAACGGCAGCTCGGCGCCGTAGCTGTTGGCGCCCATCCAGCGCAGGGCGGTGTAGGCGTGGCCGCATTCGGGCAGGACCACCGTGTGCGCGCCCACGGTCCTGGCCGCCTCGATGATCTTGCCGCTCATGTCCGCCTGCCACTCGGTGTTGCCCGACAGCAGGCCGAAGTTGGTGGCCTCGTAACCGTCCGAGCGGAAGGTCCACTCCACCCCCATGTGGTTGAGGATCTTCGCCACGTCCACGATGGATCGGGGGTACTTCATGACCTCGATGGAGGACACCGTCACCAGGACGTCGGCGGCGTCCTTGTCCAGCGGGATGTCCACCTCGTAGTCGTCGGCCAGCCATTCGAGCCGATCGCGGAACACGTCGGGGCTGGCGCCGAGCGGGCTGCCCTCGGTCTCGGCACGCTCGGCCACCTGGTGCAGCTCGGCCGGCACCAGGCCGGCCTTGAACATGCCGTGGCGGGCCTGGCTGACCAGGCCAGCGATGTCGATGCCCATGGGACAGATCATGGTGCAGCGACCGCACACCGTGCAGGAGTCGTAGATCAGCTCCTGCCAGCGTTCCAGCTCGTCCACGGTGACCTTATGGGTCAGCCCCAGCCAGCGGCGGATGAAGCCGAACGGGCTCATCTCGCGCTGGTAGGCCCGCCGGAAGGGCTCCAGCTTGTACACCGGGGTGTACTTGGGATCGCCGGTCTCGCGGTAGAAGTGACAGGCCTCGGCGCACTGGCCGCAGTGGATGCAGGCATCGAGGTGGGTGGCGGTAACCGCGCCGATATCCTTGACGAAGTTGGCGACGGCGCGCTCCACCCGCTCGTCGTCGGTGAGCTCGCCCTGCTTGTCGTGGCGGGCCTCGCCCACCTCCGGGCGGTGGGGGGCGGTGTCAGTGGCGGACGCTTGGCTCATGTCTGCGCTCCCTTGTGGGCGGCGCGGGCCCCGAGGAAGCCCCGTGAGAAGACGAAGGTGAAGGTGTGCATGAGCTTGCCGAAGGGCAGCCAGATCAGCAGCAGCTCCACCGTCAGCAGGTGCACCGCCAGCAGCGTCTCGTAGCGGGCGCCGAAATGGGCCACGGCCAGGAAACCGGTGATCACCGGCAGGATGGTGACGAGCCAGCTGAGGTAGTCGTCCACTCCCGACAGCAGACGCAGCACGCCGTGGCCCAGGCGCCGCACCAGCAGCGCCACCAGGGCACCGATGGTGATGGCGCCGGCCAGGTACACCACCCAGTTGGGCAGCGCCGGCCAGGACAGGCCGGTGACATCGCGAATGAACAGGATGTGCTGGGTGTAGCCGAACACCACCACGGCCAGGCCGATATGGAAGGCATAGCCCATGACGTGACTGAACAGCACGCGGTCCTGGACCTCGCGGTGCGGCCAGAAGCGCCGGATGATGGTGTAGGCCGCGCCGCCGAGGGCAGAGCCCCCGCCCTGGCGCGGCTCCGACAGGTCCTTCTTGTAGGGCAGCAGGAGCAGGCCGGCCAGGCGCCAGACCACCCCGAGCACCAGCACGATCAGCGAGACCTGGAGGGCGGGGCCGCGGGCGAGCTCGAGCAGGGTCATGTCTAGCCCTCCTCTTTGGCGTGGGCGTGGCGGCGGCGGTGGGCCCAGGCCGCCCCGGCGCCGGCGGCGGCGCCCACCGCCGCGGCCGCACCCAGCCCCTCGGCGCTGCCCCACATGCCCGCCGAAAGGGGCTTGTAGAAGCTGCCGGCGTCCCAGAAGTTGGGCTCGGAGCAGCCCAGGCAGCCGTGGCCGGACTCGATGGGGAAGCTGGTGCCGCCGTTCCACTTGGCGGTGGCGCAGGCGTTGTAGGTGGTCGGCCCCTTGCAGCCCACTTCGTACAGGCACCAGCCGCTGCGCGCGCCCTCATCGTCGAAGGACTTGGCGAACTTGCCCTGGTCGTAGAAGGGCCGGCGGTAGCAGCGGTCGTGGATGGTGTCGCCGAAGAACGGCTTGGGCCGGTTGAGGTGGTCGAGGGCCGGGATCTTGCCGAAGGTCAGGTAGTGGGCCAGGGTCCCGGTGATCACCACCGGTACCGGCGGGCAGCCGGAGATGTTGATCACCGGCTTGGCCGGCACCTGGCCGTTGGCCATCAGCGATTCGACGCTGCGCGCGTCGGTGGGATTGGGATCGGCATAGGGGATGCCGCCGAAGGAGGCGCAGGTGCCCACCGAGATCACCGCGGCGGCGTTGTCGACCGTCTCCGCCAGCATCTGCAGGTTGGTCTTGCCGGCGATGGTGGAATAGGCGCCGCCGGCGCCGAGGGGCACGGAACCGTCCACGATCACCAGGTAGCCGCCCGGCCCGGCGCGCTCCATGGCCTGCTCGCGGGCCTTCTCGGCGGCCTTGCCGGCGGCCGCCTGGAGGGTGTGGTGGTAGTCCAGCGAGATGAAGTCGAAGATCAGGGTCTCGAGGGTGGGCGAGTGCGACCGGGTCAGGGACTCGGTGCAGCCGGTGCACTCCTGGAAGGAAAGCCAGATCACCGACTCGCGCTTGGCGCCCTCCAGGTTGTTCACCATGTCGCGGGCGAAGGCCGGGGGCATGGCCATGGCCGTGGCCATGGCGGTGCAGAACTTCATGAAGCCCCGGCGGCTGATGCCGCGCTGGAGCAGGAATTCCCCGAGTGTGGGCGAATCGGCCATGGCGCTCCCCTTCTGCGTTGTCGGGCCGCGCAGGACCCTAGGGCGATTGCGGCTGGCCCTCGCGCCTGCCGCGGAGCTCAGTCATCGTTCCACTGGATGGGCGGCGGCCGGCCGCCCTCCTCCGCCCCGTCGTCGGGGCCGGCGGCCGGGGCTTCGGGTAGCCGTTCCATCAGCTGCCGCAGGCCGGCGCCCACGTCGGCGGCCTGCGCCACCGCGATGTCCGGGATCCAGGCCACCTCGATGCGCTCGGCCACCACGTCGCCGTCGGCGCCGAAGTAGGTGACCCACCAGACTCCCGGGAAGGCGGTCTCCTCCAGCTCGGTGGCGCCCATGGCGTGGACGGTGGCGGTGACCTCGCCGGCGCCGAGGAGATCGCGCAGCTGCTGCAGGTCCTCGTCGGTCATGATGGGCAGGGCGCGCAGGTCGATAGCCTCGGACTCGTCCTCGCGCACCAGGCGGTCCAGGCGCACCGCGATCTCCTGCAGCAGGGAGACCACCGGCGCCGGCAGCCCGGACCAGTCGGCCTCCTCCAGCTCCTCCCAGCTCACGGCCCGGCCTCCGCCGCCGCATCCTGCGCCTGCCACGCCGCCAGCTGCTCCGTCACGCGCCGCGCGGCCTCGGGCAGGGCCGCGGCCACCGCCGCCGACGGCCGCTCGCTCCAGGAGAAGCTGGCGGGCTGCACCGCGACCACGGCGCGGCGGGGCGGCAGTCCCTCCGGCATAAAGGCGGCGGCGGCGAACAGATCGGGCAGGCCGACGTCGTGCACATTCCAGCCGGAGGGCCGGCTCACGAAGCGGTCGAGCTCGGCGTCGGCCAGGACCCGCACGGTCCCGGGCGCCTCGCCCAGCTCGGCGGCATCCACCACCACCAGCCGCTGGCGGCCGGCCAGCTCCCCCACCAGATGAAGACCGCCGGTGCCGCCGTCCATCAGCTCCACGCCGGGGCCGCAGGCCCCCTCGCTCTCCAGGTGCCGGATCACATGCAGACCGGTGCCCTCGTCCTCGCGCAGGAGATTGCCGAGACCCAGGACCAGGGCGGGCGGGGCGGATTCGGACAGGCCGTAGGACAAGCGGGGCTCCCCTCGGGGGTGGGCAGGGACAAGGAGGTATAAGGGCAAGCTAGCGCGCCTGACAGTGCCCGGGCAATAGCCGGGGACGGCTTTCGGCGAACGATTTGATCGGGATCAAACCCGGGGTAAGGTGGGGACTCGTAGGCTGTGGGGAACCGACCGGGGAGCGCGCCGATGTGCCTGACCGTACCCATGCAGATCCAGTCCATCGACCGCCTGGTGGCCCGCTGCGCCGCCCGCGGCGTGGAGCGCGAGGTGAGCCTGCTGTTCCTGCAGGGAGAGGAGCTGGCCCCGGGCGATTACGTGCTTGTTCAGCTGGGCCAGGCGGTGGAGAAGGTCAGTCCCGAGGATGCCGAGGCGAGCTGGGAATTGCTGGACGAGATCCTGGCGGCGGAGGACAACAACGAATAGTGTTCAGTATTCAGTTTTAAGTGTTCAGTAACGGCAACGGCCCAGCCGAACCGGAACGACTCCAACAGGGCCCGGTGCCGCGACGAGCCGCCGTTTTCACTGAACACTGAACACTGAACACTGAACACTGAACACTTAAAACTTAAAACTTAAAACTTAAAACTGAACACTTCGCTTTTTCACCCGATCAACACCATCTCCTCCCCCGCCGTCGGGTGGATCGCCACCGTCCGGCGCAGGTCGTCCATGGTGCCGCCGGCCTTGAGGGTGGTGGCGAAGCCCTGGATCATCTCGTCGGCGCCGCGGCCGATGACGTGGATGCCGGCCAATTTCTCCTGCGGCCCGACCGTAATGACCTTCATGGCGGTGGCCACCTTGTGCTCCAGGAGGGCGTAGTACATGTCCTTGAAGGTGGTGGTGTAGACGCGGTAGCCGCCCTGGCCGTAGGCCTCCTCGGCCTCCGCCTCGGTCAGGCCCACCGTGCCGATGGGGGGATGGCTGAACACCACCGACGGGATGTCGGCGTAGTCCATGCGCGCCTCCGGCCGGCCGCCGAACAGGCGGTCGGCCAGCTTGCGGCCGGCGGCGATGGCCACCGGCGTCAGCGGGGCCGGTCCGGTGACGTCGCCGAGGGCGTGGATGCCTTCCACCCCGGTGTCCTGCCACTCGTCCACCGTCACCGTGCCGTCCTCGCCGGTGGCCACCCCGGCGTCGGCCAGGCCCAGGCCCTCGGTGTTGGGATCGCGGCCGATGGCCCAGACCACCTCGTCGAAGGGCCCTGTCCGGCGGCCGTCCTCGGATACCAGCACCTTGCCGTCGTCGGCCTCCTCCACCGCGGCCATGTGGATGCAGGTGAGGAAGTTGACGCCGGCGCCGCTCATCTCGTCCATCAGGGTCTCGCGCAGCAGGGCGTCGAAGCCGCCCAGGAGGTGCTCACGGCGCAGCAGCATGGTCACCTCCGAGCCCAGGCTGTTGAGCACCCCGGCCAGCTCCACGGCGATGTAGCCCGCCCCTACCACCGCCACGCGGCGGGGCTGGCGCTCGAGCCCGAAGAAGCCGTCGGAGGTGATGCCCAGCTCGGCGCCAGGGATGTCCGGCCAGCGCGGCTGGCCGCCGGTGGCGATCAGGATGTGGCCGGCGGTGTAGCGCTCGCCGCCCACCTCCACCGCTCCCTCGCCGAGCAGCCGGCCGCGGCCGCGCAGCCACGCCACGCCGGCCACGTCCAGGTTGCGCTGGTGGATGCCGTTGAGGCGCTCGATGTAGGCGCCGCGGGCGGCCACCAGACGGCCCCAGTCCAGCTCGGGGGCGGGGCCGTCGAAGCCGTAGCCCGGAGCGTCGCGGAAGGCCTCGGCGATGCCGGCGGCGTTCCACATCACCTTCTTGGGGACGCAGCCGACGTTGACGCAGGTGCCGCCGAGGGCGGCCGGTTCGGCCACGGCGGCGCGGGCGCCGTGACTGGCGGCGCGCTTGGCGGCGGCCAGACCGCCGCTGCCGCCGCCGATGACCAGGAAATCGTAGTGCCCCGAGCGCGTAGCGCGGGCCTCGCGAGATTCTTCGCGCGTTTCTGGATGAGCCATATCGCCTTCCCGCCTCGGGCCGGATGGATGGGGCCTCGATTCTACAACGGCCCCGGCCCGCTCCCAACGTCGCCGGGCTACCCGCCACCGAGGCCGAAGGCCTGGCGCACGCCGTCCACCACGAACTGCACGGCGATGGTTGCCAGGATCAGCCCCAGCAGGCGGTCGATGACGTTGGCCCCGGTCTCGCCCAGGAGGCGCACCATGCGGCCGGTGAGCAGCAGGGAAATGAGGGTGATCAGCAGCACGGACACGATGACGCCGAGCCGCACCAGATGCTCCCCCCAGCTGTCGCCGTGGCCGGCCATGAGCAGCACCGTGGTGATGGCCCCGGGACCGGCGATGAGGGGGAAGGCCAGCGGGAAGATGGACAGGTCGTCGCGCTCGCGCGCCTCCGCCCGCTCGCTCGCCGTGGTACCGCGCAGGCCCGACTGGCGGGCGAACACCATGTCGATGGCGACCAGGAACAGCAACAGCCCGCCGGTTATGCGGAAGGCCGGGAGGCCAATGCCCAGCGCCCCCAGCAGGGCATTGCCGCCGATGAAGAAGGCCAGCAGGATGGCGGCCGCCAGGGCGACGCCCTTGAGCGCGGTGCGGCGGCGCTCGGCCTCCGACAGGCCCCGGGTGAGCGTGGCGAAGATGGGGGCGTTGCCCACCGGGTCCACCACCACGAACAGCACGACAAAGGCGTTGAGGATCCAGTCCATGGCCCTGCCGGAGTGGTTAACAGGCCGTTGAAAAACTGCTGCGGAGGGCTTCTGCGGCGTTGCGCACTGCTCGCTCCTTCACCGATCTACTAGATATGCCTCAGTGTGCGCCTTCGGCGCCCCCGCCTGGTCTTTTAAATCGGCGGAACTGAGCGGCGGTCGCCGCTGAAGCGCCGCCGCGTTATTTCTTAAATCGGCGTGACCGGGCCGCGGTGGGCGCCTTGCATAAGCCCTCCTCGCGACCTTTTTCAACGCCCTGCTGAGGATGGAACGATAGGACGGTGATCGGGGACGCCACCACCTACACGCTTTGGGTGTACCTGGACCGCGAGATCCGCATCGCCGTCGGCGCCCTGGGCCGGTGCACCTTCCCCGCCGGCTGGTACGCCTACACCGGGTCCGCCCGCCGCGGCCTGCGGGCCCGGCTGCGGCGCCACTGCGCCCCGCCGGCGGCCAAGCGCATGCGCTGGCACGTGGACTACCTGCTGACCAGCCCCCATGCCGCCATCCGCTTCATGCAACTGTCCGGGGATCCGGAATGCGCGGTCAACCAGCGGGTGGCGGGCACCTCCCCCTGCCCCGGGTTCGGCGCCTCGGACTGCCGCGGCGGCTGCGGCAGCCACCTGCGCTATCGGGGACCGGCCTTCGACCTTCAGGCGCTCGCCCCCTCCCCGTCCCCCGGCCGGTAGGCCACCAGCCGGGCCTCGTCCCGCGCTCCCCGGGTCAGGTCGCCGACACGTCCCTCCTCGCGGTAGACCACGACCCGCAGCGGCGCGAACAGGCGCAGGAGCTCGTTGTCGGCCAGGCGGAAGCGGTCGGAGCGCGGCCCGCGGTCGCTGACCCGGGTACGGGTGAAGGTCTGGTAGAACAGAACCCCGTCAGGCCGCAGGGCGCCGATCAGGGCCGGGACCAGGTCACGCTCCAGAAAGCGGCTCACGGCGATGACATCGAAAGCGTCCGGCTCCGGCGGCGCCGCCACCACGTCGCGGACCTCCGCCGCCAGGGGCAAGTCCTGCTCCCGGGCATAGGCCCTCAGCTTGCCAATGGCGGCCTTCGAGCTGTCCCAGGCGCAAGTGTCCAGTCCGGCCCGGGCCAGGAGCACGGCGTTGCCGCCCAGACCGCAGGCCAGATCCAGCGCCCGCCCGCGCCCCGGCAGCAGGTGGGCATTATCCGCCAGCACCGCCGCCGGCTCGGCGCGGGCGACAGCGCCGTTTTGGTAACGGTCTTCCCAGTCCACTGGCACGGGCGAAATCCAAAGGCAGTGTTCAGTGTTCAGTAACGGCGAGCGGCGGCGAACCGGCCAATCATGCCCTGTCCCAGCAATGGGCAACGTGCCGTTTTTACTGAACACTGAACACTGAAAACTTGCCGTCACGACACCACCCACTCCCGCACCGCCTCGGCCACGTCGGCGGCGCGCGGGATGGAGGCGGCTTCCAGATCGCCGTTGTAGGGCGTGGGGACATCGGCGCCGGCCACACGGGCCACCGGGGCCTCCAGCTCGAAGAAGGCGACCTCGTTGAGGGCGGCCGCGATCTCGGCACCGGCGCCGGCGAAGCGGCAGTCCTCCTCCACCACCAGGGCGCGATGGGTCTTGGCCACCGAGCTCTGCAGCGCCACCAGATCGATGGGCCGCAGGCTGCGCAGGTCGACCACCTCGCAGTCGATGCCCTCCCCGGCCAGGGTCTCGGCGGCCTCCAGGGCCACCTCCACCATGCGCGAGTAGGCGATGAGGGTGAAGTCGGCGCCCTCCCGGCGCACTGCGGCGGCGTGCATGGGCACCGCGGCGGAGCTGTCGTCGAAGGGGCCGGAGCGGAAGTACAGCAGCTCGTGCTCGAGCACCACCACCGGATCCTCGGCGGCGA
>DATFLO010000029.1:0-2424 GCA_035267605.1 Gammaproteobacteria bacterium
CCGCAGCTCGTCGAGCTCGGCGTCGTAGCCGGCGGCGATGACCCCGCCGTCGCGCAACACCACCGGCGGAGACTCCACCAGGGCGGTGTGCAGCCGGCCGTGGACCCGGGAATGATCCCCATTTTGCGCCGCCAGCTCCGCCAACAGGGCGTCGTCGAAGCCGGCCAGCAGGGCCTGCAGGGCGGGCAGGCGCGCCAGGGAGTCCCGCAGCCCGGCCAGGTCCCGGGGCCGCGCCGAACGCAGGGCCACCCGCGCCAGCACCCGCTCCATGTCACACATGCCCCGCAGGGCCTCGCGCAGGTCCTGAAAGCCCCGGTCGGTCAGCAGCACCTCCACCGCCTGATGGCGCCGGCGCAGGGGTGCCCGGGCCCGCAGGGGGCGGTTGATGCAGCGGCGCAGCAGGCGGCTGCCCATGGCGGTCACGGCCCGGTCCAGCACCCCGGCCAGGGTGTGCTCGGCCTGCCCGGAGGGGGAATGCTCCAGCTCCAGGTTGCGGCGGCTGGCCGCGTCCAGCAGGATGCCGTCCTCCCGGCGCTCCACCTGCAGCCCCCGCAGGTGGGGCAGGGCGGCGCGCTGGGTGTCCCTGACGTACTGCAGCAGACAGCCCGCTGCCGCCACCGCGTGGTGCAGGCCCTGGCAGCCGAAGCCGTTCAGGTCCCGGGTGCCGAACTGGGTGCTGAGCTGGCGCACGGCGCTGTCCGGATCGAAGTGCCAGGGGGGGCGCTGGCGCAGCCCCGGCCGGGCGGCCACCTCCGCAGGCAGGTCCGCCCCCTCGGCCACCAGCAGCTCGGCCGGCTGCAGGCGCTCCAGCTCCCCGGTCAGGGCCTCGGTGCCCTGCAGCTCCTGGACCGTGAACCGGCCGCTGGTCAGGTCCAGCACGCCCAGGCCGTAGGCGCCGTCGCCGCCGCCGTGGCAGGCCGCCAGCAGATTGTCCCGGCGGTCCTCCAGCAGGGCCTCGTCGGTGAGGGTGCCGGGGGTGACGATGCGCACCACTTTGCGTTCCACCGGTCCCTTGCTGGCGGCCGGATCGCCGATCTGCTCGCAGATGGCCACGGACTCGCCCTGGCGTACCAGCCGTCCCAGATACTGCTCCACCGCATGCACCGGCACCCCGGCCATGGGGATGGGTTCCCCGGCGGACTGGCCGCGCTGGGTGAGGGTGATGTCCAGCAGTCCGGCGGCGCGGCGGGCGTCCTGGTAGAACAGTTCGTAGAAATCCCCCATCCGGTAGAACACCAGAATGTCCGGATGCTCGGCCTTGACGCGCAGATACTGCTGCATCATGGGGGTGTGCTGGGCGGGGTCTTTGGGGCGGGCCGACATGGGGCGAAGTCTACCGAAATCGCCGCCGGACCGCCTAGGCGGCGTCCGGGAGCGCCGACGGGCGCCGGCGGGCAACGGATTCCGACGCTTGCGCCCCGGCCCCCGGCTCTGGTACCTAAGGGGGACCGACTCCGGGAGATCGGGCCCATGGCGCCTGCCGACTACTCCGAGAAGCGCAGCTACCTCCGCATGGGGGTGGATTGCCCGGTACGGTGCGTGGCCCTGGACAGCGGCCGCACGTTCACGGCCCGGGCCTGCAATCTCAGCGCCAAGGGCATCCTGCTGGCCCTGGAGCAGGCCTTCGAGCCCGGGGCGCGTCTGGAAATCCATCTCGAGCCCCAGCGCACCATCGTTCCTCCCCTCCATGCCGTGGTGGAGGTGGTGCGGGTGCAGCCCGGGGACCAGGGCGGCTACCGGGTGGGGGCGCTGATCCATGACATCCTTTCCTGACCCCTGGGCGTGATGGACAGCGCCCTCACAGCCCTCGCGACCCGGGTGGGGCAGGCCCTCGCCGGGCGGGGCTGGCGGCTGGCGGCCGCCGAGTCCTGCACCGGCGGCTGGGTGGCCAAGGTGGTCACCGACGTGGCGGGCAGCTCCGGCTGGTTCGACCGGGGCTTTGTCACCTACAGCAACGATGCCAAGCAGGACATGCTCGGGGTGAGTGCCGCCACCCTGGGGGAGTACGGTGCGGTGAGCGAGGCCACGGTGACGGAGATGGCCGCCGGGGCCCTGGTCCGCAGCCGTGCCGACGTGGCGCTGGCCGTCAGCGGCATCGCCGGCCCCGGGGGCGGCAGCGCCGACAAGCCCGTGGGCACGGTGTGCTTCGCCTGGGTGCGGCGCAACGCGCCGGCAGCGGTGGTCACCGAGCACTTCAGCGGCGACCGGGACGGCGTGCGCCGCCAGGCGGTGCACCGCGCCCTGGAGGGCCTTGTGGATGTCATCGCCGGCGGTTGAGCCCGAACGTCTGTTCTTTGCCCTGTGGCCCGACGAGCCGGTGCGCCAGCGCCTCGACGACCTGGCCCGCCGGGTGGTGGCGGGCAACGGCCGGCGGGTGCCGGCGGCCAAGCTGCACCTGACCCTGGTATTTCTGGGCCATGTCAC
>DATFLO010000030.1:0-5930 GCA_035267605.1 Gammaproteobacteria bacterium
CGGTCGATATCAACGATCAGTACATCCGCAGCCTCGTGCTGGGCTGCCATTCGGCAATCGCCCGCAAGCCCCCGGTGAACCCACTTAAGGAAGTACGGAAGCTTCCGGACCTCATCCTCAGGCACACCCTGGGTCCCCAGGCGGATCTCACTGCTCATGGCTGCTCCCCTCCCCATACCACCTCCCCCTTTCCGGTTACGGCCCGGAAATCGATCTTTCCCTTCGATGGCCCCCTTTGATTAGATCCGTTCGGTCTCGCCGTCTGCCCCTGCCCTTTTCTTTCCCCTAGAAACTGGTTTCTAGGGGGAGGGGCGGATCATTCCTCCTCGCTTTGCGGAAAAAGCATGTTACCGAACGGATACCATATTTCCATATGGGGAAAAACCCTTAGGGTTTTCTTATCCAAACGGATCCCTTTCCCCCCTTTCGGCTTACCTCCGTGGGGAGAAGCGATGGCGCGATGAAGAAGGTGAAATAAGGGAGAGACGGGGAGGGAGATCGGCCGCGAACCCCGAGGTCGCGATGCTATGAAGATCTGCGCTCCAGCGCCGCCGGCACCCCCCAGGCCAGCACCAGGGCCGCCACGGCGCAGGCGGCCATCATGGCCGCCACCCGTTCCAGGCTGCCGCCCACCAGCAGCGAGGAGAAGCCGCTGATGAGCCCGGCCACGGCGAAGCGCACGGCCCCCATGATGGCCGAGGCGGTGGCGGCGATGTCCCGGAAGAAGTCCAGGTACAGGGAGAAGGTGTTGGGCACCCCGGCGCCGAAGGTGCCGATGGTGAGCAGCAGGCCCGGCAGGAACAGCGCCAGGGAGGGGGCGGTGAGGGTCACCGCCGCCAGGTAGAGGGCGCCGGCGGCCTGCACCGCCACCGCGGCGCGCAGCACCTCCGAGGGGTGGCGGTAGTTGAGGAGCCACCGGTTGAGCAGGTTGAAGCCGCCCATGAGCACCATGTGCACCGCCATCCACGCGGAGAAGGCGGGCTTCGACAGGCCGTACCATTCCTGGAAGATGAACGAGGCGTGGGTGATGAACAGGATCATCACCGAGAACACCAGCGACTGCACCGCCAGCAGGCGCATGGCGGTGCCGTTGCGCAGCACCTGGCCGTAGTTGGTGACCACCGTGGCCAGCGGGTGGCGGCGTTCGGGCCGGCCCTTCCAGCGGCGGAACAGGGTCAGGCGCAGAAGGAGCCCGAGGGCGGCGGCGTAGGCGGCGAGGAACACGAAGATCCCGGGCCAGCCGGTGAAGGCCAGGATGAGGGTGCCGATGGAGGGGGCGGTGGCCGGGGCGATGAAGATCACCAGGCCGATGAGGCTGAACAACTGCGCCCCCTCGGCGCCGCTGCTATGGTCGCGGGCGATGGCGGGCACGCTGACCACGCACCAGCCGGCGCCGATGGCCTGCACGAAGCGCCAGGCGGTCAGCGCCAGGAAGGTGGGGCTGAAGGCCACCAGCAGGCTGCCGGCAATGAAGATGGCCAGGCCGCCGAACAGGATGCGATCGCGTCCGTAGCGGTCGGACAGCGGTCCGCCCACCAGGTGGCCGAGGGCCAGCCCCACCAGGAACAGGCTGATGGTCACCCCCACCTCGTGCGGCGCCACGCCGAAAGTGTCGGCGATCTCCGGGAACGCCGGCAGGTAGGCGTCCATGGCGAAGGGGCTGAGGGCCACGGTGGCCCCGAGCAGGATGGCGAGCCGGGTCTGGGTCATGCCTGGGGCGGTCCCTGACGGGTGGGCGGGAGCGGGCGCCCCCAAAGCGTAGGGCCTGGGCCACGCTTTGACCACCCGGTCAGGCGCCCGCTCCCGGAATGCCGGACGAAAAAAGGCCCCGGCGGATGCCGGGGCCTCGCTCGTTGCCGCAGGGCCCGTCAGGGGCTGGCGGCGAAGGGGTAGTCCGTGGTGCCGCCGGCGGTGACGTCGGCGGTGCCGGTGCCGGCGAAGGTCAGGGCGTCGTCGGAGTCGCTGAAGTCCTGATCGGCCTGGCAGGTGAAGGTCACGGTGTAGGTGCCGGGCTCCAGGTAGGCCGCCTGGTAGCTCCAGGTGCTGTTGTCCTGGGCGGGCCGGGCGGTGGTCAGCGGGTCCACGTCCTGGTTGTCGGTGCTGCGGTCGGTGTAGTCGTCGGGGCTGACATCGCCCTCGAAGATGTAGACGGCGGCGTGGTCCGTGGCCGGGTCGCAGCTGTTGTCGGTCAGGAACTGATCGCCGATGGTGCCGGCGATGCTGCCGGTGCCGTCGGTGTCCACCAGGCGCAGGGTGGGCCGGAGCACGTACTCGCCGGTGCCGGTCTGGTGCACCGACTTGCGCAGGTCGAAGTCGACGGTGACGTCCTCGGTGCCGCCGTCGGGCACGGAGATGCCGCCCACCAGCTTGAGGCCGGTCTCGGCGCCGCTGGGGACGGACAGCTCGTGGACGCTGCCATCCTGGAGGGTGATGGTGGAATCCTCCACGCCGTCCTGCTCCGCCTGCACGTGCAGCCGGACCCAGTTGTAGTCGCCGGCGGCGACGGTGACGTTGTCCAGGAGCACGGCCCGCTTGCCGGCGGTGAGGTCGGTCAGGGTCAGGGT
This sequence comes from Gammaproteobacteria bacterium, assembly GCA_035267605.1. GTDB lineage: Bacteria > Pseudomonadota > Gammaproteobacteria > Thiohalorhabdales > Thiohalorhabdaceae > Thiohalorhabdus. The sequence continues at coordinate 2,565 of DATFLO010000030.1, forward strand.
CTTGGGGTCGGGCTGGCCGTCGTCGTTGTCGTCGGGGAACTGGATGACCTCCGCCTCGCCGTCCTTGGGCTTCACGGTGATGCCGGTGAACTGGACGGTGATGGACTGGGCCATATCCACCGGGGCGTCGGTGACTCCCACGGTCAGCTGGCCGGTGGCGCCGCCGCCGTCCCCGCTGCCGCAGCCGGTGAGCAGCAGGCTGGCGCCGAGGGCGGCCCCGGTTGCCCGCAGGATGGTCTTGGTGGTGGCTCGCATGGTCTTCCCCCCCTTGGGAAGTTGGTGGATGGGTGTGCCCCCCTGACACGCAGGGGGCGCCCGCAAGGTTCCACCGGTGGGGGTTTTGTCCCATCCTGTTCCTACGCAGCCACCGCCAGCCCGGCTCAACCGCTCCGGAGACGCCCCCGCATGCGCCTTCCCCGCCTGCCCCGCTCGGTCGCCGCCGCCGCTGTCATCGCCGTGGCGCTGCTTGCGTGGATGCTGTCGGGGGTGCTGCTGCCCGGCGGCGGGGAGTCGGCCGCGCCCGGCGCCGAGGACGCCGCCGGGAGTGGCCCGCCCACGGTCCAGGTGCGCGACAGCCGGGCGCGGACCGTGACCCGTTTCCTGATCAACCAGGGGCAGACCGAGGCCGATCGCCTGGTGACGGTGAAGGCGGAGACCACCGGACGGGTGGTGGCGGTGGGGGCGGCCAAGGGCGCGCGCGTGGCGGCCGGCGACCTGCTGGCGCGCATCGCCATGAACGACCGCCGCGCCCGTCTGGACGAGGCCAAGGCCCGGGTGGCCCAGCGCGAGAGCGAGTACCGCGCCGCCCGCAACCTGGGCGCCTCCGGCTACCAGGCCCGGGTGCGGGTGGATGAGGCCGAGGCCGCCCTGGCCTCGGCGCGGGCGCGGCTGGCCGCCATCCGCGAGGACATCGCCAACACCGAGGTGCGCGCCCCCTTCGCCGGCTTCCTGGAGGAGCGGCCGGCCGAGGTGGGGGCCTTCCTGGACACCGGCAGCCCGGTGGCCGTGGTGGCCGACCTCGATCCGCTCGTGGTGTCGGTGCGCATCGCCCAGCAGCGCATCGGCGACCTGAGCCATGGGGCCAAAGCGGAGGTGCGGCTGGCCAACGGCCGCGCCGTCTCCGGCGAGGTGCGCTACCTGGCCCGCACCGCCGACACCGACACCCGCACCTATCGCGTCGAGATCGCCGTGCCCAACCCCGACGGCGCCCTGCGCGCCGGGCTGTCGGCCGAGGTCCGCATCCCGGTCGGTGAGGTGAGCGCCCACTTCGTCTCCCCCGCCCTACTCGCCCTCGACGACGACGGCCGGCTCGGGGTCAAGACGGTTGCCGGTGATGATCGGGCGGCCTTCCATGCCGTGGACCTGGTGCGGGCCGAGACCGACGGCGTGTGGGTCACCGGCCTGCCGCAGAGGGTCCGGCTGATCACGGTGGGGCAGGGCTTCGCCCGCGCCGGCGAGCGGGTGCGGCCGGTGACCGCCGCCGACTCGGACCTGCCGGCGCCCGCCCCGGCCCCCGAGGGTGGCCCCTACCTGCCCGACGTTCCCCGGCCTCCCGCGGGGGAGGCCTCTTGAACCGCCTCATCGCCGCCGCCTTCGCGCGCACCCGCACCGTCCTGCTGGCCTTCGTCCTTCTGCTGGGGCTCGGCCTGGCCGCCTACCAGGCCATTCCCAAGGAGGCGGAGCCGGACGTGGCCATCCCGGTGGTGTTCGTTTCCCTGGTGCACGAGGGCATCTCTCCCGAGGACGCCGAGCGGCTCCTGCTCAAGCCCATGGAGAAGGAGCTGCAGTCGGTGGAGGGGCTGGACGAGATGCGGGCGGTGGCCATGGAGGGCTACGCCTACCTGCGCCTGGACTTCGAGGCCGGCTTCGATCCCGACCAGGCGGTGCGCGACGTGCGCGAGAAGGTCGACCGGGCCAAGCCCGAGCTGCCGCCGGCCACCGAGGAGCCGGTGGTGCAGGAGGTGGACACCAGCCTGTTCCCGGTGCTCACCCTGGGCCTGTCCGGGCCGGTGCCCGAGCGTACCCTGGTGGGCATGGCGCGCACCCTGCGCGACGACCTGGAGGCCCTGCCCGGGGTGCTGGAGGTGACCATCTCCGGCATGCGCGAGGACGTCCTGGACGTGCTGGTGGATCCCCTGACCATGGAGACCTACAACCTCTCCTACGAGCAGCTCTACCGGCTCATCCAGCGCAACAACCAGCTGGTGGCGGCGGGCGCCATGGACACCGGCGCCGGCCGGCTGGTGGTCAAGGTGCCCGGCGTGCTCGAGACCTTCCGCGACGTCATGGAGCTGCCGGTGAAGGCCGCCGGCGGCACCACCGTTCCCTTCGGCGATGTGGCCACGGTGCGGCGCACCTACAAGGATCCCGACACCTTCGCCCGGGTCAACGGCCAGCCGGCGCTGGTGCTGGAGGTGCGCAAGCGCACCGACGCCAATATCCTGGAAACCGTGGCCGGCGCGCGCCGGGTCATCGCCGCCCACCGCCAGGATTGGCCGGCGACGGTGCGCACCGACGTCATGCAGGACAAGGCCGCGGACGTGCGCGACCTGCTCGGCGACCTGCAGAACAATGTGCTGTCAGCGGTGGTCCTGGTGATGATCGTGGTGGTGGGGGCGCTCGGCCTGCGCTCGGGGGTGCTCACCGGCCTGGCCATCCCCGGGGCCTTCCTGACCGGCGTCCTGGCCCTGTGGGTGCTGGGCTCGGACATGAACATCGTGGTCCTGTTCACCCTGATCATGGTGGTGGGGATGCTGGTGGACGGCGCCATCGTCGTGGTCGAGCTGGCGGACCGCAACCTGGGCGTCGGCATGGCCCCGGCCACGGCCTATCGCGCTGCGGCCCAGCGCATGGCGTGGCCGGTGACCTCGTCGGTGGCCACCACCATGGCGGTATTCGTGCCGCTGCTGTTCTGGCCCGGCATCGTCGGCGAGTTCATGCGCTACCTGCCCATGACCGTGCTGCTGACCCTGGGCGCCTCGCTGCTCATGGCCCTGCTGGCGGTGCCGGTGCTGGGCGGTGTCCTGGGCCGGGGCGGGGCCAGCGGCGCCGGCCTGGGGCCCGCGGGCGAGGGCGCCGCGGGCCGGGCCTACCGCAGGCTGCTGGCGGCGGCGGTGGCGCGGCCGGGCGCGGCCCTGGGCCTCAGCCTGGCGGTGGTGGCGGCCGCCTACGGGGGCTACCTGGTCTTCGGCAAGGGGGTCATGTTCTTCGCCGACATCGAGCCCGACTACGCCCAGGTGCAGATCAGCGCGCGCGCCGACCGCTCCATCCAGGAGAAGGACGCCCTGGTGCGCGCGGTGGAGAAGCGCATCGCGGCCGCCCCCGGCATTGCCACCGTGTATTCGCGCACCCTCAACGCCACCGAGG
>DATFLO010000031.1:0-3971 GCA_035267605.1 Gammaproteobacteria bacterium
ACCGGCGAGGGCCGGCCGGACATCCTGGACCGGGACGACCTGGGCTACGAGGCCAACTTCGACAGCTGGATGCGCCCCCATCCCTTCCCCGTCCTGGCAGTCCGATTCGAGAAGCTGTGGACCTACACGCCCATGATCGAGGAGTTCATTGGGCGCCCGATCCACCTGCCGCCCCTCCGGCAGCGGACTACCGAAATCCCCGACGAGGAGCGCGCACGCCTGGAACGCACCTATTCGTCATTGGTGGCCAAGGTGCGCGCGGCTCCCGATCTGGCGGTCTGGTAGCCGGCCCGTCCCGGGCCACAGGTTACCCCTCAGCCGGCCCGCCGGATACGCTCGCTGAGCTGCGTCACGCGTTGCCGGAGCAGGTCCGGATCGGCCCGCGTCTCCACATTCAGCCGCAGCAGCGGCTCGGTATTCGAGGAGCGCAGGTTGAAGCGCCAGTCGGGGAGCTCCACGCTGACGCCGTCGGTGCGGTCGATGGTGGCGCCGGCCCCGAATTCCTCGACCACCGCCTCCATCACCCCGTTGGGATCGGCCACCTCGAAGTTGATCTCGCCGCTGCAGGGATAGGCCGCCTGCTGCTCGGCCACCAGCTGCCCCAGGGACTTGCCGGTGCGGCTGATGAGCTCGGCGATCAGCAGCCACGGGATCATGCCGCTGTCGCAGTAGGCGAAATCCCGGAAGTAGTGATGGCCGGACATCTCGCCGCCGTAGACGGCGTCCTCCCGGCGCATGACCTCCTTCATGAAGGCATGGCCGGTCTTGCTCTGCACCGGCTGGCCGCCGCCGGCGCGCACCGTCTCGATGGTGTTCCAGGTCAGGCGCGGGTCGTGGACGATGCGCTCGCCGGGCTGCTTGCGCAGGAAGGCCTGGGCCAGCAGGCCCACCAGATAATAGCCCTCGACGAAGCCGCCTTCCTCGTCGAACAGGAAGCAGCGATCGAAGTCGCCGTCCCAGGCGATGCCCAGGTCGGCGCCGTGGGCCCGCACCGCCTCGGCGGTGACCGCCCGGTTCTCCGGCAGCAAGGGGTTGGGGATGCCCTGCGGGAAGGTGCCGTCGGGCTGGTGGCGGACCTTGACGAACTCGAAGGGCAGGTGCGGCTCGAGCGCGTCGATCACCGGCCCGGCGCCGCCGTTGCCGGCATCCGCCACCACCTTCAGCGGGCTCAGCGGCTCGCCGTCCAGGTAGCCCAGCAGGTGCTCGATGTAGGCCGGCCAGATGTCCAGAGGCCGCGCCGGGGACCGCAACGACGCCGGCGCCTCCAGGGCCTCCGCCCGCTCGCGGATGGCCGGCAGCCCGGTGTCGCCGCTGATGGGCCGGGCCCCCTCGCGGACCAGTTTCAGGCCGTTGTAGTCGCGCGGGTTGTGGCTGGCGGTGACCATGACACCGCCGTCCAGACCCTGGTGGAAGGTGGCGAAATAGACCATCTCGGTGCCGCACAGCCCGATGTCCCGGACCACCGCCCCGGCATCGCCCATGCCCGCCGCCAGGGCCCCGCAAAGCTCCGCGCTGGTAGGCCGCACATCCCGCCCCACCACCACCTCCCGCGCCCCCAGCTCCGCCACGAAGGCATAGCCGATGCGGTAGGCGATCGCGGGATTCAGGTCGTCGGGGACCTTGCCGCGGACGTCGTAGGCTTTAAAGCAATTAATCATAGTTTTAAGTTTTAAGTTTTAAGTTTTAAGTTTTAAGTTTTAAGTTTTAAGTTTTAAGTTTTAAGTGAGTTGGATTTTAGGTATTTGGATAGATTTTGGAGCATGGCGGATATTTCCTGACATTCCTGGATAAGGTTTTTAGCAACTGCTTCCTCAAGAAGCGCGATTCTTTGTGCGATGTACAATTGGGTTCGCAGCTCAGCAGCCGAGCCCTTCGCAATATGCAAGAACCGTACAGAATCCGCTGCCGAGCCCCGCTCAACCCCTTCCGCAATATTCGACGCGACGGACACCGAGGACCGGGTCATCTGATCCTTAAGCCCGAAATCTCTGCACCCCTCCAGGGCCCTATAAACCTGTTCAGCCAGACGGCAGGCCCGTTTCCACACCTCCAAATCCTCAAAGGATTGATAAGCCACCGCTCCCCCCTTTTTGCCGTGACTTAAAACTTAAAACTTAACACTTAAAACTATTTCCGACCGTACGAATCCTCGAACCGCACAATATCGTCCTCCCCCAGATAACTCCCGGTCTGCACCTCGATCAGCTCCAGGGGGATGGTGCCGGGGTTGCCGATGCGGTGCTTGGTGCCGATGGGGATGTAGGTGGACTGGTCCTCGGACAGGAGGAAGGTGTCGTCGCCGCGGGTGACCTGGGCGGTGCCGGTGACGATGATCCAATGCTCGGCGCGGTGGTGGTGGAGCTGGAGGGAGAGCTCGGCGCCGGGCTTGATGAAGATGCGCTTGACCTGGAAGCGGTCGGCGGCGGCGATGCCCTCGTAGGCGCCCCACGGACGATACACCCGCTTGTGGGTCACCGGCTCGGGGCGGCCGGCGGCCTTGAGCTCCTCCACCAGCTCCTTGACCTCCTGGGCGCGCTGGCGGGGGGCCACCAGGACGGCGTCGGCGGTCTCCACCACCAGCTGGTCGTCCAGGCCGGCGGCGGCCACCAAGCGGGACTCGGAACGCAGGTAGCAGTTGCGGGTGTCGCGGCTCAGGACGTCGCCCCGGACCACGTTGCCGTCGGCGTCCGCCTCGCTCACCTCCTGCAGCGCCGACCACGAGCCCACGTCGCTCCAGCCGGTGGCCACCGGCACCACGTAGGCACTGTCCGTGTGCTCCATGACCGCGTAGTCGATGGAGTCGGCCGGCGAGCGGGCGAAGGCGGCGGGATCCATGCGGATGAAGTCCAGATCGCGGGTGGCGCCCTCGGAGGCCGCCCGGCAGGCATCCAGGATGGCCGGGGCGTGGCGGCCGAGCTGGTCCAGGTAGGCATCGGCGCGGGTCAGGAAGATGCCGCTGTTCCAGAAGTACTCCCCCGACGCCACGAAGGCGCGGGCCCGCTCGGCGTCCGGCTTCTCGGTGAACTCCCGGATGCGCAGGGCGGCCGTTTCGGCGCCGGGGGCCCCCTCCGCCCGGATGTAGCCGTAGCCGGTCTCCGGGCTGCGGGGCTGGATGCCGAAGGCCACGATGCCGCCCTCGGCCGCCGCGGTCCGGCCCGCCGCCACCGCCTCGCGGAAGGCCGCCGGATCCTCGATCACGTGGTCGGCGGGCAGCACCAGCAGCTGCGCGTCGGGATGCTCCCCCGCCACCACCTCCAGCGCGGCCAGGGCCAGGGCCGGGGCGGTGTTCTTGCCCTCGGGCTCGAGCAGGATGCGCGGGTGCTCCACGCCCATCTCGCGCAGCTGCTCGGCGGCCAGGAAGCGGTGCTCCTCATTGCACACCAGCAGCGGCGCCACGTCCCCGCTCAGCGGCCGAACCCGCTCCACGGTGGCCTGGAGCATGCTCTGCTCGCCCACCAGGGGCAGGAACTGCTTGGGGTACTGGGCACGGGACAGCGGCCACAGGCGGGTGCCCGAGCCGCCGGCGAGGAGCACGGGGACGATGGGTGCGCTGGACTGGCTCATGGACCTTCCTGGGTTATGCAGGCGGCGGGCCGGTTGGATCCCGCCGGGGAAGCCTTGCTCGGGAACTGCAGAGTATAAATGCCGCCGCGTCCACGGGGAATGCGGGGAACCCCTCCCCGCCAGCCGTCATTGCGAGCGCAGCGAAGCAATCTCCAAAGCGGGGACTCCGCTCTGGGAGGTTGCCGCATCCCGCCACTAAGCCAGCCCGGGAACGGGGCCTTGGCCTCGACCTCGTAGGGGCTTAGTGGCGGGATTCGCAACGACGGCAAGGGGGTGGTGCCGTCATTGCGAGCGCCAGCGAAGCAATCTCCAAAGCGGGGACTCCGCTCCGGGAGGTTGCCGCGGGCCCTGCGGGCTTCTAAACGACGGCAAAGGGGGTGGTGCCGTCATTGCGAGCGGCAGCGAAG
>DATFLO010000032.1:0-9400 GCA_035267605.1 Gammaproteobacteria bacterium
GGCGCACGCACTTGATGATGTTCTGCACCGCCGACACCGCGCCGGTGATGACGTGGATCTTGGCCTCCAGGCGCACCCCCGACATGCCGATGGGCTCGCGCACGCCCTCCTGGTTGTCGATGATGAATTCCTGGGGCAGGACGTGCAGGACCTTCTGGTCGGTGGGCAGGGCGAAGGCCTTGCCGTTGTCGATGACCCGCTGCACGTCGGCCTCGTCCACCTCCTGGTTCTTGATCGCCACCACCCCCTGCGAGTTGTGGCCGCGGATGTGGCTGCCGGCGATGCCGGCGTAGACCGCGTCGATGGAGCAGCCGGCCATCAGCTCGGCCTCCTCCACCGCGGCGCGGATGGAGGCCACCGTGGACTCGATGTTGACCACCACCCCCTTGCGCAGGCCGCGGCTGGGGTGGCGGCCGATGCCGATGATCTCCACCTCGCCGCCCGCGCTGCGGGTGCCGACCACCGCGCACACCTTGGAGGTGCCGATGTCGAGGCCGACGATCAGGTTGTTCTCCGGATTCCTGGTCATATCAAACCCTGTTGCCCCGTTGTTGGGCCCTGGGGAGATCCTATCCGGGCCGCCGCGCGGACGCCCCGCTCGTGTTCGCTCCATCCTCGCCGCCGCCCCCCTCCGGCAGCGACACCGCCAGGCCGTCCGGGTAGCGCAGATCCACCCGCGCCACCTGCCGCTCCAGCAGCCGCCAGCCCCGCTCCACCCGCATCAGCCGGTCCAGGCGGCGGTCCCAGTGGTCGCGGCCGAAATGCACCCGCACCCGGCCGTCCACCGCGGCCACCCAGTCGCCGCGCGCATCCACCGCCACGCGGGTGACGCTGTGGCCGCTGCCCAGGCGCTCGGCCAGGAGCGCCCGGCGCGCCCGCAGGTCCGCCAGCCGGGCCCGCGGCCCCTGCAGCTCCGGCAGGCCGCCCGCGGCGGGCGCCGTCCGGGGCCGGAACACCGCGCCCTGGCGGCTCACCAGGCGCCAGCCGGCGTCGGGCCCGGGCCGCCAGCGGGCGGCGGCGCGGTGCTCGCGCACCGACACCACCAGCGTCCCCGGCCAGCGCCGGCGCAGGCGCGCATCGCGCACCCAGGGCCGGGCCACCACCGCCTGCCGCAGGCGCTGCAGGTCGGCGGTGAAGAAGCCGCCTTCCACCTGCCGGCCCAGCCAGCGGCCCAGGGCCTGGGGCCGCTCGTGGCGGAGGTCGCCGGCCACCGCCACGGTGCGCACCGGGAACTGGCGGTCCAGCCATGCGGCCATAGCCTGGCGCTGCCCCACCAGGGCCGAGACCGCCGCCACCGTCAGCCCGGCGGCGATCAGGTAGCGCAGCCGCACCGGCAGGCGCAGCCGCGCCCCCTCGTCCTCCTTATCCCTGCGCCGTCGCCGCCGTGGCAAGGATGCCCTCCACCAGGTCGTCGAAGCCGATGCCGGCGTGGGCCGCCGCCTTGGGCACCAGGCTGTGCTCGGTCATGCCGGGGATGGTATTGACCTCGATCACCTGCGCCCCCGACTCCGCCACCATCAGATCCACCCGCCCCCAGCCCCGGCAGTCCAGGGCGCCGAAGGCGGCCAGCGCCAGTCGCTGGCAGTAGCTCTCCACCGCCTCGCCGAGCCCCGTGGGGTGGAGGTACTCGGTGCCGGCGGCGCTGTCGTACTTGGCGGTGTAGTCGTAGAACCCGCGCGCGGTCTTCAGGCGCAGCACCGGCAGCGGCTCGCCGTCGAGCACGCCCACCGTGACCTCGGCGCCGTCCACCCAGGCCTCGGCCAGGACGCTGTGGTCGTAGGCGGCGGCCGCGCGGTGGGCCTCGGCCAGGCCGGCGGCGTCGTCCGCCCGCGCCATGCCCAGCGAGCTGCCGCTGGCCGCCGGCTTGACCATCACCGGCCAGCCCAGGCGCGCCCCGACCGTCTCCGCCGGCTCGCTGGACAGGTCCACCACCGGCGGCGTGGGGATGGCGGCGGCCTGCCACACCTGCTTGGAGCGCAGCTTGTCCATGGCCAGCGCCGAGCCCAGCACCCCGGAGCCGGTGTAGGGGATGCCCAGGGTCTCCAGGCAGCCCTGGACCACGCCGTCCTCGCCGAAGGGGCCGTGCAGGGCCACCCAGGCGCGCTCGGCAGCCACCTCGTGCAGCCGCTGCGGCAAGTCGCGACCAGCATCGATGCGCGCCACCGCGTGCCCCCGGCGCTCCAGGGCGGCGGCCACCGCCTCGCCGCTGTCGAGGCTGATGGCGCGCTCCGCGCTGGGACCCCCCAAGAGCACCGCTACCGTGCCGCCGCTCATGGCTCGCGCCCCACGATGCGCACCTCGGGGGCCAGGGTCACGCCATGGACCTCGTGGACGCGGTTCTGGACCAGCCGGATCAGGGCCTCGATGTCGGCGGCGGTGGCCTGGCCGCGGTTGACGATGAAATTGGCGTGGCGCTCGGCGACCTCCGCGCCGCCCACGCGGGTGCCCTTGAGCCCGGCGCTCTCGATCAGCCGCGCCGCGAAGTCGCCCTCGGGGTTGCGGAACACCGAGCCGGCGTTGGCCAGGTTCACCGGCTGGGTTTCCTCGCGGTGACCCAACAGCTCCCTGGTGCGCGCCCGGATCGCCTCCGGGTCGCCCGGAGTCAGACGCAGGTGAGCGGCCACAAACCATTCGCCTTCGGGGAGCACGGCATGGCGGTAGCCGAAGGCGAACTCCGCCGGCTCGGCCACGCGCACCTTGCCGGCGCGGTCGATGACCTCCGCCGCTGCCAGGATGTCGGCCAGCTCGGCGCCGTAGGCGCCGGCGTTCATGGCCAGGGCGCCGCCGATGGCGCCGGGGATGCCGGCCAGGAACTCGGCCCCGGCCAGTCCGGCCTCGGCGCAGAACCGGGCGACCCGGGCGGAGCTGACCCCGGCCTCGGCGCGCACGGTGGTCTCGTCCAGGCGCTCCAGGGCCTTGGGGCCGCTGCGGGTGCAGATGACCGTGCCGCCCAGGCCGCCGTCGCGCACCAGCAGGTTGGAGCCGTGACCGACCCAGGTCAGCGGCTCCACCGCCTCGCCCGAGGCCAGGAAGGCCTGCAGGTCGGCCAGGGTGCGCGGCGCGAACAGGCGGTCGGCGCTGCCGCCCACGCGCCAGGTGGTGCGCGCCGCCATGGGCACGTCGAAGCGAACCTGCGGGGCCTTGGCGGGGGCCGGGGCGTTCATGGCTGCCCCTCCGTCTGCGGGCACAGCTCGCGGGCCAGGCCGCCGATGTCGCCGGCGCCCAGGGTCAGCACCACGTCGCCGCTGCGGATCTCGCCGCGCAGGGCCTGCGCGAGCTCGCCCAGCGGGCCCACGAAGCGGGCATCCGGGTGGCCGCGGCGCAGCACGGCGGCGTGCAGATCGGCCCCGCCGGCGGCGGCGATGGGCGCCTCGCCGGCGGGGTAGACGTCGGTCACCAGCAGCACGTCGGCGGCGTCGAAGGCGGCGCCGAACTCCTCCAGCAGGTCGCGGGTGCGGGTGTAGCGGTGGGGCTGGAAGGCCACCACCAGACGCCGCTCCGGCCAGGCCTCGCGCAGGGCCTCCAGGGTCACCCGGATCTCCTCCGGGTGGTGGCCGTAATCGTCCACGTAGACCACCCCGTCGCGCTCGCCGCGCACCTGCATGCGCCGGCCCACGCCGGAGAACTGGTCGAGGGCACGCTCGATGGCCGCGGGCGCCACCCCCAGGTGGTGGGCCACGGCGATGGCGGCGGTGGCGTTGGCCACGTTGTGGCGGCCGGCCAGGTTGAGGGTGACCCGCACCAGCGGCTCGGCGGCGCCGCGCTGCCAGCACTCGAAGCGGGTGCGCGCGCCCTCGGCGACCACGTTGCGCGCCTGGTAGTCGGCCGCCGGATCGAAGCCGTAGGTGATCCAGGGCTTGGACAGGCTCGGCAGCATGGCGCGCACGCGCGGATGGTCCAGGCACAGCACCGCCAGGCCGTAAAAGGGCACCTGCTGCAGGAACTGCTGGAAGGCCGCCTCCAGCTGCGCCGGGTCGCCGCCGTAGGTGTCCATGTGGTCCGGGTCCATGCCGGTGACCACTGCCACCTGCGGGTGCAGGTAGAGGAACGAGGCGTCCGATTCGTCGGCCTCGGCCACCAGGTAGTCGCCGGCGCCCAGCATGCCGGTGCCGGTGATCGAATTGAGGCGGCCGCCGATGACCATGGTCGGGTCCAGACCGCCCTCGTGCAGCAGGGTGGCCACCAGCGAGGTGGTGGTGGTCTTGCCGTGGGTGCCGGCCACCGCCACGCCGCGCTTGAAGCGCATGAGCTCGGCCAGCATCTCGGCGCGCGGGATGACCGGGATGCCCCGGGCGCGCGCCGCCGCCACCTCGGGGTTGGCGCGGTCCACGGCCGAGGAGGTCACCACCACCTCGACGTCGGCCACGTTCTCGGCCTCATGGCCCAGATGGATGGTGGCCCCCAGCTCGCGCAGATGGGCCACCGTGGGCGATTCCTTCAGATCCGATCCCGAAACGGGATAGCCCAGCGCCAGCAGCACCTCGGCAATGCCGCTCATGCCCACCCCGCCGATGCCGACGAAGTGGACGCGGTGCAGGCGCTCCGGTCCCACCGGGCGCATGGTATCCAACGGCGAGCTAGGCGGCATGGGCGACCTCCCCCAGGCAGGCGTCGGCCACCGCGGCGGCGGCGTCCGGGCGGGCGAAGGCGCGCCCCGCCTCGCCCATCGCCGCCAGCCGCGCCCGCTCGCCCAGCTCGCCGTCCAGGCGCGCCGCCAGGCCGGCGCCGTCCCAGTCGTCCTGGGTCACGCACAGGGCGGCACCGCGGCTCACCAGGGCCTCGGCGTTGCGGCGCTGGTGGTCGTCCACCGCATGCGGGTAGGGCACCAGCACCGCCGGCGCCCCCACCGCCGCCAGCTCGGCCACGGTGGCCGCACCCGCCCGGCACACCACCAGGTCGGCCCAGGCGTAGGCGCTCGCCATGTCATCGATGAACGGGATCACCTCGGCCTCGATTGCCTGCTCGCGATAGGCGGCGCGCACCGTTTCCAGCTCCCGCTCGCCACTCTGGTGGCGGACGCTGACCGCCCGTCCGCTGGCGGCCAGCCACGCCGGCACCCGCTGGTTGAGGAAGCGCGCGCCCTGGCTGCCGCCGAACACCAGGATGCGCAGGGGCCCGGAGCGCTCGTTGAAGCGCTCGGCCGGGGCGGGCAGGGCCAGCAGCTCGGCGCGCACCGGGATGCCCGCCCAGCGGGCGCGCGGCCCCAGGGCCTCGGCGGCCTCGGGGAAGCCGGTGAGCACGGCCGCCGCCAGCCGGCGCAGGGCGCGGATGGCCAGGCCGGGCACGGCGTTCTGCTCGTGCAGGACCAGCCGGTTACCGCCCAGGCGCGCCGCCAGGCCGGCGGGGACGGCCACGTAGCCGCCCATGGCCAGCACCGCCGTCGGCCGCAGGCGGCGCAGGACGCCGCGGGCCGCCCACACCGCCCGGCTCAGGGCCGTCGGCAGGGCCGCCCAGCGGCGCCAGCCGCCGCCGCGCAGGCCGCGCATCTCCAGGGTCTCCAGCGGGAAGCCGGCGGCGGGCACGGCGCGCGCCTCCAGACCGCTGGCGGTGCCCAGGAAGTGGACCTCCACGCCGCGCCTGCGCAGCTCGGCGGCCACGGCCAGGGCCGGGAACACGTGCCCCCCGGTGCCCCCGGCGGCGATCACTACCCGGCTCATGACCGCGCCCCCAGGAAGGCCGGCCGCCAGGCGCTCCAGTCCCAGCCGGCGGCGCGCCGCCGGCCGGGCCGCCTGGCCGACTGGCCGGCCCTGTCGATGCTGGCGAGGATGCCGATGGCGGCCAGCGTGGTCACCAGGGACGAGCCGCCGTAGCTCACCAGCGGCAGGGTCAGCCCCTTGGTGGGTATCAGACCCAGGTTCACGCCCATGTGCGCCAGGGCCTGGAAGCCCAGGATGAAGGTCAGGCCCTGGGCCACCAGGCGGCCGTAGGCGTCGGGGGCGCGGGCGCCGATGGTGAAGCCGCGCTGCACCACGATGGCGTACAGCGCCAGCACCCCCAGGGTGCCGGCCAGCCCCATCTCCTCGCCGATGACGGCGAAGATGAAGTCGGTGTGCGGCTCGGGCAGGTAGAACAGCTTCTGCACACCGTCGCCCAGCCCGGTACCGAAGTACTCGCCGCGGCCGAAGGCGATCAGCGACTGGCGCAGCTGGAAGCCCGAGCCCTGCGGGTTGGCCCACGGGTCGAGGAAGGCCATCACCCGCTGGTAGCGGTAGGCGCTGCCGAACACCGCCCAGGCCGCCAGCGGCAGGGCCGCCAACCCGGCGGCGAGCAGGTGGCGCAGGCGGATGCCGCCGAGGAAGCCCATGACCAGTCCGGTGCCCACCACCATGGTGGCGCCGCCGAAATCGGGCTCCACCAGCAGCAGCCCGGCGGACAGCCCGGCGATCAGCAGGATGGGCAGCAGCCCCTCGCTGAACGTGCCCAGCCGATCCTCGCCCTTGCGCACCAGGTAGCCGGCGAGGTAGAGCACGAAGGCCACCTTGAACGGCTCCGACACCTGGACCCGGAAGGGCCCCAGCGACAGCCAGCGGTTGGCGCCGCCCACCTCGACCCCGATCCCGGGGATGAGCACCAGCAGCAGCATCACCAGGCCCGCCAGCAGCACCCACGGCGCCAGCTGCCGCCAGCCCTCGGGCGGGATCAGGGCGCACGCGGCGCCCACCCCGATGCCGAGCAGGGCGTAGACCCCCTGGCGCACCACCACCGGGAAGGAGCTGCCCACCTCCTCGGCCGCCAACGGCGCCGAGGCCGAGTAGACCATCACCAGGCCCACGGCCAGCAGCGCCCCCACCGCCCCGAGCAGGACGGGATCGGGCAGGGCCTGGCGGATGCGCTGCTCAGCGCTCGGCATGGGCGGCCTCCAGGGCTTCCACGGCGCGCCGGAAGTCGTCGCCGCGCGCCTCGAAGCCGGGGTACTGGTCGAAGCTGGTGCAGCCGGGCGACAGCACCACGGCGTCGCCGGGGCGGGCCGCCTCGGCGGCGCGCGCCACCGCCTCGCCCATGTCGCGGGCGAAGGCCACCGGCACCGCGTCGCCGACGGCGGCGGCGATCTCCTCCGCCGCCCGGCCGATGAGCACCGCCAGCCGGCCGCCCGCGCGCAGGGCCGGGACCAGGACGGTGAAGTCGCCGCCCTTGTTGATGCCGCCGGCGATCCACACGAAATCATTGGGGAGGCCCTCCAGGGCCGCCTGCACCGCGCCCACGTTGGTGCCCTTGGAGTCGTTGACGTAGCGCACCCCGTCCACCTCCGCCACCGCCTCCATGCGGTGGGGCAGGCCGCGGAAGGCGCGCAGGGCGGCGGCCATGGCCGGGGCGTCCAGGCCGAGCGCGGCGCCGGCGGCCAGCGCGGCGCAGGCGTTGGCGCGGTTGGGCAGCCCCACCAGCGGCCACTCGGCCACCGCCAGCAGCGGCTCCGGGCCGTCCTCGCCGCCGACGGCCAGCCAGGGCTCGCCGTCGCGCTCGATGACCCCGGCGCCGCCGGGGACCGGGGCGCCCAGTCCGAACCAGGCGCGGCCCACCGCCTCCGGAAGATCCGCCGCGCGGCGGCGGATCTCGGCGTCGTCGGCACCGAGCACCGCCGTGTCGCCCTCCCCCATGTTCATCAGCAGGCGCCACTTGGCGTCGAAGTAGGCGGCCTCGTCGGCGTAGCGGTCCAGGTGGTCGGCGCTCAGGTTGAGCACCGCCGCCACCCGCGGCCGGAAGCGGTGGAGGGCCTCGGCCTGGAAGCTGGAGACCTCCACCACGAAGGCGTCGGGCGCCGGCTCGGCCAGCAGGTCGAGTACCGGGGTGCCCAGATTGCCGCCCACCGGCGCCCGCCAGCCGGCGGCGGCGAGCATCTCGCCGACCAGGGTGGTGACCGTGGACTTGCCGTTGGAGCCGGTGATCGCCACCACCGGGGCCGGCGCGTAGCGTCCGAACAGCTCCACGTCGCCGACGATCTCGGCCCCGGCCTCGGCGGCGGCAACGATGGCGGGCTCGGTCAGCGGCACCCCGGGGCTCACCACCACCAGCTCGGCCCCGACCAGCATGTCCGGGTCCAGGCCGCCCAGGGCCAGCCCCGCCAACCTGCCGGCCGCCGGCAGCTGCTCCAGCGCGGCGGGGGCGATGCGGCTGTCGGTGACGCTCACGCGCGCCCCGGCCGCCACCAGGAAGCGGGCCACGCTGGCGCCGGTGCGGCCGGCACCCACCACCGCCACCGGCCGGCCCTGCCAGTCGGCGCGGGCAGCGGCCTGGGCCCCGGTCGTCTCGGCAATGGCTGCCATCATGGCGTCCTCACCGGATCTTGAGGGTGGAAAGGGCGAACAGCACCAGGATCACCGTGATGATCCAGAAGCGGACCACGATGCGCGGCTCGGGCCAGCCCTGGAGCTCGAAGTGGTGGTGCAGCGGCGCCATGCGGAAGACCCGCTTGCCCGTGAGCTTGTAGGAGACCACCTGGATCATCACCGACAGGGTCTCCACCACGAAGATGCCGGCCATGATCAGCAGCTCGATCTCCTGGCGCGCCACCACCGCCACCAGGCCGATGGCGGCGCCCAGGGCCAGCGCCCCCACGTCGCCCATGAACACCTGGGCCGGATAGGCATTGAACCACAGGAAGCCGAGCCCGGCGCCGATCAAGGCGCCGCAGATCACGGCCATCTCCCCGGCGCCGGCCACGTGCGGGATGTTGAGGTAGTCGGCGAAGCCCGCGTGCCCGGTCACGTAGGAGAAGATGCCGAGGCCGAAGGCGATCATCAGGGCCGGGAAGATGGCCAGACCGTCCAGGCCGTCGGTGAGGTTGACGGCGTTGGAGGCCCCCACCACCACCAGGATCGCCAGCGGGATGTAGAGGATCCCCAGCGGGATCAGCAGGTTCTTGATGAACGGCAGCGACAGCGCGGTGGCGGCCGGCTCATCGGCGAGGCTGTAGAGGGCCACCGCCGCCGCCGTCGCCACCACCAGCTGACCGCCGAACTTGGCGGCGGCGCCGATGCCGCGGGGATCCTGCTTGGCCAGCTTGAGGTAGTCGTCGGCCAGACCGATGAGCCCGAAGGCCGCGGTGGCCAGGGTCACCACCCACACGTAGCGGTTGGACAGATCCGCCCACAGCAGGGTGGGGCCGAGCAGCGCCACCAGGATCAGGGCGCCGCCCATGGTGGGCGTGCCCGCCTTGGGCAGGTGGCTCTCGGGACCGTCCTCGCGCACGGTCTGGCCGATGTTGAAGCGGGTCAGCCGTTCGATCATCCACGGCCCCACCACGAACGACACCACCAGCGCCGTCAGCGTCGACGCGATGGTGCGGAAGGTAATGAACTGGAACAGCGAGAAGCCGGGCAGGTCGCCCCAGTACTGGTAAAGCAGGTGATAGAGCACCTAGGCCTCCCCCACCAGTTCGCGCACCAGCCGTTCCATTCGCCCC
>DATFLO010000033.1:0-13692 GCA_035267605.1 Gammaproteobacteria bacterium
CGCGAACCGGGCGGAACCCCGCTGGCCGAGGCCATCCGGGCACTGCTCAAGGGCACCGACGGCGAGGCCCCCGGCGAGGACACCTAGACCCTGCTCATGTTCGCCGCCCGCGCCCAGCACCTGGAGGCGGTCATCCGCCCCGCTCTGGAGGCCGGCCGGTGGGTGATCTGCGACCGCTTCACCGATGCCACCTACGCCTACCAGGGGGGCGGACGGGGGATCCCCGCGGCGCGCATCCGCGTCCTGGAGGAGTGGGTACACCGGGGTTTTCAGCCCGACCGCACCCTGCTGTTCAACCTGCCGCCGGAGGAGGGGCTGCGCCGGCGGGCCGGGGAAGGGCGGGCCAACGACCGTTTCGAGCAGGAGGGCCTGGACTTCCTGGAGCGGGTGCAGGCGGCCTACCGCGAACGGGCCCTGGCCGACCCGGACCGCTTCCATCCCATCGACGCCGGGCGCGGCTGGCGGGAGGTGGCCCAGGCCCTGGACGACTGGCTGGCACGGGAGCTGGCCGAGTGGCGGGGCAATGGCTGAGGGCGGCGATTGGGGTCTGATCGGCCAGGAGGCCGCGGTGGGGCTGCTTGCAGGCGGCCTGAACCGGGCCCGGGTGCCCCAGGGGCTGCTCCTCGCCGGTCCCGAGGGAACCGGCAAGCGCACCGCCGCCCTGCGCATGGCGGCGTCCCTGCTGTGCGCCCGCGGACCGGCCGCGGGGCCCTGCGGGGAATGCGCCCCGTGCCGCCACTACGCCGCCGGCACCGCCCCGGATTACGTCGAGCTCAGCGCGGCGCGGGGCGAGGAGATCCGCATCGACCAGATCCGGGATCTCACCCGCCAGAGCAGCCTCACGCCCCAGGAGAGCGGTCGGCGGGTGGTGCTGGTGGACCCGGCCGAGGCCATGAACGACTACGCCGCCAACGCCCTGCTCAAGCTGCTGGAGGAACCGCCGGGGGCGGTCCACTTCCTGCTCATCAGCCACCGGCCCGACCGCCTGCTGGCCACCATCCGCAGCCGCTGCCAGACCGTGGCCTTCCGCGCGGTAGCCGGCGACCGCCTCGGCCGCTGGCTGGCGGAAGGCCAGGGGGTGCCGGCCGAGCGCGCCGTCCTGGCGGCGCGCCTGAGCGGGGGCGCCCCCGGCCGCGCCCTGGCCCTGGCGGAGCGGGACCTGGTGGCCGAGCGCGATGCGGTGGTGGCGGGCCTTGCGGCGGCCCGCACGGGGGAGGGAGAATCGGTACTGGAGCTGGCCGCCAGCTGGGCCAAGGCGGAGCCGGATGCCTGGCTGCCGCACCTGCTGGCCTGGCTGCGCGACCTGGCCCGTGTTACGGTCAGCGCCGGCCGCGCCGGAGACGATGCGCTGGCCAATCCCGACCGCCGCGAGCAGCTGGCGGCGCAGGCGGCGGAGCAGGGCTTCGCCGCCCTGGACGCCCTGCTGCGGGCAGCCGAGCGGCTGGCCGAGGCAGTCGCCGGTCGGGCCAACACCCTCCTGGCCGCCGAGGAATTCCTGCTGGCCTGGCGCCGGCCGGAACGGGCGGCGCCGCAGCCCAGGACGGAGCCATGAGCAAGCAGATCGGGATCCGCACCGAGCATTCGGACGCCGTTCTCGTCATGCCGGTGGACGACGACTCCCTCAGCGCCCGCGACCGGGTGCTGGTGGAGACCGACAGCGGCACGGAGGTGGCCGATGTAGTCATCGGCACGGTGGAGGAGGGCCACCGCCCCTTCCCCGGTCGCGTGCAGCGGGTGGTCCGCCGCCTCACCAGCCGCGACCAGGCCTGGCTGGAGTCCCTGCGCGAGCGCGAGAAGGCCGCGCTGCGCTTCGCCCGCCGCAAGGCCCGGGCCCTCGGGCTGGAGATGAAGGTCGCCAAGGTCGCGCTGGATTTCGACGGCAACCGCGGCACCTTCTACTTCACCGCCCCGCAGCGGGTGGACTTCCGCGAGCTGGTACGCATCCTGGCCCGCGAGTTCCACATCCGCGTGGAGATGCGCCAGATCGGCGTGCGCGACGAGGCGGCCCTGGTGGGCGGCCTCGGCCCCTGCGGCAAGACCCTGTGCTGCAGCCAGCACATGGAGGAGTTCCCGCCGGTGAACGTACGCATGGCGCGCGAGCAGGGCATCGAGCCCAACTCCAGCAGCGCCACCGGCATGTGCGGCCGGCTCAAGTGCTGCCTGCGCCACGAGACCGGTAACGGCGACGGCGGCGGCGGCGGCGGCAAGGGAGGCTGCGGCGGCTGCGGCTCCAAGGGCAAGCCCGCCGACGGACCCGCCCGCATCCCCGTGCCGGCCTCCCGGCCCTAGCCGGTTCCACCCCCCACCCAGTCAACAGGCGAGAGCCACACCCTCATGGGCGAAGATCCCGCGGGCAAGCCGTTCTACCTGACCACGCCGATCTACTACGTCAACGACGTGCCGCACATCGGCCACGCCTACACCACGGTGGCGGCCGACGCGGTGGCGCGCTACCAGCGCCTGCTCGGCCGCGACGTCTACTTCCTCACCGGCACCGACGAGCACGGCCTCAAGGTGGAGCGCTCCGCCCAGCGCCAGGGCATCGAGCCCCAGGCCCTCGCGGACCAGGTGGTGCAGCGCTACCGCGACCTGTGGCAGCGCCTGGAGATCGGCCTGGATGACTTCATCCGCACCACCGAGGACCGTCACGCCGCCGGCGTGCGCAAGCTGTGGCAGCTGCTGCGCGAGCGTGACGCCATCTACAAGGGCGTCTACGAGGGCTGGTACAACGTCAGCGACGAGGCCTACGTGCCCGACAGCCAGGTGGTGGACGGCTGCGACGCCGAGACCGGCGATCCCCTGGAGCGGGTGCAGGAGGAGAGCTACTTCTTCCGCCTGTCCGCCTACCAGGAGGCCCTGGTGGCCCACATCCGGGACAACCCGGAGTTCATCCAGCCCGAGAATTTCCGCAACGAGATCCTGAGCTTCCTGGAGCAGGGCCTGCGCGACCTGTCCATCAGCCGCACCACCTTCACCTGGGGCGTGGGCGTGCCCGACGACCCCGACCACGTCATCTACGTGTGGATCGACGCGCTCACCAATTACATCAGCGCCCTCGGGTATGGCTCTGAAGATGAAGGGCTTTTCGATAAATTCTGGCCCGCCGAGCTGCACCTGATCGGCAAGGACATCCTGCGCTTCCACGCCGTCTACTGGCCGGCCCTGCTCATGGCCGCCGAGCTGCCCCTGCCGCGTCAGATCTTCGCCCACGGCTGGTGGACGAAGGAGGGGCAGAAGATGTCCAAGTCCAAGGGCAACGTCCTCGACCCCTTCGCCCTGGCCGATCACTACGGCACCGACCAGCTGCGCTACTTCCTGCTGCGCGAGGTGCCCTTCGGCCAGGACGGCGACTTCTCCGACGCCGCCATGGTGCGCCGGGCCAACGAGGAGCTGGCCAACGACCTGGGCAACCTGCTCAACCGCACCCTGTCCATGCAGCGCAAGTACCTGGGCGAGGAGGTGGTGCCGCCGGCGGTGGAGACCGATGCCGACGCCGACCTCAAGGCCCAGCTGGACGCCCTGCCGGGCGTCTACGAGGAGCACATGGCGGGCCTGCGCTTCCATCGCGCGCTGGAGGCGGTGTTCGAGGTGGTGCGCCGGGGCAACACCTACGTTGACGAGGTGGCGCCCTGGGTGCTCAACAAGGAAGGGCAGACCCAGCGCCTGGGCGTGGCCCTGGCCAACCTGCTTGAGACGGTGCGCATTGCCGCGCTGCACCTGTGGCCGGTGATGCCGGTGGCCTGCGAGCGCATGTTCGAGCAGATGGGCTATGCCCTGGCCGGCGCCCGGCTGGACCGCGACGCCGCCTGGGGGGTGCGCCCCGAGGTGCTGCGGGTGACCAAGCCGACGCCGGTGTTCCGGAAGGTGGAAGAAGCCGAAGGCTAAGGAGACCGACGCCGTGATCGAGCTGGCCGACAGCCACTGCCACATCGATTTCCCCGACTACCCGGAGGAGCGGGATCAGCTGGTGCGCAACGCCCGGGACCTCGGGGTGCGCTACCTGCTCAACATCTCGGTGTGCCTGGAGGACTTCCCGGCGGTGCTGGCGGTGGCCGAGTCCGACCCGGAGATCTACGCCACCGTGGGTGTCCACCCCAACTATGCCGACGTGGAGGAGCCCACCGCCGACCGCCTGGCCGAGCTGGCCGCCCACCCCAAGGTGGTGGGCATCGGCGAGACCGGCCTCGACTACTTCCGCCACCAGGTGGAGCCGGAGACCCAGAAGGCGCGCTTCCGCAACCACATCGAGGCCGCCCGGAGGCTGGGCCTGCCCCTGATCATCCACTCGCGCAACGCCCGCGAGGATACCGTGGCCATGGTGCGGGAGGCCGCCGAGCGCGGCGTCAACGGCGTCATGCACTGCTTCGCCGAGGACTGGGCCACCGCCGAGGCGGCCCTGGACGCGGGCTTCTACATCAGCTTCTCGGGCATCGTCACCTTCAAGAACGCCCCGGAGCTGCGCCAGGTGGCGCAGAAGGTGCCGGCGGACCGCCTCCTGGTGGAGACGGACAGCCCCTACCTGGCGCCCGAGCCCAACCGCGGCAAGACCAACCAGCCGGCCTTTGTCCGCTACACCGCGGAGCGCGTGGCGGCCGAGCGGGGCGAGTCTCTGGAAGAGCTGGCGGCGGCCACCACCGCCAACTTCCTGCGCCTGTTCGCCATCGAGCCGGCCTGAAGGGGGAGGGCGATGGAGGCGGTGATCCTCGGCTCCGGATCCAGCGCCGGCACCCCGGTCATCGGCTGCCACTGCCCGGTGTGCACCTCCGCCGACCCCCGCAACCGGCGCAGCCGGGCCTCTCTCTGGGTGCGCGGCGACGCCGGCGAGTCGCTGCTGGTGGACACCAGCACCGACCTGCGGCATCAGGCCCTGCGCGAGGGCATGGACCGGGTGGACGCCGTCTTCCTGACCCACACCCACGCCGACCACATCAACGGCATCGACGACATGCGGGCCTTCAACGGCCTGCAGGAGCAGGTGATCCCGGTCCACGGCCGGGACACCGTGCTGGAGGCCGCCGCGCAGCGCTTCCACTACTGCTTCGGCGACCCGCCGCCGCCGGAGAAGGGCTGGTACATCCCGGTCCTCGAGGCCCGGCCCATTGACGCCCCCCTGGACTGGGGCGGTATCCGCGTCACCCCCATCCCGGTGGAGCACGGCCGCTGGTCCATCTTCGGTTACCGCTTCAACGACCTCGCCTACATCACCGACGTCAAGACCATCCCCGACGACTCCTGGCCCCTGCTCGCAGGCCTGGACACCCTCATCCTCGACTGCCTGCGCTACCGCGACCACCCCACCCACATGCGCGTGGAGGAGGCGCTGGCAACCGCCGAGCGCATCGGCGCCCGGCGTACGGTGTTCACCCATTTCACGCACGATATCGAGTTCTCGGCCCTGGCCGCCGAACTGCCGGCGGGCATGGAGCCCGCCTACGACGGCCTGCGGCTTCCGGTGGGATAGACCGGGAGGCGGGTGAGAACGAAAAGAGAACGTAAACGCTCACTGACCCGCTGTGCCGGGCCGGCGGCGGGGAAGGGCGGGGCGGGCGGCTAGCCGCGCAGGGCGTCGCCGGCCACGTTGAGCGCGTGGTCGAGGCCCGCGAAGGAATTGTAGAAGTGGGGGGCGAAGCGGACCCCGCCGGCGCGCGGCAGGACCTGGACGCCGTGGTCGCGCAGGGCCTGGTAGACCGCGTCGGTGCGCTCGCCGAAGCGGGCGGTGACAATGCCGGCGCGGCGGCCGGGTTCGGTCGGGGAGACGAATTCCACGCCGGGCAGGGCGGCGAGCCCCGCGATCAGGTGGTCCACCCGCGCGGCGATGCGCCGGGCCACCGTCTCGATCCCGGCCTCCTGCAGCACCGCCAGGCTCGCCTCCAGGGCATGGTTGGCGGGGGTGTTGGGGGTGCCGGGCTCGAACCGGCGGGCGGTGGGCGCCGGGTGCCAGTCGCGGGCGTCGAAGTCGGCGAAGGGCTCGGCCATGTGCCAGCCCCACTGGTGCAGTTCGAGCCGCTCCAGCCACTGCGGCGCGCAGTAGAACACCCCCAGCCCCTCCGGGCCGAGCATCCACTTGTGGCCGTCGGCCGCCACGAAGTCGGCGCCGATGGCGGTCGCGTCCAGGGGGAAGGCGCCCAGGCTCTGGATGGCGTCCACGCAGAAGGCGGTGGGGGAGCTGGCCAGCTCGCGCCCGAGGCGGGCGAGGTCCAGGGCCAGGCCGGTGCCGAACTGGACGCTGCTGACGCTCACCAGCCGCGTGCGCTCGTCCACCAGGTGCAGCAGGCTGGCCTCGCAGTCCGCCGTATCGGCCGGGGTACAGGCGGCCTCGCGCACCGCCACCCCGCGGTCGGCCAGGGCCTCCCACGCCATGCGGTTGCTGGGAAATTCCGAATCGGTGATGACGACGTTGTCGCCGGCCCGCCAGTCCAGGCCCGCGGCCACCAGCGACAGGCCGGCGGAGGTGTTGGGCACCAGGGCGACGTGGTCGCTGGAGGCGGCGCCCACCAGGGCCCGCAGGCGCTCGCGCAGCTCGCCGTCCTTCGCCTGCCAGTCGGCGAAGTGGAGGGAGCCGTCCTCGGTGATGCCGTCGGCGAAGGTGCCCAGCGCCCGCCTGGCCCGCTCCGGCCAGGGGCTGATGGCGGCGTGGTTGAGGTAGACGTGGCGCCGGGCCACCGGGAATTCGGCGGCGGCCAGCGCCTCGACGGCATCGGTGCCGGGGTCGGTTGCGCTCATGGCGGGGGAGTGTACCCCAGCGGGGCGGGGGTCCGGGAGCCCCCCGGTCCCCCGCCACCAGAGCTAGGTCACTGCGTGGCCGGGGAAGGCCGGGACGCCGAATAAATGCCTTCCAGCGTCCACAGCAGAAGGATGGTGGCCAGACCCGACATGAAGGTGTCCGGGATCTTGAGGGCATAGAGGGCGGTGTAGCCGGTAACGACGACGTTGATGGCCGCGGCCACGAACCAGCCTTGGAATTTCATGGGTCGCTCCCTTGCTTGGCTGAGGGTTCCTCCTATCCAACCACTTTCGGCCCGGGGCACGCCAGCCCGGGGACGCCAGGGCCCCGGCCATTCCGCGCCGGCCGTCGGGAATGCGATGATCCGGTTTTGGTCCCGATTCGCCCGTTACCGAGGAACGCGCACCGCATGATCGGCAACCTGTTCTCCTCCCTGGAATACCTCCATCCCCGCAGCCTCAAGAGCCTGACCGAGCCCCTGCGCCGCCTGACCACCGGGCGCCTGTGGCTGCAGGTGCTCATCGCCATGGTGCTGGGTGTTGTCGTCGGCACCCTGCTCAGCCCCGACATGGGCTGGGTGACGAGGCCGACCGCGCTGGCCATCGGCGAGTGGGTGGCGCTACCGGGCCACCTGTTCCTGGGCTTCATCCAGATGATCGTGGTGCCGCTGATCCTGGCCTCCATCATCCGGGGCATCGCCGCCGCCAGCGACGTCCAGCAGCTGAAGAGCACGGGCATCTGGCTGGGGGTGTACTTCCTCGGGGCGACGGTGCTGGCGGTGGTGATCGGCATCTCCATCGGCCTCATGCTGAAGCCGGGCGCCTATGTGGACGTGGGGAGCATGAGCGGCCGTATCCCGGAGGCGGCCGCACCTGCGCCGGGCTCGCCGGCCGCGGGCATGGCGGCCAACGCGAGCGGCCAGGGCGCCTCCCAGCAGGAGGGCATCGACCTGGTGGACCTGCCGGGGCAGATCACCGAGATCCTGCCCACCAACCCCCTCGGCGCCATCGCCGAAGGCGACATGCTGCAGATCGTGATCTTCTCCATCGTCCTGGGCCTGGCCCTGCTCAGCCTGACCCCGATCTCGGCGAGGCCGCTGCTGGACCTGTTCGGGTCGGTGCAGGCGGTGGCCATGGCCGTGGTGGGCACGGCCATGACGTTCGCGCCGGTGGCGGTGTTCGGCCTGCTGGCCCAGGCCATGATCAGGACCGGCCCCCAGGTGCTGAGCGGGCTGGGCTTCTACGCCGGGACGGTGGTACTGGGGATGAGCGTCCTGCTGGCGGTGTACCTGACCCTGGTGGCGACCCTGGGGGGCCGCAATCCCTGGCGGTTCTTCGCAGGCATCCGGGAGGCCTTCCTCCTGGCGTTCTCCACCAACAGCTCGGCGGCCACCATGCCGGTCACGGTGCGCAGCGCCGAGGAGCAGCTGCGCATCCGGCCGTCGCTGGCGCAACTGGTGGTACCCCTGGGGGCGACGGTGAACATGGGCGGCACGGCCCTGTACCAGGGCCTGGCCACCATCTTCATGGCCCAGATGTTCCAGATGGACCTCCCGGTGAGCGCCCTGGTGGCCCTGGTGATCACCGCCCTGGGGGCCTCCATCGGGACCCCGGCGGTGCCGGGCGTGGGCATCGTGGTGCTGGCCACCGTGCTCAACAGCGCCGGCGTGCCGCTGACCGGGCTGGCGCTGATCATCGGCCTGGACCAGGTGCTGGAGCGGTTCCGCACCAGCCTCAACGTCACCGGCGACCTGGTGGCCTGCGTGATCATGGACCGGTTCCTGCCGGCCAAGCCCAGCCGGGAGGAGGAGGTTTCCCGGGCCGAGGCGCTGGAGGAAGCGCGCCGGACCGAGGTAGCCGATACGGTGATCGAGGAGGATTCCGGGGCCGCCTGAGGGGAGCGGCCGAAGGGCTGGCGGCCCCCGGCGTAGTGGCCGGGGGGCTGGTTCGCGGCCATCTGGATTGCGCATAATGTATATTATGTTAAATAAAATCCGAAACCGGTGTGAGCGGTCCCTTTCAGCCCATCCCCCTTCTCCCGGGTAATTATTTTCCGCCTTCACCCGCAGGCGGCTTTCGAGGATGGCCTGTGAGCCGCGTTCGGGAATGGATCCGACCACGGGGTTGGCCGCGGTCACGGGAGACCTTTCCCGGCCCCGCGGCCGTGGTACCATTTCCCCCGGTCGCGCACGGCGGACTGCTTGCCCCGGGCCGGGTGGCGGAACCGGTAGACGCCGCAGACTTAAAATCTGCTGGAGGGTTACCTCCGTGTGGGTTCGAGTCCCACCCCGGCCACCAGATCCTCTCCATGCCCCCAAGCCGGAGGCGCCATGCCCCCCGAAATCGTGGCCACCGCCGCCATCCTGTTCGGGCTGATCCTGGAGGTCAGCGCCGCCAACCTGTACCGCAAGGGTCGGCCCCGCGGCGAGGTGCTGCCGCTGGCGATCGTCGGGGCCATCTTCCTGGTGGTGGGCACCGTGCGGGCGCTTACCTGAGCGGTGAGAACGAAAAGAGAACGTAAACGCTCACCAACCGGCCCGCGGCCGTGACCGAGGACCTCTGCCCATGAGCTGCTGCTTGCGGACGACACCGGGGATGGAGCGGATGCTGCGCGAGGAGGTGGAGCGGGACCGCCGCCGGCCGGCCCCGCGCGGGACCGGGTGGCTGGTGGCCGCCCTTTTCGGGCTGCTGCTGGTGGGGCTGCTGCTGGGCGTGCTGGGGGGCTAGCGGTTCGGCGGTGGCCTTCAGGCCCCCCGGATGGTCATGTACAGGATGATCCCCAGGATGACGATGGCCAGGATGGACACCAGGGTCATGACGGTTCCCATGGCCGTTCCTCTCGATGGTTGTTGCGGCCCCGCCGGTTCCGCGGCGGGTTAGGCAACCCGGCCGCCTACCTGCCCTGCTCCGGTCCGCCGCGGCGGGGCGCGCGCCGGACCCCTACAGGAACCATCCCAGACGCAGGCCGAACACGTCCATATCCGATTTGGGCTGCCTCACCAGACCGAGGCTGCTGCTCGCCGAGGGCGATTCCTTGAAGCGGTAGCTGTCGTAGTAGAAGGTCACCCCCACCTGGTGGCCGGCGGCGGTGGTGCGGCTGATCTCGTAGCTGGCGTAGAGGCTGATCTTGGATCCGGGGCTGAGGTCGGCATCGAAATCGTCGATGCGCTCCTGCACGTCCAGCGGGTAGCGGGCCCCCGCCTCCAGCCGGCCGAACCACTCGGCGTAGCTCAGGTCCGCCAGGGCCAGTCCGGCGCGGGCGTAGGCGACGGTGTATTCCTCCTGGTAGCCCTGGGCCTTGTTGCCGTTGGCGTCGTAACCGTCATGGATGTCGCGGCTCCAGTACTCGCCCCCCAGCCCGCCCAGCACGTCCAGACCCATGCCCGCCCAGGTCAGCGGGAAGCGGTAGCCCGCCCGGCCCTCGGCCAGCGTCCCGGCATATTCCACGTCGGTGCGCAGGGGCACCCCCGCCTGGGTCTCGCCGTCGTAATCCACCTCCCCGTAGTACAGCCGGCCCTTGAGGGCGTAGACCAGGCCCTCGTCGGGCTTGAGGAAGTTGTCGAAGGTCACCGTCCCCGCCAGGCGCGGCCCGGACTCCTCCAGCAGCTCGCGCGAGGGCTGGTTGGGATCCGACTCCTTCCACTTGAAGTGCTCCACCCCGAGGTGCAGGCCCAGGCGGGGGCTGTTCGGCTGCGGGGCGGGCTCGGCGGCGCCGGCGGCCACGGGCAGGGACGCGGCCAGGACGAACGAGAGGGTGCGGATTGCGGGGGTCATGGGTCGCCTTCGGTGGCCAGGGGGACAGGGAATCCTCTCCCCTTTTACCGTTACCGGCGGTGGCTAGGCAATCCTGCCGGGGAAAGAGGGACAGGGACCAACAAAAAGCCCCGCGGCGGGCGCGGGGCTTTGTTCGGGCAATTGGAGGCTGGGGCCGGAATCGAACCGACGTAGAACGGATTTGCAGTCCGTCGCATCGCCACTCTGCCACCCAGCCGGGAATCGAGGTCCGGGGCCGATATGAAAAAGGGAAAGCGCGGAGCTTTCCCTTCCGACCTCGGCCGGCTGCCGGCGCTCCAGCGGGGTGCGGCCGGCGGCAGCCGGGGCATGTCTGGAGCGGAAGACGAGATTCGAACTCGCGACCCCAACCTTGGCAAGGTTGTGCTCTACCAGCTGAGCTACTTCCGCTTGAAGGCCCAGTAATTTCCCAGAACGGCGGGCCCCTGTCAAGCGCGCGGGCCGCTCAGGGCTCCTCCGCCGAGCCCTGCTCGCCGCCGCTCTCGGTGCCCAGGATCATGGGCAGAGCGGCCTTCAGGTACAGGGTCATGGACCACAGGGTCAGGATGGCCGCGATGGTCAGCAGGACCATGCCCCACAAGTGGGCGTCGACCCCGTACACCGGCGCATGCAGCAGGAGCAGGACGATGGCGGCCATCTGCGCGCCGGTCTTGACCTTGCCCATCCAGGAGACCGCCACCGCGGCGCGCTTGCCGATCTCCGCCATCCACTCGCGCAGGGCGGAGATGGTGATCTCGCGGCCGATGATGATGACCGTGAGGATGGCCGGCACGCGCTCATCGGCGGTGAGCAGGACCAGCGCGGTGGCCACCATGAGCTTGTCGGCCACCGGGTCGAGGAAGGCGCCGAAGGTGCTGGTCTGCTCGTAGCGCCGCGCCCAGTAGCCGTCCAGCCAGTCGGTGACCGCGGCCAGAACGAACACCACCGCGCTGGTCACATAGCCGGCCCAGCCCGGGATCACGAAAACCCCCATGAGCAGGGGGATGGCCGCGATCCGGATCAGGGTCAGGATGTTCGGCACGTTCCAGGTCACCCGGGCCTCCGTACGTTCCTGAAAGGTTGCGGGCAGGGAATCCGGCGCTATCCCTGCCCGCCCGCGTGGAATTCGGCGTAGATGCGCTCCGCCAGGGAGCGGCTGATGCCCTCGACCTTCTGCAGGTCCTCGATGCCGGCGGCGCGGATGCCCTTGAGACCGCCGAAATGGTGCAGCAGCGCCTTCTTGCGCTTGCCGCCCACCCCCGGGATGCCGTCCAGGGCCGATTCCCGCCGGGCCTTGGCGCGCCGCTGGCGGTGGCCGGAGATGGCGAAGCGGTGGGCCTCGTCGCGGATCTGCTGGAGCAGGTGCAGGGCCTTGGCGTGGGGATCCAGGCTGAATGCCAGGGAATTTCCCGGCCGCCACAGATCCTCCTCGCCGGGCCGGCGCTCCGGCCCCTTGGAGACCCCGAGCAGCTCCACCCCCTCGATCTGCAGCTCCTCGAACACCCGCTCCGCGACCCCCAGCTGGCCGCGGCCGCCGTCGACGATGACCAGATCGGGGAGCGCCGCCCCCTCGCGCTTGAGCCGGCCGTAGCGCCGGGTCAGCACTTCCTCCATGGCGGCGTAATCGTCGCCGGCCTCTGCGTCACGAATATTGAAGCGCCGGTAGTCGGACTTGCGCGGGCCCTCGTGGTCGAATACCACGCACGAGCCCACGGTGCCCTCGCCGCGGGTGTGGGAGATGTCGAAGCACTCCATGCGCTCCGGCACGCCCTCCAGGCCCAGGGCGTCGGCCAGGGCCT
The DNA here is from genome assembly GCA_035267605.1 of Gammaproteobacteria bacterium. GTDB lineage: Bacteria > Pseudomonadota > Gammaproteobacteria > Thiohalorhabdales > Thiohalorhabdaceae > Thiohalorhabdus. The sequence continues at coordinate 12,294 of DATFLO010000033.1, forward strand.
GGTAGCGCTCCGCCAGCCCGGCCTCCTCGGCCACCCGACGCTTGAGGGCATTATCCGCATTGTGCTCGGCCATGGCTACCCAGTGGCGCTTCTCCCCGCGCTTGGGGTGGGTGATGGTGACCTTGCGGCCCATGCGCTCGGTGAAAACCTCGGCCAGGGCCTCGCGCTCCTCCAGATCGCGGTTGACCACCACCGACGCCGGCACCGGCTTGTCGTCGTAGAACTGGGTCAGGAAGGCCTGCAGCACGCCCTCCGGCGGCACGCCCTCGGTGTGCTGCGGGAAGTAGGCGCGGTTGCCCAGGTTGCGCCCGCCGCGGATGAAGAACACCTGCACGCAGGCCACCCCGGCCTCCATGCGCACGGCGATGACGTCGTGGTCGCCGCTGCCGCCGGAGACGTGCTGGTGCTCCTGGACGCGCCGGATGGCGCGGATCTGGTCGCGCAGGCGGGCCGCCTCCTCGAAGCGCATCCCCGCCGAGGCCGCCTCCATGCGCTCGGTGAGCTCGTCGGTGAGCTCCTGGTTGCGGCCATCCAGGAACAGCTCCGCCTGGCGCACGTACTCCTGGTAGGTGGCATGGTCCACCTCGCCGGTGCACGGCCCGCTGCAGCGCTCGATCTGGTACTGCAGGCAGGGCCGGCTGCGGTTGGCGAAGAAGGTGTCCTCGCACTGGCGCACCGGGAAGATGCGCTGCATGAGCTTGAGGGTCTCGCGCACCGCGCCAGCCGACGGGTACGGCCCGAAGTAGCGCCCCTTCTCCTTCTGCGGCCCGCGATGAAAGGCCAGCCGCGGGTAATCGTGGTTGCGCGACAGGAAGATGTAGGGATAGCTCTTGTCGTCGCGCAGCAGGACGTTGTAGCGCGGCCGGTGGCGCTTGATCAGGTTGCTCTCGAGGAGCAGCGCCTCGGTCTCGGTGTGGGTCAGCGTGACCTGGATGTCATGGATCTGGCCCACCATGGCGCGGGCCTTGGGGTCGGTGTCGGCGTTGTGGAAGTGGCCGCGGATGCGGGCGCGGATGTTGCGCGCCTTGCCGACGTACACCACCGCCCCGGTGGCGTCCTCCATGCGATAGACGCCGGGGCCGGTAGGCATCCGGTTTATCAGGGACTTGCGATCTTCGCTTGCAGCCATGGCTGAACCCGGTCAGGGACGGCCGTCGCCGAACAGCGGCAGGCCGCGGGGCTTGAACAGGAACAGCAGCGCCATGCCGGCGATGAACCCGCCGACGTGGGCCATCCAGGCCACCCCGCCACCCTCCGCCCCGCCGCCGAAGAGGTTGGACAGGAACTGGAAGGCGAACCACAGCACCAGCACCACCACCGCCGGCAGCCGCACCACGGTGAGGATGAAGCCGATGGGCACCAGCACCCCCACCTGGGCCCGCGGGTACAGCAGGAGGAA